>JBAYZO010000018.1:0-28570 GCA_041672465.1 Eubacteriales bacterium
TTTTGCCTTGAATTCTGCGCTGAATGTTCTTCTTTTCATAGATAATCATCCTGCTTTCTTCTTTTTTATTTTATCAGGTTCATTATCTTTACGCAATATTTTTGTCGAGTTTTCTTAGACCATTATATTACTTTGTAATGATATTCAGCTAACGCTGAATGATATTGGCTTTGCCAATGATATTACTTCGTAATGATATAGAGCTGAGGTTGAATGATATTGGCTCCGCCAATGATATTACTTTGTAATGATATTCAGCTAACGCTGAATGATATTGGCATCGCCAATGATATTACTACATAATGATATAGAGCTGAGGTTGAATGATATTGGCTTTGCCAATGATATTACTTCGTAATGATATTCAGCTAACGCTGAATGATATTGGCTCCGCCAATGATATTACTGCGTAATGATATTCAGCTAACGCTGAATGATATTATATTCGTCCTTATTTTTATTCGCCGCAGCGAATATCACTCGCCCGTAAGGGCGAATATCATTCACGAAGTGAATATCACTCGTCCGTCAGGACGAATATAATTGATAATCCTGTCAAAAGACAGGATTATCTGGAGCAGGCGACGGGAATCGAACCCGCACAGTCAGCTTGGGAAGCTGAAATTCTGCCACTAAACTACGCCTGCGTTTGGCAAGAACAAATATAGCACAAAAGAATAATGTTGTCAAGCTAAAAAAGCGCTGTTTTATCCGAAGTCCGGCGAGTGGGCTTGCTTTTTTAATATGGCGGTGATGAATCAAAAAGACAAATCAAGAGCCGCCGGCGAGGCTAAGGCGTATATTGACAACACCCGCAAATAGGGTATAATACTTTTAAACCAAACAAAAAGGAAGGTCACGCAATTATGAGTTTCACGAAAAGCCCGCAAAACATAAACAACACAAATAACACAAATAAATTCAACTATATCGATTACATAAATTGGGACAGAAAAGAGATTTACGACAAGTTTTTAGGCTATACATTCAGCGTCACAAGCGAAATTACCGTCACAAAGTTCCGCGCCGCCACAAAAAAGGCGGGGTACAAGTTTTACCCCTCGATTTGCTACGCGATAGGCAAGACGGTTAACTCCGACCATAACTATCGCTTTGCTCGGGTCGGGGGGAAGCCCGGTTATTATGACTTTCTTAATCTTCATTTTAACCTGCTCAGGGACGACGGCTCTAACCTGTTCACCCACGCCGTCACCCCTTTTCGCGAGAGTTTTCCCGACTTTTATACCGATTTTCAGCGCGACAAAGCCTCCGCCGCCTCTTGCGGCAGGCTTTACAATTATGACGCTCCCCGGCCCGACAGCGTTCATGTCTCGGTGAGCCGGAATATTGTCCACACCTCGATCTCAATGTCAAAGCCCGCCGAGTTTTCGTCCTATAACAAGCCCGACACCCCTTTTATCCCCTTTGTCATTGTGGGCAAGCTGTATGAAAAAAACGGCGAAACCGTCCTACCCGTCACCGTGGAATTCCACCACTGCGTGAACGACGGCTACCACGCCGAGCGGTTTTTCCTAACGCTTGAGGCTGTTTGCGAAAAAACCGCGGGAAATTTATCATTGACTTAATAATACCGCCGTTGTATAATATTTGATGTATAAATCCCTGTAATTATTCATTTTAACACCCTTTTTAAGGAATATTTTTACCCGGAGCGCTAAGTTTATAAGCGAAAACCAAAGCAAAGTAAATGAAAAAAGTTAAAAATAAAAATGACAATAAACAATAAAACCCCTAAAAATGAAGTATATTTTGACAACGCCGCGTCGGCTATCCCTTTCCCCTCGGCGTTAGAAGAAGCGAGTTACGCCGCGCTTAATTTCGCCAACCCCTCCTCTACTCATCACGCGGGGCTGACTTCAAGAAAAATCATTGAAACCGCAAGGGAAAGGGTGGCCTCGTCGCTTGGGGCGGACAGTAAAGAAATATTTTTTACCCCGTCCGGGACGGTTTCAAACAATTTGGCGATTTTTTCGCTCGCGGCGAAAAACCGCGTTTCGGGCAACGCCATAATAACCACCCGCGCCGAGCATGTTTCGGTTTTATTGCCTTTAAAACAACTTGAGGATAAGGGATTTAAAATTGTCTATATCCCCGTCGACGGCGGGGAAGTCAACTATTCCGCGCTGGAGTCGGCGCTTTTGGGCGAAAAGGCCTGCCTTGTCACGCTTATGCAGGCGAACAACCAAAACGGGGCGCTGACCGACCTGAAACTTGTGAGGGAACTCATCACAAAAACCGGCTCGTCCGCGTATTTTCATTCGGATTTGGTTCAGTCTTACACAAAGGTTGGCGGAAGTCCTTCGGTTGCCGCCGAAAACTGCGACACGTTTTCGATTTCTTCCCATAAAATAGGGGGGATAAAAGGGGTCGGCGGTCTGTTCGTTAAAAAAGGCCTTAGCGTTTCCCCGCTGATTTACGGCGGCGGGCAGGAAAACGGCTTGTGGAGCGGCACGGAAAACCTCCCCGCCATTGCCGCGTTCGGGAGGGCGGCCGAGGAATGGTCGCTCCGCGGCAAAGAGCATCTGGCAAAAGTTTCGGAATTCCGCGATTATTTTCTTTTAAAGGCAAAAATATCCCTTGGCGGGAATATAGACTTTAAAATCCCGGTTTACCATATAACTTCGCTTGTCAGCTTAAGTTTAAAGGGCGTTAAAAGCGAGGTGGCTCAAAACAGCCTTTCCCAAAGCGGAATTTATGTGTCGTCTTCGTCCGCCTGTTCCTCAAGAGCAAAAGAAAACACCCAGCTTGCGGCGTTCGGTTACGGAAAAGACTACACTTCCTTTGCCCTTAGGATTGCCTTTTCGCCCCTTAACACAAAGCAAGAGATCGATTTGCTCGTCGAGGGGCTGGCGGCCGCGAGGTTGTTTAAGTCAAAGGGGGAAGCGGAGAAATGAGCCAAAAGTACGCGATAGTTTTAAAATACGGGGAGCTTGCCCTCAAAGGCCTTAACCGGGGGAGGTTTGAAAACCTCCTTATCAAGCGCGTAAAACAGCTCCTTGCCGGGGTCGAGGGCGAGTTTACCGTCAGAAATTCCCAGTCCACCCTTGTGGTGCGGGGGGACCAAAGCGCGGACATGAGGCTTGCCGCCGAGAAAATGAAAAAAGTCTTCGGCGTGGTTTCGGTTTGTTTCGGGTTTGAGTGCGGCAAGGGAATAGACGAAATAAGCGGCGTTATCCGTGAAAATATATCATATCTTTTAGGAAACGCGAAGACATTCAGATGCACTTCAAAAAGAGGGGACAAGTCTTACCCGCTGACCTCGCCGGAAATTTGCGAAATCTGCGGGCACGTCGTACTCGGCGCCGCCCCCGGCGTTTCGGTAAACCTTAAAGACCCTCAAGCGGTGATTTATATTGAAATCCGCGACGTTTTCGCGTTTGTCCACGCGGGCGGTGAAAAGGGCGCGGGAGGGCTTCCCGTGTCTTCGGGCGGGAGCGCGCTGCTGCTGCTCTCGGGGGGGATCGATTCCCCCGTGGCGGGGTATATGGTCGCCAAGCGGGGGGTAAGCGTCGACGCGGTGTATTTTGAGTCGCCCCCCTATACCGGGGAGGCCGCGAGGGAAAAAGTCATATCCCTCGCCGGGGTGCTTGCCGGGTATACGGGCTGCGTCAGGCTTTACTGTATTTCCGTTACCGAAATTCAAAACGCCATTTACACCGCCTGCCCCGAAAAGCTCTTTACCCTTGTGTTGCGGAGGTTTATGATGCGCCTTTCCCAAAGGCTGGCGGAGGATATCGGGGCGGCGGCGCTTGTGACGGGCGAGAGCTTGGGGCAGGTGGCGAGCCAGACAATCCAGTCGCTTGCCGTCACCGACAGCGTGGTCACCCTCCCCGTGTTCCGCCCCTGCATCGGGCTTGACAAAGAAGAAATCGTCACCGCCGCCCGGAGTATCGGAACGTTTGACATTTCCTCTCTCCCATACGAGGACTGCTGTACGGTTTTTGTGCCGAAACACCCGAACCTTATACCCAAACCCCGAGAACTGACGTTTGCGGAGTCGTCTCTTGACATTGGCGCTCTGGTCGAGGAAGCCTACCTCACAAAGGTTTTAAAGGTTATCTATGGAAAATGAAACAACGGTTAAAATAAAAGCTTCGGCCGCCCGCCTTGTGGGTCGCCTTTTGGAAAAAAACAAAAAAATCTCCACCGCCGAAAGCTGCACCGGCGGGCTTATCTCATACGCGATAACTTCCGTCCCCGGCGCCAGCGGGGTTTTTGAGACAGGCATATGCGCATACTCAAACCGTATTAAAGAAACGGTTTTAGGGGTAAAGAACCAAACGCTTGAAAACTTCGGCGCGGTGAGCGGCGAGACCGCCATTGAAATGGCAGAGGGGGTAAAACTGCTTGCGGGGGCAGACTACGCGGTCGCCGTCAGCGGCATTGCCGGGCCGGGCGGGGGTTCGGAGGAAAAACCGGTCGGCACCGTTTGGCTTGCCTTTGCTTATCCCGGCGGGGCGTTCTCAAAACTTTGCCGCTTTGAGGGGAACCGGGACGAAATAAGGCTGTCCTCCGCGCTTTGCGCCCTTGAGATTCTAAACCGAATAACAGACTTTGACGGGGAGTTTTATGAAAAGACATGACAGCCGCGCGGTCGCGTTTAAACTGCTTTTTGAGTATTCGTTTGGCGGCGAGACGGAAACCATAATTAATAACGCGGCGGAATCCCGCGGCGAGGTGATCACAGCTTTCGCGAGAGATCTTTTTACCGGGGCGGTCGAAAGGATATCCGAAATTGATTCCCTTATCGCCGACTCCGCCGAAAACAGGAACTTTTCCCGGATAGGCAGGGTGCCTTTGTCCTGTATGAGGCTTGGAGCGTATGAGATGTTAGCAACCGACACCCCGCCGGAAATTGTGGTTAACGAGGCGCTTGAGCTTTGCAGGGAGCACGGCGGCGAGGAAAGCGTGGCGTATGTAAACGGCGTGCTCGGGAAAATCGACGGGATTATCAAAAGAGATGGATAAAAAAGTAATAACGGTAACCCAGCTTAACAATTTTATAAAAGATTATCTCGAAAACATCCCGATACTCAGACAGGTTTCGGTGAAAGGCGAGATATCAAACATCACCCTCCACCGCACCGGTCATATTTATATGACGCTGAAAGACGAAACGTCGCTCCTAAAGGCGGTGATGTTCAGAACCGACGCGGAAAAGCTTAGCTTTGTTCCCAAAAACGGCGACAAGGTTATCGCCGCCGGCAGGGTTTCCGTCTACCCCCGCGACGGGGTGTATCAGCTTTATGTCAATTCCCTTGAACAGGACGGGATCGGCTCGCTTTACGTCGCATTTGAAAAGCTAAAGGCAAAGCTTGCTTCCGAGGGGTTGTTTGACCCCGCGAGAAAGCGGCGTCTCCCCGCTCTCCCGCTTTCGGCGGGAATCGTCACCGCGCCCACGGGGGCGGCGATACGGGATATGATAAACATCGCCGGGCGGCGGTTTCCGGGCTGCGAGCTTGTACTTTACCCCTCGCTGGTTCAGGGGGCGGGCGCCCCCGCCAATATTATAAAAGGAATAAATTATTTTAACGAAAACAAAAGGGTCGAGCTTATAATAATCGGCCGCGGCGGCGGCAGCGCCGAGGATTTATGGGCGTTTAACGACGAGGAACTCGCCCGCGTTATTTACAAAAGCGAAATTCCCATTGTTTCCGCCGTGGGGCATGAGACCGACTTTACGATTGCTGACTTTGTGGCCGATCTCCGCGCCCCCACGCCGTCGGCGGCGATTGAGATGGCGCTGCCGGATTCGACGGAACTCAGCCGCAAGTTCGGCAACGCGGGGACGCGAATTTCCTCTCTCCTTATAAGACGGCTTGAGGGTGAGAAAAAGCTTTTATCCCTTTTAGCCTCGTCGTCTTTTATAAAAACGCCGGAAAAGCTTTATCAGGACAAAACTGTCGATATGCTGAAGCTTTCCCAAAGGCTTGATTCCGCCGCGGCGGGGGTTATTGGGGAGAGAAAAAAAGAACTGCTCCGCCTTTCGTCTCTTGCGGGCTCGCTTAACCCTCTCGGGGTGCTAAAGCGGGGGTATTCGGTGGCGTATGACAAAAACGGAGCCATTCTCACAAGCGCCGGTGCGATTTCGGACGGGGAGGAGTTCAGGCTCAGGTTATCGGACGGATGTATTGACGCTTTAAAAATCGGGGAGGCATAAGATTGAAAGATAATCTTTCAAACTCAGCTGCAAAAAGGATGGTCATAAATATGGGCGAAACAGACAAAAAATCAAAAGAACAAAAACAAAAAACAACCTATGAGGAGGCCGTAAAACGGCTTGAGGAAATAGTCAAGGGGCTTGAGGAGGGGAGCGCCTCGCTCGAGGACTCGATAAAAATGTTCGAGGAAGGGGCGCGGCTTATCAAACAGTGCGAAACCCTGCTGAGAGACGCCGAACAACGGGTTAAAATTCTTGTCGGCGGCGTTGAAGAAGATTTCGGTGGGGCGAATGGATAGTCTTCCGTTTGACCAAAAGTATTTTTCGGCGTTTGAGTCAAGCCTTGAAAAAGCCCTTTTTACCGGTGACGAAAGCTTAAAGCCCCTCTATGACGCCATGCGCTACACGGCGGCGGGGGGCGGCAAACGGCTGAGAGCGGGGCTGGTGTTCGGCTTTTATGAGGCCGCCGGCGGGGAGGATGCTTTTTCCCCCGCCGACTACGCCGCGGCGGTGGAGCTTATTCACGCGGCGTCGCTTATTCACGACGACCTGCCGGTGATGGACGACGACGATTACCGCCGGGGAAAGCTTACAAACCATAAGGTGTACGGGGAGGACTTCGCCCTTATCGCCGGCGACGCGCTGTTTATAAAAGCCTTTGAAACGGCGGCGAAAAACCCGCACTGCGGCGAAACCCAAAACCTAAGGGCGGTGTCTGTTCTCGCGAGGGCGGCGGGTCCCGACGGAATGGCGGGGGGGCAAATGCTTGACATTTCGTTTTCCCTTAAAAACGGCGGCAAGGCTCAGCTTAAAAAAACCCACCTTTTAAAAACGGCAAGCCTGATTTCCGCTTCCTGCGCGCTGGGATGCGTAGCCGCCGGCGCCGATGAGGAACAAATCCTCGCTGCGGAGGAATACGGCAAAAGCTTAGGTCTTGCCTTTCAGATATACGACGACATACTTGACGTAACCGGCAGCAAAACAGATATGGGAAAAACGCCGGGAAAAGACGAAAAACAAAGAAAACTCACCTACCCCGCCCTTTACGGATTGGAAAATTCAAGGGCGATGTGCGGGGAGTATACAAAAAAAGCGGTTGATTCGCTCTTCGCGTTTAAAAACACCCCCGCGTTACAGAAACTGAAATGCCTTGCCGAGCGGCTTTTGGAAAGAAAATCGTAACCCAAGCTTCAAATATTTGTTAAGGAGCCCGCCTTGATATTAGAAAACATTAAAGCCCCCGGGGATATTAAAAATCTTGACATAAAATCATTAGCGGCGCTCTGCGGCGAGATACGGGAAAAAATCCTGCTTTCGGTTTCCAAAAACGGCGGGCATCTGTCGTCAAATCTCGGTTCCGTTGAGCTTTGCGTGGCGCTCCACAAGGTTTTTGACTCGCCGGACGACAAGTTTGTGTTTGACGTGGGGCACCAGAGCTACGCCCATAAACTTCTCACCGGAAGGCAGGAGGGGTTTGAAAAGCTGAGGAGCGACGGCGGGGTTTCGGGGTTCACCAAAAGGAGCGAGAGCGAACACGACCCGTTTGGCTCGGGGCATTCGGGGAACGCGCTTTCGGCGGCGATAGGGCTTGCCGCCGCCGAAAAGCTAAGCGGCGGGGAAAACTTCACCGTCGCGCTTATCGGCGACGGCGGCTTTACCAACGGAATGACATACGAGGCGCTCAACAACTGCGCGGGCGAGGAACTCAAACTCATCATAGTGCTCAACGACAACGAAATGGCAATTTCCCGCAACGTAGGGACAATAGACAACATATTCAACCGGATGAGGCTGAGCAGGCGGTACTTCCGCTTTAAAAACAACTTTGTAAGGCATCTCACCCACCTGCCGCTGTTCGGGAAACCGCTTATGGCGGCGTTCCGGGGAATAAAAAACTTTTTTAAACATATAGTTTTAAGAGAAAACTTTTTTGAAACGCTTGGGTTCGACTACTTCGGCTCCGTCGACGGCAACGACATTAAAAAGCTGATATATATATTCGAGCAGGCAAAGAAGTCGCAAAACGTGTGCGTTGTCCACGCCTACACCAAAAAGGGAAAAGGCTATAGGTTTGCCGAAGACAAGCCCGACTCTTACCATTCGGTTTCGCGCTTTAACCCCGAAGACGGGCTTATTTATAACGGGGTTGAAAAAACCTTTTCCCATAACGCCGGCGAGTCGCTCCTCCGCCTTGCCGAAAAACACCCAAAGCTCTGCGCGGTGAGCGCCGCCATGACCGCTGGCACCGGGCTCGGCAGATTTGCGGAAAAGTTCCCCGAACGCTTTTTTGACGTGGGAATCGCCGAGGAACACGCCGTGACTTTCTGCGCCGGGCTTTGCGCCGGCGGGTATTTCGGAGTGTTCGCCGTTTACTCAACTTTTCTCCAGCGGTGCTTTGACCAGCTCGCCGAAGACGTGGTCATGCAATCCCTCCCCATCACCCTCCTTATTGACAGGGCGGGGCTTGTGGGGGACGACGGCGTAACCCATCACGGAATTTTTGACGTTTCACTTTTAAACAGTCTCCCCGGAGTACTTATCTTCTCGCCGGACAGCCTTTCCGAACTCCTCCCCTGTATTGAAAAATGCCTTTCCCACCCCACGCTCTCGGCGGTTCGCTACCCCAAAGGCAGGGAGAATGACTACCCAAGGGGCGGCTTTATTTGCGGTGAAAACCTCTCGTACGCCGATTACGGCAACCCCGAAAAGGTCATAATCACCTATGGAAGACTTGCCGCCGAAGCGGTCAGCGCGGCGCGAAAGCACGGGGGAGTCAGGGTTATTAAGCTGCTGAGGATAAAGCCCGTCGACTTTGACGCGCTTCTCCCGCTGACAGTCGGCCTGCCCGCGCTGTTTGTCGAGGAAGGGGTGCTCCACGGCGGGATAGGGGAAATGGTTTCGTCTCGCTTGCCCGGCAAAATTCTTGTCCGCGCCATAAGCGGAACTCTCCCCGGGCACGGCTCGCTTAAATCGCTTTTTAAAGATTTGGGGCTTGACGCCGACAGCATTGTTGAGCTTTTAAACGAAATGTAAATGTAAGTGTAAATGTAAAGGAAAAACATGCGCGCCGATTTGCTTGTTGTAAAAAACGGACTCGCCAAAAGCCGCTCCCATGCCGCCGCTCTTATTAAAGAGGGGAGGGTTTCTCACCAAAGCGGGGGAGTTAAAAAGCCCTCGGAGGATATTCCGGAGGACTCTGCGCTTAGCGTAAACATGCCAGTTACAAGTTTTGTGTCGCGGGGGGGATATAAGCTTAGCGCCGCGCTGGCCGCCTTTTCAGTTGACCTAACAGGGCTTGTGTGTTTAGATATAGGCGCCTCCGCCGGCGGGTTTACCGACTGTATGCTCCAAAGTGGCGCGTCGGCGGTGTACGCCGTGGACTGCGGTTTCTCGCAGCTTGACAAAAGCCTTGTTTCAGACAGCAGAGTTATAAACCGCGAGAAAACCAACGCGAGGTTTTTATTAAAAAAAGATTTTGAGCTCCTGATAGGTTTTGCCGCCATGGACGTTTCGTTTATTTCCCAGTCTTTGATTTACCCTGCCGTTTCGGCAATCCTTGAGCGGGGCGGAAGTATGGTCACTCTTATTAAGCCCCAATTCGAGCTTGACAGGTTTTCTTTAACAAAAAAAGGCGTTGTTAAAAAAGAGCTGCTGACGGGCGGCTGTATTGACTTTATTGTCGCAAAGCTAAAAAAAGCGGCGGCGGAGCGGGGTCTTGAACTTGTGTCGGTGATTGATTCCCCCATTAAGGGCGGGGACGGAAACAGCGAATTTTTAGCGTATTTTAAAAAGCTTTAATATATTTTTTAAGACATCAAAACATAACAAACTTTTATACATATGGAAAAGGACGGTTTACCTTGAAAGCAGTTGTCTTCCCAAACTTTAACAAACCCCGGACAAAATCCTCCCTCAAAACCCTTGAGGGCGTGCTTGCCGCGTACGGCTGCGACTACGCCGCCGCAAAAGACGCGAAAGAGGCTTTTGAGTTGTTCCCGGGCGGCGCTGACCTTGCGGTTATCCTCGGCGGCGACGGCACCATGCTCACCGCCGCTGACTGGGCGAGCGTTACCGACACCCCCATAATCGGGGTGAACCTCGGCACACTCGGCTATATGCACGAGCTGGAACCAAACGAAATAGACAAAATAAGC
Source organism: Eubacteriales bacterium (assembly GCA_041672465.1). Taxonomy (GTDB): domain Bacteria; phylum Bacillota; class Clostridia; order Oscillospirales; family CAG-382; genus UBA1206. The sequence goes on from JBAYZO010000018.1 coordinate 10,336, forward strand.
CGCTTTTTTACCGGGGAATACACGGTGGAAGAGCGAATGATGCTCCGCGCAGAGGTACTCAGGGACGGGGAAAGCGTTTTTACCTGCGAGGCGCTAAACGAGATCGTGGTCTGCCGCGGGGTTATTACAAAGCTTATCGACCTTGACCTTTTATGCGACGGCGCGAAGGCGTTTTCCTACAGGGCGGACGGCATTATTATTTCCTCGCCCACCGGTTCCACCGCTTATTTTATGTCGGCGGGGGGCCCGATAATCGACCCAAAGCTTAGGCTTATCGCCACCTGCGCGGTTTGTCCGCATGGGTTTTACGGGTCTAACTCAATGATTTTTTCACCTGATTCGCTCCTTAACATAAAGGTTTCCTCAAAATATAACGGGGATATTTATCTCACCGCCGACGGAAGAAAGCGGCTGGAAGTCTTTTATAACGACGTTGTCGCGATAAACAAATCAAAGCTTGCCACAAAGCTTATAAGGCTGAGCGGAAGAGCGTTTTGCGAAAAGCATTTCACAAAATTTAACGAGAGGTAAGAATTGATGAAAAACAAAAGGCACGCCGAAATTCTAAGGCTTATTTCCTCCGAGGATATTGAAACGCAGGAAGAGCTGCGGAGCAAGCTTTACGAGGGGGGTTATCCCGCGACGCAGGCGACGGTTTCGAGGGATATTCGAGAGCTTAAAATCGTTAAAACCTCCGTGGGCGAGGGCAAGTATAAGTATGTGTATCACTCTCCCGGGCCCGACAGCTTTTTGCAAAACAGGTTTTCGGTGATTTTAAAAGAGGCCATTAAATCGGTTGACACCGCCATGAATATCGTGGTGGTAAACGTCTACACGGGAATGGGGAGCGCCGCCGGCGCCGCGATCGACTCGCTGAACCTCATCGGGGTCGTGGGCTCTGTGGCGGGCGACGACACCTTTATAATAATAACCAAAACTCCCGAGACCGCGAACGATATCTGCAGGTATATAAAAAATATAATCAAGTAAAAATCCGTTTAAAACGGGAAGCTAAAGGGGTGGTGAAAACTGCTTTTATCCCTTTATATTGAAAACATCGCGCTAATAAAAAAACTGAACATTGATTTTTCGGGCGGGTTCACCGTGCTGACGGGCGAGACGGGGGGCGGCAAGAGCATTATCATAGACAGTCTCTCTCTGCTCTGCGGCGGCAGGGGCGACCGCGCTCTCATCCGCACGGGTGAGGAAACCGCTTTTGTGGAGGGGATTTTTGAACTCCCCCCCGATACACACGGTTTTGAAGACGGCTATATCGGAGAGGACGGGCTTTTCGCGGTATCAAGAAAAATTACTTCCGACGGCAGGAGTATTTGCAAAGCGGGGGGGCGGACGATCCCCGTCTCCCGGCTGAGGGAGCTTACCTCGCGTCTTCTCAACATTCACGGCCAGCAGGACACTCAGGCGCTTTCCGACCCTTTGACTCACCTCGATATGCTTGACGTTTACGCGAAAAGCCGCGGGGAGAGTTCTCTTGATGAATATACCAAAGTTTATTCCGACTATTCGCGCCAGAAGTTAAAAACTCAAAAGCTTGAAAAAGCCGCCGAAGACAGTGAATTACGAGCCGAAACGCTTGACTTTCAAATACAAGAGCTTGAAAACCTGTCTGTGTCCCGCGGGGAGGAAGACAGTCTTATCTCGGAAAAAACCCTGCTTACAAACTATGAGAAAATTTTCGGCGGGGTAAAAACGGCAAAAGACGCGCTTGTCGGCGGGGAGGGCGCTTACTTTGGGCTTAACAAGGCGATTGAAAGCCTCGGCAGGATAAGCGGGCTTTTAAAAACCACTCCGGAACTTATTTCCCGGCTTGATTCCTGCTTAATAGAGGTAAAAGACATCGCCGACTCGCTCGGGTCGATTGTCGGCATCGACTGCCCCTCGCCGGAAACCCGCATTGACGAGATTGAAACCCGGCTTTCGGCTATCTCCCGCTTTTGCAGAAAGCATAAGTCATCGGCCGACGGGCTTGCGGATGTTCTCGCCTTGCTAAAAGAAGAAAGAGAAACGATAGGGACGGCGGATGAGTTATTGTCGGCGGCGAAAGCCGAGCTTGAGCTCCTCACAAAAACTCTTATGGCGGCGGGGGAAAAATTGACCTTCTCCCGCAAGGGAGCGGCGGCCTTGCTTGAGAGAGAAATTGAGTCCTCCCTCTGCGAGCTTGATATGCCCGCGGTGACTTTTGTCACATCAATAGAAAAAAAGCCCTTTGGCGCCGCGGGGGGCGACAGCGTGGAATTTTTGGTATCGGCAAACGCCGGGGAAGACCCCAAGCCAATTGCGAAAATCGCCTCCGGCGGCGAACTCTCAAGGATAATGCTCTCAATAAAGTCGGCTTTCGCCGAAATTGACGGGGTTAAAACCGTGGTTTTTGATGAAATAGACTCGGGAATCTCGGGCAAAACCAGCGAGAAGTTAGGGCTTAAGCTAAAAGAGCTTTCAAAAAAAGGCATTCAGATACTCTGCGTCACCCACGCCGTGCAAATCGCCTGTCAGGCCGACGGGCATTTACTTGTCTCAAAAGCGGAAGAGGGCGGGAGAACCTTCACCTCCGCCAAAACCCTGAGCTTTGAGGAACGGGTTGACGAGATCGCCCGGATAATGGGCGGGGTGGAAGTCACCGGCTCGGTAAAAGCGGCGTCGCGGGAATATCTGCTGAGGGCGGCGGGAAGAGAGACGGCGAAAAAATAAAACTTATTTGCTTTTTTACTCATTTGACGCACCTGTTTATCTTGACATAATGCGGGAGATAGTGTAAAATAACACAAGTATTACATAATCTTTAAAAATACGGAAACATTAGGGCGGGTTTGAAATGCGGTTTTTACGGCACAAGCGGTTTTTGCGTTACATAAGAATGATTTCGCTCATCCTTTCCCTTTGCTTTATATCGCCGCTGTTTACCCTCGGCGCGGCAGCGATAACCCAACAGCAAATGGAGGATTTTATAAGCGTTATCGGCGAGATGGCCTCCCGCGATATGCGCGAAAACGGCATTTTGGCGTCTTTGACCATAGCTCAGGCTATTCATGAGAGCGCCTACGGCACCTCTAAGATGGCGGAAAACACCAACAATCTGTTTGGGATGAAAGCTTTTGCCAGCACTTGGACAGGCAGGGTGTACTGCACCAAAACGGGCGGCGTGTACTCAAGTTTCGCGGAGGCAGAGGAAATCCTCGGGAAAACTTTGTATAAGTCTTATTCCGAAAACTTCTTCCGCGTCTATGACTCTTGGGCGGACAGCGTCGCCGACCACACAAACCTTTTTGTCATGTATGACAGATACGCAAATCTGCGGGGGCTGACCGACTATAAATTAGCGGCGCGGTATGTGGTTGAGGACGGCTATTGCAGCGACCCGGGCTACGCCGATATGATTATCTTCTACATAGAAAAGTACAACCTCACAAGCTATGATGTGCCTGTCGAAAACATTCCGGACGGCGTGACTTCGGTTACCATGGGGGTTGACAACATATGCGTTAAAGTGGGGGGCAAGGTCACGGTTTACCCCGTTGTCTCCCCAAAGGACGCCGCGGATAAAACTCTTTCGTTTTCATCGTCGTCCGCCGCGGTCGCCGCGGTCAGCCCGGCAGGGGTAATAACGGGGGTTTCGCCGGGCAGGGCAGTGATCACAGCCAAGAGCAAAAGCGGCAAGAGCGGCACCGCCGTGGTTTATGTCACAAAAGCCGGGGAGGAAGTTTACTCCGCCGTCACTACAGGCAGGCTCAACTGCCGCTCATCGCCCTCTACCGAGGGCGGGTATAACACCGTTATAGGCACTTTCCCTTCGGGGGCAAGCCTTATTGTGTTCGGGAACCCGCAAAACGGCTCATGGTATTTGGTTTACGGCAAGGACGAGAGCGGAAAGTATATAACCGGTTACTCATCCGCTTCGCTTTATATTACAATTACGGGGGTTTTCAAGGGCGATACCCCAACCCCGCCCGAACCCGAACCCGAACCCGAACCCGAACCCAATCCCGAACCCATCATATCCTCGTCTTACCGGATCGGGGTTACCACCGGGCGGCTTAACCAGCGCAGCGGACCCGACGCCGGCCGCTCTCTTGTCGGGACTTTTGCCGCCGGCACTAATATTCTGCTTATCGGCGACGCCGTTAACGGGTGGTACCACTGCATAGGTTACAGCGAAAGCGGCAAAGTGATAGAAGGTTACAGCGGCGGCTCTTATATTGATGTGCTGGGGGGTTTTCTCACCACAAAGGGGCTGCAACTCACCGAGGACGAAGGATTTATTACGGGGATCACCGCGGGAACGACGGTAAGCATGCTGAGCGGTTACATGACATACGCGGGGGTTAAGGTTTATTCCCCGTCGGGGAGCGCGCTGAAACCCGCGGACGCCATTCCCACCGGCAGCACGGTTGAGTTCAGCTATTGCCAGAACGCCTATATCACAAAGACGCTTTGCGTCAAGGGCGACGTGGACAGCGACGGAAAAGTTACAACTCTTGACTATATCGCGGTCAAGCTCCATATTCTTGGCATACAAGGGCTAACCGGCGTTAACCTTAAGGCGGCGCTCGTCAACGGCGACAACACCCCCTCGATTTACGACTACATTAAAGTCAGGCTGCATATATTGGGTATTTCAAGCCTTTACTGATATTAAAAAACAAAATAAAACAAAATAAAAAAACTTCCCGTAAGACAAAGCTTTGCGGGAAGTTTTTACTTTTAAATATAAAAATATTACCTTTGGTAAACGCCGATGCTTTTTATCGGGATTTCTATCCCCGTTTGATCAAAGGCTTTTTTAATGTTTTCCATCATTTCAAAATAAATTGTCCAGTAATGCTCCGATTTGCACCATATCCTCAGCACAAATATCAAAGCGTACTCCCCGTGGGATTTCACCGCTACAAACGGCGGCGGGTCGCTCAGCGCGTGGGTTTGCCGGGCGGCAAGGAGGCTCAGCACTTCTTTTGCCTTATCAATATCGGTATCGTATGAGACGGCGATTTCAAAATTAACGCTCCGCGTTTCGGACGCCGAATAGTTAACCACCGACGCGTTGGAGAGCAGGCTGTTGGGAATGGTTATTATTTTTTTATCTATGGTCGAGAGCTTTGTGTAAAACACCCCGATGTCAAGAACCGTCCCGCTGTCGGTGTGGTTGTCGATATAATCGCCGACTTTAAAAGGCTTGAATAAAAGTATCATAAACCCGCCGGCGAAGTGTGAAAGGCTGCCTTGGAGCGCGAGCCCCACCGCGAACAGCGCGGTACCAAGAATGGTTATCACGCTTGTCATGGGGATTCCGAGTATGCCGATGGCTGTTATAAAAATCAGCGCTTTTAAAACAATTGACGTAAGCCCTTTTAAAAATCCCACCGCGCTTGGGTCGGCCTTTTTAAAAAGCGGCTTTTCGGGGATTCGCTTGGTTATAAGGTTAATTAGCTTAAGGCCCAAAAAAAGCGTTGCCAGCGCGGCTATCAGCCTCATCCCGTAGGTCACCGCGTAATTCTTCAGAAGCTCAAGTATTTGTTCCACTTTTTACCCCTTTCAAGCTTTTGTTTTTAGGATTTTTTTGCCTGTAAAGCCGCTTTATAAAGCGCTCCCAATACCGGGTCTTTTTTAAGAGGGAAGACATTCGCCCGGGGGTTGGATATGGCCGCTTTTAATTTTTTTAACATATACGGATTTGTCCCAACCCCGCCCGCCACGCAGACATTAAAGTCAGAATTAAAAAACTCCCCCGCGCGGGCAACATAACCGGCGAGGTATTTTGCCGAGCTCTCAATTATACCCTCCGCGTATTGGTCGCCAAGGGAAGCGGACTCAAAAACAAGCTTCGCCAGCGCGGCTATTTGGGTGACGGGCAGTTTTAGAAGGCGTTCCAAGTCCAAAAGGCAGTCCCCGCCGCAAAACTCTTTTATTTTTTTGCAGAGAATCCCTTCCCGCTCTCTTCCGTCCACACACTTGAGCGCGTGGGAAATCGCCCTCTTCCCCATTTCATACCCGTTGCCGTCAAGGTCAAACACGGAATAGCCGCCTATCCTGAAAACCGACTCCCCCGTTTTTACAAAGCAGGATGACCCGGTGCCGCAGATAATAATAGCACCGTCGCAATCGGGAAAAGCGGCGTAAAGTATGTTTTCGCCGTCGTGGCTGACGCCGATTACGGCTTTTGGGAAAGCGTGAGCCAAAGATTGGGTGAGGAATTCCCTGTAAAGTTTATCAGACCCCCCCGCAACTCCTACAAAAACGCTGTCGGGGGAAACGCTAAGCGGGTTTTTCGCTAAGACCTCAGTTATCCCCGAGACAATTGTTTGGTATGAGGATTCATAGCCCACGTCGTTTGGGTTAACGCTTTTATCTATTTTGTGATAGCTTGTTTCCCCGTTTATAGACAAGCAGAACGCCGCTTTTGTGCCCCCGCCGTCGACCCCTATGTAAACGCCTTTTTTACTTTTCATCTTCGTCAGAACTGATTTTCTCAATGGCCTTTTTTTTGTAATCCTGAAGTTTTGTGAAAGACCTCAGCACTATAAAAATACTAAAGGCGATAATCAAAAAGTCAAGGACATTTTGCATAAACTTGCCGTATCTCAGCGCTGTTTCGGCTTGGATAACGTTTCCCTGAGCGTCTAACGCCGCTTCTTTAATAATCCACTTCCAGTCGGTGACATTAAGTCCGCCCGCCGCGAGGCTTATCAGCGGCATTATAATATCGTCCACAAGCGAGGAAACGATTTTGTTAAACGACGCGCCTATGACCACCGCCACCGCCAAATCAATTACGTTGCCCTTTGATATAAACGCCTTGAAGTCCTTATAAAAAGTTGATTTGCCCATAAAACACCCTCCTTTTTTGTTAAAAACTCATTTTGCCACTATATTAAAGATTTTATTCGGGACATATACTTCCTTTACAACCGTCATTTCGCCGAGCAGGGCCTTGATTTTTTCCTCCGCGTAAACAGTTTTTGCCGCTTCCTCCTTGCCGCACCCGGCGGGGAGGACAACGGTTCCCCTGAGCCTGCCGTTAATTGAAACGGGGACTTCCACAAAGTTGTCCTTTGTCTTTTCAACGTCATAGCCCGGCCATTTTGAAGATGCCACAAGGTCATCCCTCCCCATTTCGGAGTTTATTTCCTCACAGAGATGGGGCGCGAAGGGGGACAACAGCCTTATAAACACAAACAGCTCGTCGGCTGTAAGACCGCCGTTTTCATAAATTTCATTTGACAGCGTCATAAGAGAGGCTATCGCGGTGTTGAACTTCATTTCCTCAATGTCTTCGGTGACTTTTTTAACCGTCTTGTGGAAAGAGTTTGAAAGCGCTTTTGTCTCCCCGCTCCCCTTGGCAAGGTCTGTAAGCCCCGCCACCCTGTCGAGAAAGCGTTTGCAGCCCTTTATTCCGTTTTCCGACCAAGGCGCGGACTGCCCGTAGTCGCCCATAAACAAAGTATATGTTCTCAGCACGTCGGCTCCGTAAACCTCCGCCACATCAATGGGGTCAATCACGTTTCCGCGGGACTTTGACATTCTCTCGCCGTCGCTTCCCAGCACAAGCCCCTGCGCCGTCCTTTTCGCGTAGGGTTCGGGGGTGTTGACACAGCCGATGTCATATAAAAACCTATGCCAGAAACGCGAATAAATCATATGCCGCGTGACATGCTCCATACCGCCGTTATACCAGTCCACGCTCATCCAGTATTCCATTTTGTCGCGGGCGCAGAACTCTTTTTTGTTATGAGGGTCGATATACCTTAAAAAATACCATGACGAGCCCGCCCATTGGGGCATTATATCCGTCTCTCGCTTCGCGGCTCCGCCGCATTTCGGGCATTCGCAGTTGACAAACGACTCTATTTTCGCAAGCGGGCTTTCGCCGTCGACTCCCGGCTCAAAGCTTTCAAGCGGGGGGAGGGTGAGGGGAAGCTCGTCATAGGGCAGGGGAACAATCCCGCATTTTTCGCAGTGAACAATGGGAATGGGTTCCCCCCAATACCGCTGGCGGTTGAATGCCCAGTCTTTCATTTTATACTGCACGCCTTTTTTGCCCAAGCCTTTTTCCGCGAGAAAGTCAGCGGTTTTTTCGATAGCTTCTGTTTTGGAGCTTATCCCGTTTAAAAAGCCGGAATTAACCATCTCCCCCTCGCCCGCGTAGGCTTTGTTCGCGATATCGCCGCCTTTAACCACTTCGATAATTTCGATACCGAACTTTTTCGCGAACTCATAGTCCCGCTCGTCGTGCGCCGGAACCGCCATAATCGCGCCCGTGCCGTAACCCATCATTACATAGTCGGAAATATAAACGGGTATGTGACATCCGTTTATCGGGTTTACCGCGGTGATCCCGTCTAACTTTACACCCGTTTTTTCTTTTGAAAGCATTACCCGCTCAAATTCGGTTTTCTTGGCGCAGACAGCCCTGTACTCGGTTATCTCACCCATGTTTTTTATTTGCCCGGCGTATTTGTCAATAACGCCGTGCTCGGGCGCCATGACCATAAAAGTAGCGCCGAACAGCGTGTCGGGGCGGGTGGTGTAGACCTCAAGCGTTTCGGGGACGTTCAGCTTAAATTTCACAAACGCGCCGGTTGAGCGGCCTATCCAGTTTTCCTGCATTTGCCTGACATTTGCCGGGTAAGACACCTTGTCAAGCCCCTCGAGGAGCTTGTCCGCGTATTGCGTTATGCGGAGATACCACACGTCTTTCGGCCTTTGAACGACGTCGCTGTGGCAGATATCGCATTTCCCGCCCTGAGAGTCCTCGTTGGAGAGCACCACACGGCAGTTGGGGCAGTAGTTGACCAGCGTTTTGTCGCGGAACACAAGCCCATGCTCAAACATTTTTAAAAATATCCACTGCGTCCACTTGTAATATTCCGGGTCTGTGGTGTCCACAACCCGCGACCAGTCAAAGGAAAACCCGATCTTCTTCAGTTGGGTCGTAAACTTTTTAATGTTTTGTTCGGTAAGCTTTTTCGGGTGGGTTCCAAACTTGATAGCCGTGTTTTCGGTGGGGAGCCCGAACGCGTCAAAGCCTATCGGGAACAGCACGTTATACCCCTCCATGCGCCGCTTGCGGCACACCGCCTCCAGCCCTATGTAGGCCTTGATATGTCCCACATGCATTCCCACGCCGGAGGGGTAGGGGAACTCCACCAGCCCGTAAAACTTGGGCTTTGTAAAATCGTCCTCCGCGCGGAACACGCCCGCTGACTCCCATTTGTCCTGCCACTTTTTTTCTATTTCGTTAAAGTTATTTTTCATAAAGCTTTCCCTCTTTTATTTTTATCTTGTAAAAGGTTTTTAAGGTGAACTCACTCCCGAATCCGCCCATAGCTTGTCCAGCTTGTAAAAGTCCCGCGCCTCTTTTGTAAAGATATGAACCACCACGCACCCGTAGTCGAGAAGCACCCAGTTTAGGTGATCCCTGCCTTCGGTATGGGCGGGCTCGATGGAGAAGTTTTCTTTGATTTTAAACTCCACCTCGTCGGCAAGCGCCCTTATATGTGTTGATGAAGTGCCGTTTGCCAGCACAAAAAAATCGGCGAGCACCGTTTGTTTTGTCACCGGCAGCACCGCTATGTCATTGGCTTTTTTAGAGTCAAGCGCCTTATAAATCTCGTCGGACAAAAACTTCGCGTATTCGGTTGAGTTTTTTTCTGTCATTTTACACCTTCCTTAATTAAAAAATTCCTCGCCTGCGTAGTATTTATATGTATGACCCTTCCTTTTTTAAGAAGGTTCTCGATAGTCAAATCCAGCGAATAAAGTATGGCGGCGTCAAGCGGGTTCGGGTGGTTATTTTTAATCAGCGAAAAATAAGTGTCCCGCACGTCGATACAGCTTATATGGGTTCGGTTTTTTTCAATAAAATCGGCGAGATAAATAATTTTTTCCAGCTCCGTCATGTTTTCCTTCCCCGTCGTGTGGTAAAGCACGGCGGAGCATATTCCCTCGTCAAGGCCGTAGCGGTGTTTCGCGATGGCGCAGGCGCTTTTGGCGTGGAGAAGCTTTGGGGTAATGTCTTCGTAAGCGTCGACAGGGACACCGTAAGAGGAAAGAATTTCCCTGTGCGTTTCCTCGCCGTATTCCTTTGTAAAGTCATGCATATACGCCGCTAAAACCACCCTGATGTCTTCCAGCCCGGGGAAATGCTTTTCTTTAATTGACAAGGCGCTTTCCGCAACTCCCAAGATATGGTTCAGTCGCTTTGGGTTTTGCGCCAGCAGGTCGTTTTTAACGGTATTCAGCTTTTTTGTATAATCCATTTGTTTTTATATACTCCGATATAACCGGGTCAAGCCGGTTTGTGTTTTGCCCGTTTCTTATTTCGGTGGAAGACACCTCGGTGACGGCGATATCCACCCGTATTATGTTCGCTCCCATGCTTTGGGCGCGTTTTATGTCGGATTCGGGGTCGGCGTTTTTCTCCCTCGTGACAAGGGCGATCGCCGCGTTTTTAAAAATATATTCGGGCGAATTCCACTTTTCGATTTGAGTTAGCTGGTCGTTCCCGATAATTAAAAAAAATCTTGCCCCGGGGTGAATTTCCCCATAATGCCTCAGCGTATCTTTTGTATAGCTGACGCCGCCCTTTTTAATTTCAAAGTCGTCGACAACAATGTTTTCCCCGCGGAAAGCCAGCCTGCACATTTCGAGCCTTTGGCCGGGGGGAGCGGCGGGGGAGGCCTTAAGCGGCGGGCTTAGCGCCGGAACGACATATAAAAGGTCAAGGGATAAAAAACTTACGGCTTGACATGCCGCGTTCGCGTGGCCTATGTGAGGGGGGTCGAACGCGCCCCCGTAGATTCCGATATTCATAAAACTCTTCTCACTCGCCCGGCAGGACAATCTTCGGGTGTTCCCCGTTTTTGCGGTAAAGCACTGCCTTTCGGCCGATTATCTGAACAATTTCGCAAGTTAGAGCCTCCGCGAGCGTTTTGCCCGTTTTGTCCGGTTCCTCGGGGCTTGTCTCGTGGAGCGTGACTTTAATGAGCTCCCTTGCCGTCAGCGCCTCGTCGAGGGTTTGAATCACTTTTGGGGTGATTCCCCCCTTGCCTATTTGGTAAAGGCTTTCCCGATTAGCGGCGAGAGATTTTAGATATGCCCTTTGTTTTGACGTCATTGCTTTCCTTTGTCAGCTCCTTTATTTCATCGTTTGTCAGCATTCGCCATGAGCCGGGTTTTAGTTCCCCCAAATACACCCCACCGATGGCAAACCTCTTAAGCTGCATGACAGAAAGCCCCGCCTCCTCGCACATCCGGCGTATCTGGCGATTTTTGCCTTCGGAAAGCGTCATTATCAGCTTTGTGGCGGATTCGGTTCTTTCAAGCACCCTGACGCCCACGGGGTTTATGGGGCTGCCGTCAAGTCTTGAAACGCCCTTTAGCTTTTCAATGGCGGTTTTATCCGCTTTTCCGTTTACAATAAGCAGATAACTCTTTTTATGTCCGTAGCGCGGGTGCGACAGCCTGTTGGCAAACTCCCCGTCGTTGGTTAGGATAAGCAGCCCCTCGCTGTTTTTATCAAGTCTCCCCACCGGGTAAAGCCTTGCGGGGAGCCCCGTAATATCGCTGATCCCCGCCCGCCCGAGGTCGTCTGACATTGTGGTTATCACCCCCGGCGGCTTGTTATACATCACATAATATACGGCTTTTGCCGGGGTTACCGCTTTGCCCTTATATTTTATAATATCTTTTTTTGGGTTAACCCTTTGGCCGGGCTTTGCTTTCTCGCCGTTTATATAAAAAAAGCCTTTTAAAATTTCTTTTTCCGCCTCTCTCCGCGACATAAGTCCGGCAGAAGAGATATATTTTTGAAGCTTTTCACCCTCCGTTTGAATCATTTAAAAAAGAAACCTTTCAAAAAAGTTATAGCGCCGCTTTTCCACGCCGATTTCCGCGACTATCGCCACGCTCCCCATAAGATGACCGCTGGCATATATCAGCGCCTCGCCGATTTTTTCGCCTTTTGTCACCGGGGCGAAGACAAGCTTTTTGGCTGAGATTATAATCTCAATTTTTTCGCCTTTAAACAAAGAACAGTCAAAGCCGGTTGGGTTGGCGGCGGCGACAAAGCTTTCTTTTCCCCCCGCGACGGCAATTTCGGTTCTTACCTCCCCCGGTTTTAAGGCGGAAGTCCGCGCAAGGGTTTCAAAACCGTAGTTGAGCATTTTCGAGTGGTCGCTCCACTGGTTGCTGTCGTTGAGGGTGACGGCGACAAGCGTCACGCCATTTCGCGCTGCGGCGGTGACAAGGCATTTCCCCGCCTGAGGAGTGTAGCCCGTTTTAACGCCTATCATGCCGGGGTATGACCCAAGCAGCGAGTTGCGGTTGTAGAGCAGGCGGGAGCCCTTTATAGTCGCCTTTTTTGTGGAGGTGATTTTTACAAATTCGCTGTTCTTCAGCGCGTAGCTCGCAAGGCTCGCCAAGTCAAGGGCGGTGGTGTGGTGGTTGGGGGAGGGTAGCCCGCTCGGGTTTTCAAAATAAGTGTCAAAAAGCCCCAGTTCCCTTGCTTTGGCGTTCATCATTCCCGCGAAGTTGTCTATGCTCCCGGCGCAGGCAATCGCCAGCGCGGCCGCCGCGTCGTTGCCCGAGCGGAGCATAAGCCCGTATAAGAGATCCCTTACGGTGAGTACTTCGCCCTCCGCGAGGTAAATTGAGGACCCTTCCGTCCCGGCGGCGGCTTTTGTTATTGTGACCTCGCTGTCAAGGTCAAGCGTTTCAAGAATAATAACCGCCGTCATTATTTTTGTGGTGCTCGCCATGGGGAGAATAAGATCGGCGTTGCGCGAATAAACAATCCTGCCGCTGTCCGCGTCCATAAGAACAGAGGCGGAAGCGTATGGCGCAAGCGCCGGCGCGAGTGCAGGCACAAGCGCAGGCGCGTTTGCCGAGCGGTTTTGAAGCGAGCCAAAAGCGCTTGCCGGGACAAAGACATAAGAAACGTCGTTATTTTTTTTATAGTCCCCGCCAAACAGCGGCAAGAACATAAAAACAATTAAAGCTAAAAGTAAAGTAAACAAAATGCCGGCGCGGCGAAAACTCAATACACTCACCTCTTATAAATAATTACTGCGAAGCGGTGTATTTTATTCTTAGCGGGCGGGGGTTGTTTATTCCTTGTTTTTATTGGTTTTGTCTTCTTGTTTTTCCCCGGCGGAATCTTTTTTGGAAAACAGGTCTTTAATCTTAATAAGAACTCCGGGCGCTTTGTCGATAATTCCGTTTATCGCGTCAATGGTTTTGTTGACCGGGTCGGACGACGGCGCAAAAGATTCTTGGTGCTTAAGGTCAAGCATTCTTATCTCGTTTTTGTCAATGACCAAAAAACCAAGCGGCGTTACCGAAACCCCCGCGCCGTTCCCGCCCGCGAAGTGCGGCGGCTTTTCGGCGTCCGGGTTTTTGCCGTCATAGTCCGCCCCGCCCGAGGCGAAGCCCACCGAAACTTTTGAAAAAGGTATTATGGTAACTCCGTCCGGCGTGGTTATGGGTTCTCCTATCACCGTGTTGACGTCGGCGACGCTGCCGATTTTTGAAAGCGACGCCTCTATCACTTGCTTTAAGGGTATGTCGTACATATTTGCACTCCTCCAAGATTTTCATTTATCATTACGGTATTATATCTAAAAATCAAGTTGATATTTCTTTAAATCTGTTATAACCTTTGAGTAGCTTTGAGAGTATTAAAACCGTCCGCCACACATAAGTGCCTAAGATAATATCCGCATAAACGTCGGTGCTCTCGGCAATAAAGTCGGGTTTGACCTCAAAGTCAATTTTTGCTTTTCCCCCGGAACTGTCGTTGATTTCATTAGCCAGCCGCCAAACGCCCGCCGCCGCGCCGGAGATTACGCCGTAGTAAATCGCGGTTTTCGCCGGGTCTTCCCCCCCGACGTTTAGCTTTAGCGTAAAGGTTTTAAGCCTTATATGTTTTTTAACGCCTGTGTATAAGTCGCCCACCGTTTCTTTTAGGATAATTAAAAATTCCTTTATATCGGCGGTTTTTTTAGGAGGGGAGGGTTTTTTCGCCCTTTCGGGCGGGGGTGTTTCATCGTGCGCGGGAATTTCCTTTCTTCCGAGCCTAAAGGTCTTTTTTATAAACCCCACTTGGAGCGATAAGCTCAGCGTATCGCAATAGCACACTCGAAAATACACCGGCAAAAGCATCAAACAGCCCAAAAGCGCGAGTATGCCGCCAAAAACAAGCCCTATAACGGAGAGCGCGTTCATTCGTCTTCGCCCAACAGCAGCGTTTGGGTCTCTTTCGCGCCGGGGTTCGGGAGCATATCAAGCGATTTAAGCCCGAAACAGCGAAGAAAGTTTTCCGTGGTGGCAAACAGCGAGGGTCTGCCGGGGGCGTCAAGCTGCCCGCATTCTTTAATAAGCCCTTTTTCCCTAAGCGAGTTTACCACGCTGTCGGAATCAACCCCCCGCACGGTCTCGACAAACGCTTTTGTGACCGGCTGGTTATAGGAAATTATCGCGAGCGTCTCAAGCGACGCCTTTGAGAGCGGGGAAGTTTTGTTGTTTTCAACCGCTTTTTTTACATACGCGCTGAAAATATTTTTGGTGCAGAGCTGATAAGCGTCCTCGATTTGAACAAGCTCAATTCCGCTGAAATCGTTTTTCAGCCTTTCGGCAAGCCTTGACGCGGAAGTTTCCACTTCGCTTTTTTCCGCCGCGAGAAGTTCGGAAAGCCTGTCGAGAGCCACCATTTCACCGCAGGCGAACAGCACGGCCTCAAGCGCGGCGTCAAGAGCCAAAACATCCATTGCCAAAAACCCTGCCTTTCTTCTTCCTTTTGTTTTTTATTTTTTACTGATTTCCGCTTCGGCGGTTTCTTCCGTTTTTGCCGTCTTTAATAAGGTTAAGGTAAACCCCGCCTTGTTGTTCTCTCACCACGTTTACCCTCCCGCTCCCCACAAGCTGGAGCAGCGCCAAAAACAAAGCGACAATCTCGCCTTTTGACCTGCAGCGCCCGAAAAGAGCGTCGAACATATGGCGCTTTCCGTCATATAAAAACTTTATGGTATATATTATTTTGCCCTCGACGCTGTAATATCTGTCCCTGCCGAGTTTTTCAAACAGCTCGGTTTTTTGCCCGGACGGCTTTGTTTTGGCGGCAAGCGTTCTGAGAGCCTCCATAAGCAGCTCAACCGAATGGCTGACCTCATAGCTCGTTTCAACCTCAAGCTTGTCTTTTACAAAGCGGTCAAAGTATTTTTCCCCCTGTTCTTTTAAAAACCCGGCAAGCGCCTTTGCCCTTTGGTATTCGAGGAGCGCGTCGACAAGGGGTTTTACGGGGTCTTCCTTTTGGCGGGCGGGGAGGAGTGTTTTTGACTTTATAAGCATGAGCTCGCTCGCCATATAGATAAAATCGCTTGACAACGCCATATTATAGGTTTTTGCCGCCTCAATATATTCCATATACTGGTCGGTAAGCTCGGCGATGGGGATATTGAAAATATCTATCTTTTGTTTTTGGATAAGCGAGAGCAGCAGGTCAAGCGGACCTTCGTATTCTTCAAGCTTCAGGCTTAGGTTTTCCATCTTCGCTCTTAGTAAATAAACGGCAGCAGCCCGATAAGCTTGTTGTAGCCGTCATAAATATATCCCCTTATCGCCTCAAGCGGGGCAAAGATAAAATCCCCGCCGCCGATGTTAGACATTAAGAAAAGAGCTAAAATAAATAAACCCGCGTAGCGCTCGAGAGCGATAAATTTATACCCGTATTTCGGGGGAAGAATCGACGCAAGCACTTTTGAGCCGTCAAGCGGGGGTATGGGAATTAAGTTAAACAGCCCAAGACCTAAGTTTAAGAGGGTAAAATAATAAAAAAATGTAATTAGGTTGGAAAAAACGTTAAAAGTGAACCCGACTTCCACGCCGTTATAGGGAACAGCCCAGAGCGTGAACGCTATTCTCATTAAAAGCGCGCCCAAGAAAGCTAAAATAAAGTTTGAAACCGGCCCCGCCAGCGATACAAGGGCAATGTCGCGGCGCGGCTTTTTAAAGTTGCGAATGACAATCGGGACCGGCTTAGCCCAGCCGAACCCCACCAGCAGCATTGAGAGAAACCCAAACAAATCAAGGTGTTTTATTGGGTTTAGGGTCAGTCTGCCAAAACTCCTCGCGGTGCTGTCTCCGCACTTATAGGCGACATATCCGTGAAAATATTCGTGTACCGTAAGGGAAATAAGCACCGATATCAAAATATACAGCGCGAGCGCTATGTTCCCGTTTCTTATAGCCGTAAAAATCATGCGTTGTAAAAATTCCTTTCGCCGCCGTCGTTTTCCGCGCGGGCTAAATCTGCCGTTTAAGTTTGACCATGCTTGTTTCCCAAACGGGAAGCGGGTCTTCGCCAAGCAGCGTGACCACCGTGGCGGCGATATTGGCAAGACCGAAATCCCCCCGCAAAAAATCATAGCCGTCTTTGTGGAAATTGTCGTATATATAGCAGGGCACCCTGTTTAAGGTATGGCTTGTCTTGGGTTTATTATGGCCTTTTGAGTCGGTTTTGGCGTACCCGTTTTTGTCAAGCTCAAACATTTCATCGGCGTTGCCGTGGTCGGCGGTTAAAATAAGTATCCCCTTTGCCTCGTCAACCGCTTTAATTATCCGGGAAAGGCACAAATCAAGCGCCTCCACGGCGATTTTTGTAGCTATAAAGTTCCCCGTGTGACCAACCATATCGCCGTTGGGGAAGTTGCAGCGCAGAAAGTCAAACTCACCAGACTTTATTTTCTCAATAAGCGCGTCTGTTATCTGGGCGCACTTCATCCACGGGCGTTCCTCAAACGGCACTATATCGGAGGGGATTTCGACATATTCCTCAAGCGTTTCGGAAAACTTGCCGCTCTTGTTCCCGTTCCAGAAATAAGTCACATGCCCGAACTTTTGGGTTTCGGAGATCGCGAGCTGCCGATAACCCTTTTTCACAAGGAATTCCCCCATGGTGTTTGTGATATCGGGCGGGGGGACAAGAAAGTTTTCCGGTATATGAAGGTCGCCGTCATATTCGAGCATCCCCGCGAAGGTTACGTTTATATTTTGCTTTTTAGTAAAGCCGCAGGGTCTGTTCTCAAAGGCTTTTGAAATCTCAATCGCCCTGTCGCCGCGGAAGTTGAAAAATATCACGCTGTCGCCGTCTTCCATCTTGCCTGGGCTGCCGTCTTTTTCGGCTATTACAAACGGCGGGAGATCCTGATCTATTTTGCCGGTTTCTTCCCTTAGCGTTGTAATCGCCTCTCTCGCCGAGCCAAACAGCCGCCCCTCGCCGAGTACATGCGTGTTCCAGCCTTTCTCCACCATCGACCAGTCGGCCTCGTACCTGTCCATTGTTATGACCATCCGCCCGCCGCCGGAGGCTATCCTCGCGTCAAAGCCACCGTCTTTTGAGAGCGACGACAAAAATTCCTCAAACGTGTCGACATAGTCGAGCGCGGAGGTCTCCCCCACGTCCCTGCCGTCAAGCAGAATATGAACCCTCACCCTGCCCGCGCCGTCTTTTTTCGCCTGAGTAATCATCGCTTTTAAGTGGTCTATATGAGAGTGGACGTTCCCGTCGGAAAAAAGCCCCAAAAAGTGGAGAGTTCCGGGAGAGCTGCCGCCTTTGCAGTTAGAAATTATTTTTTCCCAGACTTCGGACTCAAACATCCTGCCGGATAAAATCGCCCGGGTGACGAGTTTAGCCCCCTGCGCGAACACCTGCCCGGCGCCGAGCGCGTTGTGACCGACCTCGCTGTTTCCCATATCCTCGTCGGAGGGGAGCCCTACCGACGTGCCGTGCGCCTTTAACAAAAAGCGCGGGTAGTATTTATTTAACATGTCAAGGTTGGGGGTTTCGGCCGCCATGACCGCGTTTCCGACAGCGTTTTCGGAATATCCCACCCCGTCCATGACAACTAAGACAATTGGTTTTATTTTGGCTTTCGCGCCGACCCCGCAATTTTCCCGCATTTTCATCAGTGCCCGGTTCCTTTCGTCAACAGAGGTTTTATCAGCTCGTATAAAGCTGTAGTTTAACATATTTATACAAGTAATTATTATACATCATAACGCGGGGAAATGCAACGATTTTTTCAAAACATATGCCGTAAAACGCCGTTAGTTAATTCCCAAAGTAAATTCCACAGTGGGATTTACGATGGAAGTTACATTGGGAAGGAAAATATAGTAGAATTAAGTCTGGGAAATATCCCACGAAAGGAGCCTGGACTATGAACGA
>JBAYZO010000019.1:0-28333 GCA_041672465.1 Eubacteriales bacterium
TACTTAGGCGCGGATCCTGATACAAACGGTGTTGGAAACGACTATAAAATGTCGAATTTTTCACTCCTTAAAGCAAATATCTACGCTTCGCCGCTATCAAACGCGCAAGTGCAAGAAGCTTATGATAGGACTTTCGAGGGATATACGCCGGTAACGCCCAAACCGCCCACGGAGTTTGACGAAGACAATATCGTTTTAAGCTTCGCCGCACTAAGTGATATTCATCAAAACGGCAACGCCGCCTCAGAGCCTGCGCTGAAGTTCGAAAGCGCGTTAAGGCAGCTTGAAAATTATAATCTTGACCTTGTGCTTGCCGCCGGTGACCTTACTGACGGCGCTACTGTTAACGAAATCAATCAGTTTAAAACGACTTATGAATCAATTTTTGAATCAATGCCGTTCTTTTATTGCCTTGGCAATCACGATGGACAGAGCGGCAACACAGCGGAACGCTTTGCAAATACCTTTGGCGAATCTTACTTTGAAATCGATATAGATGAAGATGAAATAAAAAAAGGCAATCGATATGCGGTCGTCAACGGATATCCTTTTATCGCGGTTGAGGTGTTCAGCTATTACAATGGCAGCGGCGAGGCTTCCTATTCTGCTGCTACAATCGAATGGCTTGAAACAACACTTGCAAGGGCTCAAGAAGATTACCCCGGCAAACCGATCTTTCTTGCCACGCACGCGATGATTTATGATACAGCCTACGGCAGCACTTTGCCTAGCACGGGAACAAACTGGTATTCAAAGGATTTGATTCCGACCCTAAAAAAATATCCGCAAATAATCACTTTTAGCGGGCATATACATCATCCGCTCAACGATGAGCGCTCGATAATGCAAACAGATTTCACTTCTGTCGGTTGCGGTTCCGTCAGATATATGGCTATCGAAAGCGGATATGCGCAAACCGGCGCTACAACAGTTCCCACCGACGCGCAGCTCTTTTCGCAGGGTCTTGTTGTTCAGGTTGACAAAAACAACAACGTTCGCTTTATCAGGATGGATTTTTACAACGAAAGCGAAATTAAAGAGCCTTGGGTCATCCCCGGCCCCGCTGACGACAAATCACATCTCGGCGTATACACTAAAAATAGAAGCGCAATGGCAACAGCTCCAAGCTTCGCCGGCGAATTGGAAGTCAGCCTGACAAGCACAGGCGCGGCGTTCAACGCGAAAACAGATTTCGAATCCGCGAACGACGATGATCTTGTTCACCACTATATTGTCAATGTATATGAAGAAGACAGTATTGTTCCATTGAAGACAATTAAATATCTCACTGATTTTTACCGAGTTCCAAAGGTAGAGGATATGAGAGAGAATTATTCAATTGATATCGGATATCTTCAAATGGGCACAAATTACACAGTGACTGTTGAAGCGGTAAACTCTTGGGGCAAGAAGAGCGAGGCGATAATTAAAAGCTTTAAAACCGATGGTGAAAAACCTGTCGAAAACGAGGTGGATCTGCCTGACTGTTATGCTGATATTCAATTCAAAGACGGTGAGATAACTGATCTTCAAGACAAACTCAGCTTTACCATTAACAACGCCAAAATCGGAATTGGCACTTATAAATTTGGCGACCAAACTTTTAATGCGGAAGGCATGACGGTTTCCCAAAAAGGTGAAAATATCTACTGCGCATTTAAAGATATCATAAATCGCAATGATCTTATCAATTTTATGGGCAACGGATTTGCGATAGAAGCGTTTTATGTTAACCGTTCGCCATCAGGTACACAGGGCGTTGCATGCGCTACAGAAAATGGCGGCTGGGGCCTCGCGACTTCCGGCGCAGGCGGTAAACCTTATTTTATCGCGAGTACGGGGCAGTATTTTAGTGTATACGCGAAGAACGACGCTCCAAAAACAGAACTCACCCATGTAATCGCGGTTTACGACACCATGAGAGGCGAGATGCGCATTTATATAAATGGCGCGCTCGATAATACAACGCCGTTTACAGGCGTATTCTTGCCCGGCGAAGGCAATTCTTATAAGGGCTTTTATCTTGGGGCGGATGTATCGGCAGACGGTACCGGCGGTCAGTTCGAAATGACAGACTTCTCACTTATCGATTTGAAGCTTTATGCAAAGCCGCTTAATCAAGTTCAGGTAACAAAGGCTTTTGAAAAGATCGATTTATTCTTTGCCGCGCCCGAAGAACCTTCCGAACCCCCAACCGAAGAACCCACGACAGAAGAACCTTCCGAACCTGCCGCTGACGGTTATGACTTTATGGAAGCCGCTTCCAGCGTTAAAATTAACGAGCCCGTCACAGGCGAGTCTATCAGGGTATTCACCACCAACGAGGCGCTTTTAGAAAGCAACACTAAGTGGACAATCAACGTTGTTCTCGCTCTGACCGAAGGCAACAGATATAAAGTCGTCTCAGTCGCTACCGGCAACGGCAGTAACTTTGCCGGAACGCTTGAGGAAGGTCAGATATTACTGGCTGTCCACTCGTCTTCCGGCAATCCCGACGACATCGGTATCTATCAGAACGTCCTCGGCAAACTTGCCGCCATGGCGCTTGAACCGGACGACGTTGTGATTATCGAAGGTCTTGACGATGGCGAAATCACTCGTATCGAATATCGCGCTTCAACCCCCGGCGGAGAATCGGAAACAGAAGATCCTCCGCCCACCAGCGACATGGGCTTTATTATCTTTGGCGTTATCGCCGCCATAATCGCTGTCGGCGTGGTAGTGGTCAAGAAGGTTAAATAAACCGTAAACAGAAACACTTACACTTATAGTTCCAACAAAAAAGTTTAGTGGCTTAACAAGCCGGCAAGCCGTCTGTAACAAGGCGGCTTGTTTTTATTGCTCTATTATAAACATTGGGGTAAGTATAAATAGCTTACGGAAAAAGTTTAAAACTTTAAAAAAAGCAGAGCGTATTTTGCGAAAATCCGTTAAATATAATTGACCAAAACCACGCAAAGGGGCAGTATAATCAAAGCATAGCGGCTTGACACAAAGTTGTGTTTATGATATAGTTAAACTATACAAAACACGGGGTGCCGCGAATGTTAATTTTATGTGTCATAGTTTTTTTCAGCCGGATCATCGATGTGTCGCTCGGAACAATCAGAACGATTATGACCGTCCGCGGCAACCGTATAGTCGCGGCGGCTATAGGGTTTATTGAGGTTTTGATATGGTTTTTGATTGTGCGGAAAGCGATAAGCACCGACCAAACCTCGATCTTTATCGCCGTTTCTTTCGCCGCCGGTTACGCGGCAGGCACGTTTATCGGCGGTCTTGTTGTCAAACTGCTGCTGCCGTCGAACTATCTTGTTCAAATTATCACCTCGTCAAGGGACGACATGCTGCTCAAGGCGATTGGTGATTCGGGTTTTTCAATGACGGTGTCAGACGTGTTCGGGCGGGATCACAAGTCGGAAAAATATATGCTTTTTATTTATGTCGACGGAAAATATCTCGACAAACTTAAAAAAACCGTAATTAATTACGACAAAGCCGCCTTTATTTCAGTAAGCGAGGGCAAAGCGTCGTTCAACGGTCAAATTGTGCCGCTTGATAAAAAATAAAATGTTTTAAAATCGGCTGTAACGCCGGATAAAAAAGCCGCCTATTTTTAAATAGGCGGCTTTTTGCAAATTCTGCTTAGGTTTTTAGCTCTCTTCGTCCCCCGACAGCGCGCTGATAAACACCCCCGCGAGTTTTGGGTCAAACTGGGTTCCGGCGCAGCGTTTTATCTCTTCAAAAGCCTCTGTTTTACCCATGGCTTTTCGGTAGTGCGTGTCGTTTGTCATGGCGTCATAGGCGTCGGCAATCGAAAAAACCCTTGACAAAAACGGTATTTCCTCGCCCTTGAGCCCCTGCGGATACCCCTTGCCGTCCCACCTTTCGTGGTGAGAGAGTATGTATTCGGATATTCTGATAAGCTCTGTAGACGACTGGGCGATGCGGTAGCCCGCCTCGGAGTGTTTCTGCACCTCGATATATTCGGATTCCGTAAGCCTCCCCGGCTTTTTTAAGATATTCTCGTCCACCATGATTTTTCCTATGTCGTGGAGGCGGGACAACAGCGCGAGCTCTTCCGTTTCCGATTTGCCCAGCCCAAGGGCGCTCCCCACTTTCGCCGTGGCGGCGACAAGCCGGAGCGAATGTTCTTTTGTGTCAACGCCGCGCGATTCAAGCGTCGCCTGAAGCGAGGCGAGTATGGCTTTTTTGGTCTCCTTGCTTTCGGAAAGCTTTTGGCGGTACATTCTGTCCTCTGCCGCGGTCAGCGTTTTGTAAATGTCTTCTTTGCCGTCTTCCCGCGCCCCGCACCCAAGCGCGATGCTTGTGGGGACAATCTTATAGCATTGAGCTTTGCACGAACGGCTGATTTTTTCGCAGATTTCTTTTGCCTTTTCAAAAGCCGTATTTTCTAATATTACAACAAATTCATCGCCGCCGAACCGCGCCACCGCCGCGTCGCCGCACACGTTTTGGATGACCTGCGCGGCGTTTTTAAGCAGGTTGTCCCCCTCTTTGTGGCCGAACACGTCGTTGGTCATTTTCAGCCCGTTGAGGTCGCCCACGATGACAGACACCGGGAAAGCCTCGCTCTCGTTTATTTCTTTAAGATATTTTTCTAAATAAGTCCTGTTGTATACCCCCGTAAGGCTGTCGTGGTAGCTTAGGAATTTTATCTCGTCTTCTCTTTTTTTGGCGTCGGTTATATCGATAGCGTAGTGGAGGCAGACGTTTTCCTCCCTTGTCGGCACCCGGTAGATGTTCCAAAAGCGGTTCCCAAACTCAATTCCCAAACTTGCCGGGTCGTCCATGTTCAGCATTTCGTTTCCCTTGCAGAAAAAACAGCTGATAACCTCGTTCTTTTTGGGAATATTTTTTGTATTATTGCTTTTCCCCCGGCCTTTCCGACAGATTCCCCCCACCGCGGCGCCAAGCTCCCTTGCTATTTTGTTGGCGGCTATAACCGCGCGGTCTTTTCTCACCAAAAGCGCGGGGTGCGGGATAGAGTCAAGGAGAAGTGAATTGACATAGTTTGCTTTTTTAAGCTCGTCCTCAAGCTGTTCGTCTTTTGTTCTGGCGTTGAAAAACGCCGAAAAGTGAAGGTACCCGCCGCTCAGCGCGAAGACAGTCACCCATTTGTTAAGCCCCGCGGAAAAAAAGCAAAACTCCTCGCTTTTCCCCGTCATCGCTATCGCGCCGAACCGCTTTATATAATCGACAGAATCATTTTTCAAAAAAGAATGCGTTTCCGCGAATGTTTTCCCCACAATGTTTTTCTTCTTTTCGCAAATAAATTCTTCATACGCTCTGTTTACGGAAATAAATAAAAAATCAACAGGTTCCCCCTGTTTGTCAAGAATAACTTTGCAGTGGGCGTATCCCACCGAAATATTGTCATGGTTTGCCGTGAAATTTTTTTCCATTATTTTTACTCCCGCAAAAACATAAACAGCGGTATATTTTTGGTAAATCTTTGGTTTAACCGAATTATAACATACGCGGAAAAGTTTTTCTATAAAAAAACAAATAAAGTCAGCCCTATTTGATAATTTTTATTGAATTTATCGTGAACAATCTTTGTAATATGATATATTTCGAGCTTATTCGACAAACTAAGGATTTTAGTTAAAAATTTTAAGTAAACAAAACATTTTATTTTTAACGATTGTTTATTGTTACGCATATAATAAAAGGAAGAAAATCACTTAAAAAAAGAACAAATAACAAACGAAAACGCCCAAAAACATACCGCGGATACACGGTATAAAAAAATAATAAAAAAATTTTTATTTTTTTTGAAAAAACACTTGACAAACGCAATTTTGTTATGTATAATAGTGCCAACAACAGAAAATATAAACAAAAGGCAAACCGCCCGAAAGGGCGCGACGCAAAACTACAGGGCCTAAGACACAAATGGCAGCCAGTTGCAGTTATTTAGATAACCGCAACTTTTTTTGTTTTTATTTTTAGGTTTTACCGGATTTGAAGTTTATATATTTAATATTGAAAAGGCAAAGCGCCCGAAAGGGCGTGACGCAAAGCTACAGGGCCTAAGACACAAATGGCAGCCAGCTGCAGTTATATATAATTGCGGCTGGTTTTTATTTTAGTGAGGGGTGGGGTTTACATGACAAAAAGGCAGTTGACCGCTAAAGCGGTAAAAAGCCAAGTTCCCCCTTTTACCCCGCTTATCGCGCCGGTGCGGAACACCTTGACCAACGAACCCTACGCTTTCCGCTCGGTAAGACGGGTAAACAGCCTGACTCTCGGCACGCTCCGCCCGCTTGAATACCGCGTGGTGAGCGACCGAACCCAGCAGAGCGTTAAAATGGCAAAGGGCGATTTGCTCTCGGCCGCCGCCATCTCAAAGCGGCTTGACGAAAAACATATAGAGCACAAATGGGTTTCCGTTCATCTCCCCTTAAAATTAGCGCTTAGGAAAGACGCCATGAAAATAATCGAGCAGTCGATTAAAGAGAGCGGAGCCTCAAACCCCGGGAAGATTTGTTTAGAGCTCCCCTCCGACGCGCTCTATGAGGATATGACGATTATTTCCGCCACTCTCAAGGATCTCAAACTTTTAGGCCTTACCACCGCTCTTTCGTCTTTCGGCGGCGAATACTGCCCGATAACAAAACTCTTTGGTCTTCCCGTCGACGTCTGTCTGTTTGACTATACCGCGGCTAAATCCTTTTTGGCCGATAAAGGGCGGCTCGCCTCATCACTCGCGGCTTTTGTAGCCTCAAACGGCGGCGAATCGGTCATATGCGTAAACAGCGGCGACACAAAAAACCAAATAGATGAAAAACTCTTTTTCGCCTCCGGCTTTGTCGGTTACACCTCTTGGGAATGGGGGGAAGAGGGTTGGTTTGAGGAAGATAAACTTGACGCAGAAGTTTTTGGGGGTGAATAAATAATGTTTGTCACCAAAGACCCAAAGAAAATTCTTATCCGCTCCGCCAACGAGGTAAGGCGCTACCGGGTTCTTATAAGGGTTCTCCCCGCCATTCTCGGCGCTGTCATCATCTTTACCGCCACGCTCTATGTCGTCGCCACCATGTATGACAAATACGGCAGCTATACGGTTTCAATAAACAAGCTTGACAACATCAACTATCGTCTGGCGCTCAGCGAGGAACGAAACTTTAACACAATGACCTCAAGGCTCAACGCCAAAGCGGGCGAGCGGATAACCAACATAAGCGTTGACGACCTGCCCGGCGACCTTGACAAAATAGACGGCTCCCATAACGGCGCGAACTATGTCGCCTACACATATTATCTTAAAAACGTCGGTCAAAAAGCCGCCAAGGCTGAATACCTGCTCTATATCGCAAACGTGACGCAGGGGCTTGACAAAGCGGTGAGAGTAAGGCTGTATATAGACGGCGAATATGTCACCTACGCCAGAACCCGCTCGGACGGAAAAGGCGAAGAGCCCGGCACAACGGAATTTATCTCCGCCACCACAATAGCCCGCAAACAGCTTGACGAAATGGAACCGGGGGATATCGTAAAATTTACCGTGGTCATTTGGATCGAGGGCGACGACCCCGACTGCACCGACGATTTAATAGGCGGAACGTTTAAAATAGATATGAAGATTTCCATTATCGCACTTGACGAGGATGAAAACACATCCGGCCCAAACGTTATACCCTGAAAACAGCCCAATACAGCCGTTAATAAACAAACATAAATAACAATTTTTTTAAAGGAGAAAAACAATGAAAACAATGCGCACAACAAAAAAAGTAGTCCCCGCGTTAGTAATGCTTATTATTTCAGCATTGCTTCTCACCACCGCGTCCTACGCGTGGTTCGCCACCTTTACATCGGTAACCGCTACCGGAGTTAAGGTAAACGCCTCTGTCCCCACCTCTCTGCTTATAGGGGGCTCGGCAACAACGATTAATGCATCTACATTGCCACTTGACGGCACTCTTAAAACGCTTCACTCAGCAACGCACGATACTGTTGTTGTTGCGGTAGCAAGTGACCTTGATGTAGCTGATAAATCAGCGTTGAAGTATGTGAAAGACGAAAACCTCGGACTTGTTAGCGAAGATGGTTATTATGATCCTACTGGCACTTTTGAAACAGTGGATGCAAGCGGAAGCTCTCAGTACTATAAGGATTATGTAATGTACGTTTCCGCTACCGACGCTGGACACAATGCTGACGAGCTTATAGTGAATGTCGCAATTGCATCTCCCGCATCAATAAAGGATCTTTCAAAAGCCATAGCTATTGACTTTTACGCAAAAAACCTTACTGCGGAAGCAACAACTCTTACTTATAAAGGCACGGTTTGGCTTGAGGATACCACAGGAGCTATTACGCTTGCTTCAAGCGTCCCCAATATAAACGATTCAACCCCGGGGTATATTAAAGTTGTAGCAAGAGTTTATCTTGATGGTGCAAAGACGGATTCTTCAAGCGCTTACTATGTTAAGCTTGCCAACGCCATTCAAGTTGAAGACATAACGATTAACTTCAGTTTTACAACCCAAACCCCCTAAACCTCTATTGATTTTTAGTTTATAATTTAAGTTTAAGCTTAAAGAGGAATGGAAATGAAAATAACCAAAAAGCATAGTCATACCCATACCCATAAACTAACGCTGATGGCAATTTTCATTTCCGCGGCGATACTCTCCACCGCCTCATTTGCCTGGTTTACCATGAACGACGTCGTAGCCGTTACCGGAATAGGCATAGAGGCGGTGGCCTCCGCAAGCTTGTTTATTTCCACCTCCCAAAGCTCGGGGTACAGCACTTCGGTTAACTTTACCGGGGGGGTCGCCGCGCTAAAGCCCTCCTCAACAACAAACCTTTCAAATTGGTACGCGCCCGCGGCAAACACGGGAATTGACTTTGTCAGCGGGGGTTTTTCCAAAGACACGGTATTCGGCATTGCCTCCGGCGAAGACGGCTATTACCGCAAAGAGACGGTTTATATAAAAGCTCAGCCCCCAAGAAGCGGTAAAAACACTTCGCAAAACAACAGCGGCGAAATATTAACCGAAGATGTGTTCGCGAGCGTTATCGTCTCTGATATTATAATCACCCGCGGGGCAAAGCAGTCCGATGTGACGGGTTCACTCAGAGTGGGGGTTATCTGCGGGGAAACCGCCTTGATTTTTGATATTAACAGCCTTTATTCGCCGCGCGGAACAAACGCGGTCTCTTCCCTTGACGAAAACGGCGGGGCGATCCTCAGCCTTGTAATGTCATCTGCCGCCGGCAGGGCGGAGGGAGAGGGGGAATTCCCGGCTGTGATCGCGCGCGGAGTGGGGGAAACCCCGGTGCAAATTGACATCTATGTGTGGTACGAGGGGCAGGACCCCGCCTGTACCATGCCTAACACCGCGGTGACCGAAGACGTGCTTGTATCGCTTAGCTTTAAGGGGACGGCGGAATAAAAACCCCATTTTATTAGTCACAATGTATTTTTAAGCGGCGAAACAACATATTTTTAAGGATTTTATAAACTTTTTAGACTGTACTTGGCGTTTATGTCGGGTTTTGTTTGTTTTTATATTGACATTTGTTAACAGGTAAGGTATAATAAAATGAGTTATACCAAAAATTTATCTGTTTATGGGGTGTTGATATGAGCGCTAAAACTAAAAAGGTTCTTGCGGTAATAGGGAATGCCGCGATTTGGCTGTTTGTAATTTTCGCGGTTGTTATTACGGCATTGGTGCTTTCTTCCACCAACAGCGAAGCGGGCGTCGCCTCGTTTAGCGGCAAGAGTTTTATAAACGTCAAGACTGACTCCATGTACCCCACAATAAAATCCGGGGATTTGATTGTCGTCAAGCTTCTCACCGACACGAAAAAATCGGAATGCAAAGAGGGCGACGTCATTACTTATTATACCGACCTTGACGGCGACGGCGCGGAAGAACTCAATACACACCGCGTCGCTGAGGTTTATGAAGAAAACGGCTATGTTTATTACAGAACCCGCGGCGATAACGGGGACGGCGACAAAAACGCCGACACGCTCTCGCCTATAGACCAAAACCCGGTTGCCGCCTCAAAGGTCATAGGCACATGGACGGGAACTCGGATCGCGCTCCTCGGCAGCGTGCTCGGCGTTTTGCAGACCTCAACCGGCTTTATGCTGGCGATTGTGCTCCCGCTGATACTCTTCTTTTTGTACGAGCTTATTAAGTTTATTCGCGCGCTGACCGGCGCCAAGGGCAAAAAAGCCATAAGCGAGGCCGAAAAAGAAGAGATCAAAAGGCTTGCAATAGAGGAATACCTCCGCCAAAAACAAGGCGAGGATAATATACCCGCCGAAGCCGAAGCTGAAGAAGATACTGTCGCCGAAGCAGAAGCCGAAGCCGAAGAGCCCGCGGAGGATTTACCGGAACCCGCCGAACCCCCGTCGGGTGAGGAAGACCCCGGCGGCGAAACAAAATAAGAAGTCAAACCAATACGGTAAAAATATATAAAAATGTATAATATAAAGTATGCTGTTTCTTTATTGTCTTCTGTATTCTTTATTATGTATTATATATTTTGTATTCGCGACCCGGGGAACAAAATTAGAAAACATATCTAAAATATAAATATTACTATATTTTTACATTTTGATTCTGGCCGGAAAGGTGAAGTTATGGATGAATTTTTAAGCTGGTTCTATGCCTTTATGAACACAATGCTCGTGGACGGTGTCTGGAAGGTCATATCGAACTTCTTTAAAGGTTTATTCCAGATATTCAACTTTCCGGCTTATTTTGAGCAACTCAGCAGGTATTCGGAACATTTTTCGATCCTCGAATGGGTCGCCGCCATACTTTCGTTTGTAATTGTATATTCTATTTGGTTTATTATTGTTTTCCTGCTCGTGCTGTTGTCGCGGAAGTACATACGTTTTAGAAGCTCCATTGTTTCAAATGACGACTTGCTTGAGGAACTCAGCGACCTTCACCGGGACGTGATTCGCCTTACAAGAGAAAAAGAGCGGATCCTCGCGCTTAAAATCGGTTACGGCGGGGTGAGCCTTGAGCAAATCAACGCCGCGATAGCCGAAACCGCCGAGGGCATCGGCGGGGCGGAATTACAAAGCGGGGAAAGCGTAAAAGCCGCGCAGCCGGGCGCTATGGACGAAAGCCGGGCGCAATCAAACAGGTTTTTCCGCCTTTCGGCCGTCGACCAGAAATACGAGGAATATATCCCGCCCCAATATAACAATCAGCTTAACCTAAAGGAAATATGCGAAGATTTCCGCAACTTCTGCTGTTCGCGGATGCGTTTGTTCTATGACGAAAAAGTTATTCGTCTTATGTTTGCAGGGCTTGCCGCCACAAAACTTATTTTAATTCAAGGAATTTCCGGCACGGGTAAGACGTCTCTCCCCTACGCCATGGGCAAGTATTTTCAAAACGATGCCACTATCTGCTCTGTCCAGCCCGCGTGGCGCGACAGAAGCGAGCTGCTGGGCTTTTTTAACGAATTTACCAAAAAGTTTAACGAGACCGAATTTCTAAAACAGGTTTACGAGGCGTCGTATAACGACGACATAAACGTCATTGTGCTTGACGAGATGAATATCGCCCGAGTCGAGTATTATTTCGCCGAAATGCTATCGATACTTGAAATGCCCGACCCCAACGAGTGGAAACTTGAGCTTGTCCCCTCCACTTGGCCGGGCGACCCGAAAAGGCTTGGCGACGGCAAGCTGAAAATCCCGCAGAATGTCTGGTATATCGGCACTGCCAACAACGACGACTCCACTTTTACCGTGTCCGACAAAGTTTATGACCGCGCGCTGACTATTAACCTTGACAGCAAGGGGCTGGAATTTGACGCGCCCGACACCCCGCCAAAACAAATAAGCTACACCCATGTTTCGGATCTCTACGAGCAGGCGCTCTCGCTCTACCCGGTGGATAAAAAGCATCTTGACAACATATCCAAGCTTGATATGTACGTTATCCAAAAGTTCAGGGTGGCGTTCGGCAACAGAATTCTAAAACAGCTTTCAATTTTTGTCCCCGCTTATGTCGCCGCCGGCGGCAGCGAGCTAGAGGGAATTGACTATATGCTTGCCACAAAAGTGTTCCGCAAGTTTGAAAGCCTTAATTTATCCCTCATACGCGACGAGATAAGGGGGCTTATCAGTTTTATGGACGCCGTTTTCGGCAAGGGCGAAATGAAAGAGAGCATCGCGTATTTAGAACGTCTGCAAAAAACTTATTAGCGGGGTTATATACATACTCACTTGACATATGTTTGAAAGGAAGGGCGGGGCGTCAGCTTTAATGGCGGAACAAATACAGGCACAGTCTCAGACACCAAAAGACACAAACCTTGAGCCGGAAGATATTGTTTCGGATTTCCCCGGCCAAAACCCTGCCGCCGCGAGAATTCAGCCCTCAACCGAACACAGCGCGGATATTTCCCCAAGGGTGCCCGACGATATGTCCTCTTTTAAGGATGTTTTTGACGACACGCTGTTTTTTATTAACGAGCTGGTCGCGGGTTACGATTACTACCCGGAAATATGCGATATGATAGCCGAGGGCGAGGCGGAGGCGTCGGTTCGGGTTCGCTATATGCTAAAGGCGATAGACGAAAAATGGGTAAACGCGGTGGAAGACAGCCTTGTGGCAATCGATAAGCTTATCCGCGCCCCCTCGCGGTTTATCGAGGAAACCGAAAAGGTGCTCCCGATTGAAATTTCAAGGAATATAACCAGCCGCTCGATACGGGATTTAGCCCTCCATACCGACTATATAGAAAAAATTGAGGGGGATATGATCACCCCCTCAAAAATACTCAACGTGTTCAGGGACGAGACGCTTTTTACCTATGAAAACAAGTTTTTGAACACCCTCATAAACAAGCTGTATCTCTTTGTGAACAAGCGGTACGAAACCGCCAAAAAGCACGGGCAGGACGAAAAACTAACCTCGCTGAACTTTAAATCAGACTTTACAAACGGGGGAATGAAGGGCAAGTTCAGCTTTGGGCTTGAAATTTCCGAATCCCCGGAAGCAAATCTGAAAATTAAAAACCATACGTTTTCAGGCTCGCTCTGGAAACGGGTCGAGGAACTCAATTCCGTGGTCACGTCGTATCTTCTCTCGGTGTTTTGCAAGAGCATGGGTCAAAGCTTTGTTCGGCCGCCCATTTTAAGGACAAACGCCATTACGAAAAACCCCGAGCTCAGGCAGTGCCTCGCGCTGTATGAATTTATTGAAAGTTATGAAAACGTGGGATATGACCTCTTAATCGAGGAAACCGCAAAAGCGCCGGACGAGGAGCATGTGAGGGCTCTCCATTCCATGCTCGCCATTCAGTATTTGATCTTCAGGGCAAAACTAAAGGGCGACGCGGACGAAGTTCGCGATGAGGAAACTGTTTCATCCCGCACGGCAAAGCCGCTTTCGCCAAAATTCGACACGGAGTTTTCCCCTTATAAAGCCGATGATTACAATGTCTATGACACGCGTTACCACAAAGTTGTCCCCGTGTCGCGCCTGTCGGACAAGAAAAAGCTTTCCAAATCGGAACTTGATATAAGGCAGGCGCTTGATATCGCGTTTGCCGCAGAGAACATATTAGAAAAACAGAAAATCCAAAGAGAAGAAGCGGAGCGCAAAGCAAGGGAAGAAGAAGAGAGAAGACGCGAAACGGAGCTTGCCGAGGCCGCCGCCCGCGAAAAAGCGGAAAGAGAAGCGGCAATAGCTTTGGCAAATAAAATTCGGGAAGAAGAAGCGGCAGAAGCTGCGAGGGTTGCGGCAATAGCGGCAAAAGAGGCAAAGCAAAGGGAAGAAGCGCTCGCGAGGGCAAGAGAGCTCAAAAGGCAAAAAGAAGAAGAGAGAAGGCGGATTCAAGAACTTCGCCGGACAAGAAGCCCCGCCTACGCCAAGGCTGCTAGGCGTCACGCCGAGGCCGAGAGCAAAAAGGAAACCCGCTCTCATGTCGCCAAGGCTACGCGGAACATGGGAAGAAAGAAAAAGAAAATGGTTAAAAAAGAAATGCTTCTTAAAACCGACAAGGACGACTAAACGCGCAAGGTCTTCGGCGGTTTTCGGAGAGGGAATATGAGACTTAAAAAAGGTTTAAAAAAGACAGGCAAGATTTTTGTCACGCTCATCATCGCGCTGACGGCGGTGGTTTCAATATGGTTTTTCGTGTGTTCGGCTACAGGAAAGCTCCCCATGCTGTTCGGCTATGGGGTTGTCAGAATCCAAACCGGAAGTATGGAACCGAATATCCCCGCCGGGACATTTATTCTTATTAAAGAGGCAAACCCAAACGATATAGTAAAGGGCGATATTATAACTTTTAAATCGGATTCCCCCGAGATAAAGGGCTTCGCCAACACTCACCGGGTGGAGGGCGTTTACAAAGATGGCGCGGGCGGGTTGGAATTTATAACCAAAGGCGACGCGAATCTTATCGAGGACTCCGTAAACGCGAGAGCGTCAAACGTCTACGGCAGGTATGTAAAAAATCTCGCGTTCCTCACTTTTGTGTATGGGCTGTTGTCCAAAGCGTATATTTTTTGGCCGCTCATAATTTTAATTGCCGCTTTTGTGGTGTTTTCATATGTCAGCGACTTTAGAAAATATTCCAAAAGCAAAAACCGTGAAAACCTAAAAAAGCTTGTTGAGATTGAAGTGGAAAAATTAAAAAAAGAAGAGCAGGCCGGCGGCTCAGACCAAAGCGAAGATAAATAAATCGTTTAAAAGACTAAATGATATTAAAAACATAAATATAAAAGAGGTTATCCATGTTTGAAAAGTCAAAGCTAAAGAGGAAAATCAAAAACTACCACAAAATGATTGAAGAGGCCGAACAGAAGCGCATACGCTCTCAGGCGGCGCTTGTAGAGGCTATTCTCACTCACGAAGTCCCTTCCGACGACGACGTGGATTATTTCAACAAATACACCGGGGTTATTAACGACCTTCGGGCAAAGCTCCGCGAACTCCAAGAGGAACTCGAGAGCGCTAAGTAACTTAACTTTTAAGGCGGCAAAGGCAGTTGGCTAAAATTATGAAATCATCGTCACTAAGAGCAACGCTTGTTAAAATGGCGGTAGGGGCGTTAATAGCCGTATCGCTTATTTTAATTTTCTATTTTTCCGCCGCCATAACCTCTTTTATCGCGAATGTAGAGACTCTGACCAAAGACGCGGCAAAAGAGGCCGCGGGGGATGTTTCCGAAAATATCGGGCATTACATAGACAAAACGCTGGGCGAATTTAAAAACGGGCTTAAAGCGCTTGACGGCGAAAGCTCGCTTTTTTTGTCGTCCGAAGCGCTCAGCAGATATGTCGGGGGGCTTATCAGCGGGGAAAAAACCAGCGGCGTGGTGACGGCAAGGTATTTCCGCGGGGATAAAGAGTATTACCTCGGCGCGGTGGACGACACGTTTATTTACAAAAACCCCGAGAGTGAACAGGTTTTGGCGCTTGCGCAAAGCGGCGAGGATGGCTACACAAGCTCGCTGTACGAATATGAAACCCTCACCGATAAGTGCATGGCGTTCGGGGTAAACACGGCCGGCAACGATTATATTGACTATGTGGTGATATTTGTTAAAATGGAAGCCCTCTTCCCGGATATCACCCCGCTTATAACAAGGGACGACTATGAGCTGACCTGTCTCGCCTCCGGCAGCGGCGGCGTTATAAAGCTTATATATTCCGACGAAGTGTTTGGCAAAGCAAAAAACACCAACAATATTATAACAATGCTTACCGAGGTATCGAACGACACAAAGAACATAAGCGTGCTCGAGCAGGCGATAAACAAGGGCAACGCGCTGTCTTCGCTTATAAATATAGGCGGCGACAACTACGCGGCGGCGTTTTCCCCCGTGGAGACAAACCAGGGCAGGCTTTATGTGGTTCAGGTGTACGACCCGGAAATTATTTACGCCGGGAGCTATGAATTTATCGCCAAACTTGGCGGCGCCACCGTTATGCTCGTCATCATTTATACCATTATTTTTGCCGTCGTGCTCGCCATCCGCGGTTATTACCGGCGCCAGCTCTATAAGTCCGACAACATCGACCCCGTGGTGGGCTGCAAGTCGTTTAAAAAGTTCAGCATTGAGTCGGAGGATATTTTATCAATCAACCTCACCCAAACCTTTGCCGTGCTTTTTATCTCGCTTGAAAACCACGCCCATATCAAATCCACTTACGGGGAGTCCGTCGCCACCGACACGCTTGTCTTCATAGGCAGGATACTTGACAGATTTGTGGCGGCGAACGAGTCATACTCATATGTTTCGGAAAACAAGTTTTCGGCGCTTATCCGTTATAATAAACCGGAGGAAACGGTAAACAGAATAAAAATCATAAACGCGCTTGCCGGCAACTTTCCCGCGCTTAAGAGCGAGGGTTATTCGCCAAAGCTCGGTTTTGGCGTTTACGCGGTAAAGAGGGGCGACGGGCATGTCATTCAGCCGCTGCTTGAAAAAGCCATGCTCGCGTATAAGACAAAGCTCAACACCGCCACTACCGAAACCTATCTTTTCTATGACGACAGCATGGGGCGGAAAGAAGAACGCGTGCTCTCAATGGAGAGAAGGGCGGAAAGCTCGCTTAAAAACGGTGAGTTCCGGGTTTTCTATCAGCCAAAGCTCAACATTAAGCTTAACAGAATTGACGGCGCGGAGGCGCTCGCTAGATGGTACGACACGGGGGACGACAATTATATCCTCCCCAACGAATTTGTGCCGCTGTTTGAAAATAACGGCTTTATCTCGACCCTTGACCGATTTATGTTTGAGGAAGTGTGCAGGTATCTCTCGGATTCGATCCAAAAAGGCAGACGGATTGTCCCCGTTTCGGTAAATGTATCCCGCGTCACCGCGATGCAGGAAGGCTTTTTGGAGTTTTATATCGCTACAAAGGAAAAATATGAAATTGCCGACGGATATCTCGCAATTGAGTTTACCGAAAGCTTTGCCCAGCAAAACTATGAGGCGCTTAGAAAAATACTGCTGAAACTCCGCGCCAACGGCTTTAAAACCTCTATTGACGACTTCGGTTCGGGGTACGCCTCGTACAGCGTGTTAAAAGAGCTCCCAGTGGATGAGCTAAAGCTTGACCAATTTTTTATAAAACCCGGCGCCGACCCCAATAAAGACGACGTTCTCCTAAAATCAATCATCACGTTAGCTCTTGACCTCGGGATGAAAATAACCCAAGAGGGTGTGGAAAAGCTTGAGGATATCGACCGCCTTAAAGAAATGGGATGCACCGTGGTTCAGGGGTTTTTCTACTCACGGCCGCTGCCCAAGGATGTCTATACCGATTTTGTAGCCACTCATATAATAAAACAAAAAGAAATATAACTGTCCTTTATTTTTACCCATATTTCAAGCAAAAGCTGCCTTTACCGCCAAATAAATAACAAAAGCCTTAAGTTTTATTGACAAAACGCGAACTTTGTGTTAATATTACAAAGTAGTTTTCAAAAAAATGTCAAAATCATGTCGACGGCGAAAGGACTTTTTTATGCAGCAGCTCTTAGCTTTTGACATTTGCGCGGTAATAATAGCGGTTATTACAGCGATTTATTTTTTCACCTCGCCGAAAATACGGGGTTTACAAACCTATCTGTTCGCGGTTGCCGCTGTAATTACCGTTCTTGTTCCGGCTCTGAATATCGCCGCGGTTTTGCTCAGCGGCAAAGCCGGACAAACTGTTTTAACGGTTATCAGTATTTTATATACGCTTTTGCTTCACTCGCTGCTGGCGATAATGGCGTTTTATATGCTTGTTATAACCGCGCGGATTTCCTCATATAAAAAATGGCTGCTCGCCGTAATAGCGCTCCCTTATCTTTCCGCCGCCGCTCTTATTCTGTCCACTTCCTCTACCGGGTTTATTACATATGTAGAGGATATGGTGTTAAAAGCGGGCGGGCTTTCTTTTTATTTATATATTGTCGCGATTTTATATATTGTGTTTTATTTCGCGGTTATGTTTTTTTCAAGGGAAAGGCTGGCTTTCCGCCGAAGAATCGCGATTGTTTTTGTTATGGCGATTCAGATAGGAGCCGTCTGCCTGCAGTTCCTTTTTAATAAGATTCTTGTTGTTGACCTTGCCGCCGCGGTTTCTCTTTTAATTTTGTATATCTCAATCCAGTCGTCGGTGGAAATTACCGACCCCTTTACAAAAGCCTATAACTATTCGATTTTTATTAACGCGGTGACCGAAAGGCTGTATAACAAAAACCGCTTTTTTGTCATTGGCTTTGCTTTCAACGACCTCAGGCATATAAGGGAGATTTATGGGGAGGACTCCGCGGAGGCGTTAATAAAATTCGTGGTTCAGCAGTTAAAAGCAACGGGCGGGCTTGCTTCCCGCGTTTACGGCGATGAGTTCTGCGTGCTTCTTGCGAATATTTCATCGATAGATGAGGTTTATGAAATCGCCGAGGCGCTCCCCGCGTCTTTTACCGTCGGGAGTTATGACATACCCTTTACCGCCTCAAAGGTGATTCTTGACAGCCTTGACTTTTCGTCTCATTCCTCAATGAGGGAGGTTATGGAATTTACTTTCCGCACAATAAAGGAAGACAGCGGCGGCAGAACGGTGATAGTTGACAAATCGCTTATTGAAAGGTTCAACCGCCGCGAGAAAGTCAAGGCGGCCATTGTCCGCGCGATAGGCGATAACAGCATTAATGTGGTATATCAGCCCATTATAAACGCCTATACCGGCGAAGTTTTTGCCGCGGAGGCGCTGGCGAGGCTTGACGACCCCATTCTCGGCGTGGTGCCGCCCGACGAGTTTATTGTAATCGCCGAGCAAAACGGGCTTATCTTTGATTTGGGAGCGTGCGTCAGGAAAAAAGTTTGGGCTCTCGTGCGGGAGTATGACATAAAGACTTCGGGGCTTGACCATGTTTCGGTTAACCTGTCGGTGCTGGAGTGTACCCAGCGCTCGGTTATGGAGACGATTATCCGCGAATCAAAATCCGCCGGAGTGGAGAGCGGGATAATCCATTTTGAAATTACCGAAACCGCCGCCGCCATGAACAAAGAGGTGTTGGCTCAGAACATAAATATGATGCGGGCGGAGGGGTTTGAGTTTTACCTCGACGATTTCGGCACGGGCTACTCAAGCGTCACAAACTTGATATCCCTGCCGTTCAGCATGATAAAGCTTGACAGGTCTATCACAACCCTTTCCATGGACCCCCAGCGGGGGGAATTCGTAAGGCGGATGGTGGAGCCCCTCCACGGCTACGGGCTGAAAATCGTGCTTGAGGGAATCGAGGACGAAAGACAGGCTAATAAAGCTCGTGCTTGGGGAGTTGATTATTTTCAAGGCTATTTGTATTCAGAGCCGCTTGAGTTGAAATCGTTTATTGAATTCACCCGGCTTAAAAAAAGGCAGGCAAAAGGCAAAGAAACGGCGAGGGTATAGGCTTTTTTAGCTTTATTTTCAAAAAAACCGCACAAAAAAGTCAAACTTAACAAACAAATATAATAAACGCCAAAAACTTTTAAAGAACAACATATGTTTTGGCGTTTTTTGTTGACTTTTTTCGTCAGTTATGCTAATGTTAACCCACACGCTAAACAAACTTTAAAAAGTGGGCGTATAGTCAAGTATAGTTAAAAACTTCGCTTATAAGCCCTTTCCGCTTTCGCTTTTTGTTTCTATTTCTACTTGATTCCCTTCGCGGGCTTCCTTTACGGCCATAAGGGTGGCGAGGGTGTCGCCAAGCTGAACCAACATGGCGGACAAAATATTTATCTCGTCGTCGCTGAGCGCGCGGACAAGAATTTCCGCGATAACGGTTATTGCCGCCGACACTCCGCCTGAGCTCATTCTTTATTTCTCCTTTTTTAGCAGGGAATTTATAATTAATTTGCGTCTATGTTCCATATATATGTATCGCCAACGGTTTAAAATAGTCTAAAAAACGTTTACAGGCAGATTAAAGACAAAAAATAAAAAAAGGAGCGGCAACAATGAAAACAAAAAC
Source organism: Eubacteriales bacterium (assembly GCA_041672465.1). GTDB lineage: Bacteria > Bacillota > Clostridia > Oscillospirales > CAG-382 > UBA1206. Next base: position 19,992 of record JBAYZO010000019.1, read on the forward strand.
ACAAATTTATTTCTGCAAGAAGTGCGGGAATATCATCGCCTACGCGAAAAACTCCGGGGTACCGGTGGTGTGCTGCGGGGAAGATATGTCAGAACTTATCCCCAACACGGTCGACGCCTCCAACGAAAAGCATGTGCCTGTTATAAAGCAAAAAGGCGGGCATGTGACGGTACATATAGGTTCGGTTGACCACCCGATGGTTGACGTTCACTATATCGAATGGGTATTCCTCCAGACAAAGCAGGGGAATCAGCGCAAACAGCTCTTCCCCGGGGACGAACCCGAGGCTTGCTTTGAAATCTGCGACGGCGACGAGGTAGAGGCCGCCTATGAGTACTGCAACATACACGGGCTTTGGAAAGCGGAGGTTTAACCCATACCCCCCCGCGGAAACCCTATTACCGTAAAACAAAACAAAAAAACAACAAGATTAAGAAAGGAAAAAAAGCTATGATTTATGTCTGCACGGTTTGCGGCTATGAGTATGACGAGTCCCTTGGGGACCCCACCAGCGGAATAGCCCCCGGAACAAAATTTGAAGACCTGCCTGAGGATTATGTCTGCCCGGTGTGCGGCGCCCCCAAAGAGGTTTTTGAACCAAAGGAATAAATCCCATAAAAACAAAGCCGGCTGGTGCCGGCTTTGTTTTTATTAGGGGACTATTATTAACGAGCGTTTACATATTTTTCCCAAAGGAAAGTCAAGCGAATTAAAAAGGTTAATTTTTGCTTAATTTTAAGCCCTTTATGGCAAAAAGGCACGGCGTTACCTTGACTTTGGGTTTTGCCGAGCATATAATTACGCATATAATTGTCCGTAGCTCCGGCTATGTTTTAAATATTTTACCTTGTTTTTTACCATAAGGGGACTGTTTTAAATGGAAAAAAGGGCAGTGTTTGTCTCGGGCGCGTCGTCCGGGCTTGGCAGGGCGGTGGCCGAGCATCTCGCGGGAGAGGGGTATGCCGTGTACGCCGGGGCGCGATCGTTTAAAAAAGAGGGCGAACTCTTGCCAAGCGGCGTATTCGGCGTTTTTCTTGATGTGTGTGACGAGGTTTCGGTAAAATTCGCCGTCGATACGGTGCTTTCAAAAGAGGGGGAAATCTTTGCCCTCATCAACTGCGCCGCCTTTTTTACGCTGGGTTCCTGCGAGGAAGTTGAAGTAAGCGAACTCGCGAAAATTATAGATACAAACTTTTTAGGTATGGTCAGAATGACGCGGGCGGTTCTCCCCTCCATGCGAGAGTGCGGGAGAGGCAGAATTATTAACTTTTCCTCAATCAACGGGTTATTGTCAATCCCCTTTCAGGGGGCGTATTCGGCCTCCAAGCACGCAGTCGAGGGCTGGAGCGAGTCTCTTGCGCAGGAAGTATCGAGGTTTGGAATCGACGTCACGGCAGTAGAGCCCGGCGACTGCAGGGGAGGGGCTCAAAAGTACAGGAAGGTATGCGAAAAAACTTCAAGCGAAAACTCCCCTTACTTCGCGTTTTTTACGGCGGGGACAGCGAAAATTCATTTTGACGAATCCCACGGTCTTCCTCAGGAAAGAGTGGCTAAAGCGGTGAGTAAACTGCTGAGACAAAAAAAACCGCCCCACAGCAAGGTTGTCGCCTCGCTTCTCCAGCGCTCGTCGGTCTGGCTGCATAAGGCGCTCCCCCGCAGAGCTTTTAACCGTATTATCGCCGGATATTATTCCCCGAAAAAGGGAAGCGGAAACTAAAAACCTTTTACACGCGTATATGCCGCAGGCGAAACAACATAAAACATAAATTCAATTGCGGAAATTAAGACATATTAGTTATAAAGGAGTACACATTATGACCTGGAAGGAAAAAGCCGATCTGCTTGAACAGAACATGTCAATAGCGCATCTCTTTAGCGTCCTCTGCCTTGAAAAAGAAAAAACCTTCGCCGTCTGGCTCGAGGGAGACGCTGTAAAAACCTCTGATTACGCCGAACTGGAATCCCGATCGTTTGCCTGCGCGGAAAATATCACAAAAACGGGCTTTGGCAAAAAGGGAGGCTGGACAGGCATAGCCGTTGACACCTGTACCGACTGGCCGGTTTTGTTCTGGGGGGTTATGGCCGCCGGCCGTAACGCGCTGCTCCTTGACCCGTCGCTTGACGACGCGGGCATCGACCACCTTATGAAAGAGGCGGGCGGAGATTCGCTTATAACAAGAAGACAAAGAAACCTCCCCTACGCGCAGAAAACCCCAGAAGAGGCGCTCGGCGAAAGCTTCGCCCCCACTCCGGGCTTTACCCCCGACTGGGCGGATCTTCTTGCGGCCTGCACTTCCGGCACCACCGCCACCTCAAGGGTGTATGTCTACAACGGCGAGGCGATCTGCCGCCAGATAATCGGGTTTTCCGAACATTTAAAATACCCTTGCTTTATGTGCGAGGAAGAAAGCCCGGTGAGAACCGTCGCGTTTCTCCCGATGAACCATATTTTTGGGCTTTTGACAAACGTGATAACCACTCCGTTTTTAGACAGCCCGCAGATATTTTTAAAAGACCGCTCACCGATGACAATACTTGAAACCTGCCGCAAAGCGGACGCGGAGATGCTCCTCACCGTGCCGCTGCTGGTAAACTCAATTTCAACGACAATTCAAAAGCGCGTGGCGGCGGAAAGCGCGGTAAAAAGGGTCGCTTTTCGGGCTATGCAGAGCATTTCTCTCACCTGCCAGCGGATAAACCCGCGTTTTGGGCTTAAAGTGGGCAAAAAGCTGTTTAAGAGCATAAATAAAAACCTCTTTGGCGACAGTATGGCTCAGATAGTTGTGGGGGGCGCGCGGGTGCCGAGCGAGCATATGCGCGTGGTCAACGCTTTGGGTTATGCCGTTACGGTAGGTTTCGGAATGACGGAAACGGCAATCACCTCATATGAAAATAAAATTGACCTTAAAAGCCGCGTTTCGGGAAGCGTGGGGCTGCCGCTCCCCATTTCCACCTACACCGTCATACCCGACGGCGGCGACACAAACCGCGGCGAGCTGCTTATAAAATGCGACGCTATGCATATCGGCAGACTTTCGGCGGGGGTGCTTCTCCCCCCCGTTACCGACAGCGACGGCTGGTTCCACACCGGCGATATCGTAAGGCTCGGCAAAAAAGGCAGGATGTGGATAGAGGGCAGGGTTAAGGACGTTATCATAGGCGAATCGGGCGAAAACGTCTACCCCGACGAGCTTGAGGATGTGTTTACCGGAATCGAGGGCGTTGAGCAGCTGTCGGTTCTGGGGATTAATCAGGGCGGCGACGAACTTATCGCGCTTGTCCTTAACGTCGGCGAACGCTATGACGACGAAGAGTTTTTAAAAGAGCTCGCGGCAAAAGTCGACAGGCAAAACAAAACTCTCCGCCCGCTCAAGCGCGTAAGGCTTGTCTACGCCACGCCGGAACCCCTCCCCGTGGTCAGCGCGATAAAAGTAAAGCGGGCCGAGATAAGAAAGCGTATAACCGAGGGGAGCTACCCTTGCAAGCGGCTGTCCGTAACAAAAGGCGTGACCGATGTTGTTTCCGGTGCGGGCGCGCCCTCCCCGGCAAAAGAGCCGCAAGCCGCGGAGGTTTATCAACCCGAACTCGACGAGATACGGCAAAAAATCAAAGAGTGCTTCGCGCGGGAGCTTGAGATAGACCCGGGCGAAATAGGCGACGACACCTCTTTTACCGAGGACATTGATTCCGACAGCCTTCACCGCCTTGGGGCGCTTTTAAGGGTGGAAACCGAGCTTGATATTGTTATCCCCGAAGAGGCTTATGAAAATTGCACTACGGTAAACGATCTCGCGAGAGTGGTTTTTTCAATTAAAACGGGGGGAAACCCCCAACCCGAACAAATCCAAACCGAGGAAACCGTCCCCGATGAAACGCCTGAAACAGAAGAAGCCGTTGAAGTAACACCGATAACAAACTTTGCCGATTCCCCGGAATACAAGGCGTTTATAAAAAGATACGACCTGCTGAACGGCTGCAAGAACCCTTACTTTATCTGCCATGAGTCCCCGCTTAAGGACACTTCCATAATGGAGGGCAGGGAAGTGCTGAACTTTGGCTCATATAACTATGTCGGGATGTCGGGGAGAAAAGAAACCTCTGACGCCGCTAAGGCCGCCATTGACAAATACGGCACTTCCGCGAGCGGCTCACGGCTGTTGGCGGGCGAAAAGCAGCTCTACAAGGAACTTGAAAAAGAGATAGCCGACTGGAAATCCGCCGACGACGCGCTGGTTTTTGTGGGCGGGCACTCCACAAACGTCACCGTGGTGGGGAACTTCTGCGGCAGGGGCGACCTTATCATCTATGACGCGTACGCCCATAACTCTATCCGCGAGGGGGCGCGCCTTTCCGAGGCCGTCACTCTGCGTTTCCGCCATAACGACACCGCGGCGCTTGAGAACCTTTTAAAGCTGCACAGGAAAAAATACGCCAAGTGCCTTATAATTGTAGAGGGCGTTTACAGCATGGACGGGGACATAGCGCCCATACCCGAATTTGTGCGCCTTAAAAAGAAGTACGGCTGTTTCCTAATGGTTGACGAGGCTCACTCCGCCTGCGTCATCGGCAAAACCGGGGGCGGGGTGGACGAATACTTTGGTCTTGACCCCAAGGATATCGATTTTAAAATGGGGACTCTTTCAAAGGGGCTGGGAGCCTGCGGCGGCTATATCGCCGGCCCGGCGGAGATTATCGAGTACCTCAGATATAACGCGCCGGGGTTTGTGTTTTCGGTGGGGATCTCCCCCGCTCTCGCGGCGAGCGTGCTGGCGGCAATAAAGCTCTTAAGGAGCGACCCGACAATTATTGAGTCCCTCCAAAAAAACATTAAAATGTTTATTGAAGAGGCGAAAAGACGCAACCTCAACACCCTTTCGGCAGGCGAAACCGCCGTTATCCCGGTGCTTGTAGGCTCTGACGAGGACGCGTTTATACTCTCGAATAAAATGGGGGAACTCGGCGTTTTTGTGCCCCCCGCGATCTTCCCCGCCGTGCCAAAGGGCAAGTCAAGGCTCCGTTTCTGCGTGATATCCGAGCATAAGCCCGAACAAATTATTAAGGCGCTTGATATTCTTGAAGAGGCGGCAAAGTCCTGCGGGATAAGCCTCCCCGCCCCGGAAAGCGAATGATTTAACACTTTTATTCTAATAGCAAATATAAAATAAAACCGCGGCTTAATTCCCGCGGTTTTTGCTTGGGTAAAACAACAAGTTATTTTTTTATAATTGGTATCCAGATTTCTACGATAGAACCCGCTTCGCTTCCGCAAAAACGCTCATCATAGAACTCAACGCAATAATGGTTGTTATTTAACAATCTTTCGGAATAACCCTCGTTGTTTGTTTTTAACCATTCATTCATAGCGTTGTTTTCGCTGTCATATCCAAGCGCGACATACACTTCAAATGAAGCGTATTTTGACGCCGGTATTTTAACGGTCGTATATTCAGGGTCAACATTTTCGTCAGTTACCGATAGTCCTGTAAAAACTCTGCATTTATCACCATCATACACACGTAATTCATAGCCGTTGCCGGACAATTTATTGGCTAACGGCTTTTCTTTGGCGAGTTTTTCAAACGCGTTCCAAACTTCCCATGTGTTGTTACCGTCGCCGCATTTGCCTGCGATAATTATTTCGTCTCGTTTTATTATTTTTGGGTTCAAAATAACTCCTCCTTTCAGACGGTTGGTGAATTTTATTATCATTTCGTCAACAGATACAATAATAGGCTGTAAACCTCGCTTGCGGTATTCCATCGGCGAAACCCCGTATGTATTTTTAAATGTTCGTGTAAACGATTGAGCCGAATTATACCCGCTTTCCAAAGCAATATTTAAAACAGATTGATTGGTTGAATATAACAGTTTGCAGGCTTTTAATAATCTTCGGTCACGAACATAAAAAGCTATTGTTTTGCCTACAATTACAGAAAACATCCTGTGAAAATAATATGGAGAAAAATGAAACTTCCTTGCTATGGATTCTAAACTAATTTGTTCGTCAAGATGCTCGTCAATATATTCAAGGGCAGATTTTACGCTATTAAAGTTGCTCAATTTCCTCATCCGTTCGTTTTGTTATGCGCGCGCAATAATAGTATAGCGTAAATAGTGTTGAATTCTTAACAATTCTTGCTTTTTTTATCGGCTATTTACCAAAAACCCGCCGATTCCACTAAAAAACCGGCGTTCTCAAGCAAAACAACAATAAAGCCGTTTGCACAGGTGACAGCAACTTATTCAAAATCATCTTTTATAAACGCCGCAACTTCCTCTACCGGGTTATTGCTGTCAATCCAGTAATCGGGTAAGAACCCTTTTCCCTCTTCAAAACCCTCCATATTAAAAACCTTATAACCCATATGAAAATATATATTTGTGTTTGGCAACCTATAAGTCAGTATATCGCCGAACTGGCCGCAGCCCATTGTGGCGCCGCCGACAAAACACACGTCCTTTACATTCCTGCCAAACATAACGGCGGCCTCCCCCGACGAGGCGACAAACTTGTTTTGCAGAACAAATAACCTGCCGCCGTAAAGCGATTTTGAAAAATCAACCTTGCCTATATTAAATATCGAATAGCTCTTTTTATTTTCGCTGTCGTTGTCGTTGCTCTCGTTAATGACGGGATTACTTATAACCGCCAAGTCCAGCTCCCAAACCGCGTTGTTGTTTAAGCCGTCAATAAAACACTCCGGGAATTTACTGTTCCCCCCGCCGTTTGAAAGAATCGACCATATTAAATATTTCGTGTCTTTGTACTTGACCCCCGTTTTTTTATATGACTCAAAAGACTCTTTGACCCCTCCGTTTGAGTATGTAGAGTGATGTATAATCGGAATACCTTCGGTTTCCTCAATTTTTACGGGCGTGTTTAGTTTTTTATAGTTATCCGTCCTGCATAAATGCGCGGGAAGGCTAAAGCTGCCGATAACAATTTGTTTAACGGGGGTTTGAGTGTAAACACCTACTAAATATCTTTTATTGCCCTGCTTGTCGGGGAAAGTCTCAAAGAGGTAATCCTTAATCTGCTCATGGGTAAATTCATACCCCTTTTTTACCGTTTTATTGCCTTTCGCGACCAAATACCTGCCGTTTTTAAGCTCCACAACCAAACTTGTAAAGTATGCCCGATATAATTTACCCAGCGAGAGCGTTTTGTTTTTACCCGCTATAAACCCAAAATGCGAATCGTTTATATGCTTTGATAAAGTTTTATATAATATATCCCTCACCGCCTTTGTGGTTGGGGTTTCCGGCAGCGACGAAACCGCTTCTTTTTTTAGATCGTCAAAGTCTATTAATTCATTGTAATATTCATAACCGCAATAACAATATTTTAATATGTTAAAAAACAACTCAATATCTCCGGCGGCCTCGGCTCTGCCGATATTTTTAACGCTTTTATACATGTTTTCATTATTGCTGCTTTTTGCGGCAAGCCTTATTTGGCTGGTTATTAAGGCGTCCATATTTACCGGAATGTGGTTAACATAATACTTGTTAAACTTTTCGCGTTCCATTGTTATAACCATTCCTTTCGTAAAAACAAAGATGCTTTACGCAATAAAAAGATAAATTTTTATGTTCCCATTATAACAAAACCCCGCCGGAAAAGCAATATAAGCTTAACCGGCAGGGTTTGTGTGTTGTGATCTGACAGAAAAGATACGGATATTTTTGTAATAAATTATTAATGATATTGGCTTCGCCAATGATATTACTGCGTAATGATATTCAGCTAACGCTGAAAGGCTAACGCTGAATGATATTATATTCGTCCGTATTTTTATTCGCCGCAGCGAATATATTTCGCCCATAGAGGCGAATATAATTGAAAATCCTGTCAAAAGACAGGATTTTCTGGTCTGAGTGACTGGACTTGAACCAGCGGCCTCTACCACCCCAAGGTAGCGCGCTACCAAACTGCGCCACACCCAGATATTTTTGCGTTTTGCAGATGTATTATAGCACTGTTCCGGGTATATGTCAAGCCGCTTTTTGCGCTTTTATTAGGGGTGTATTTGACTTTTTTATTATCCATAACGTAGGGCGGGGGCTTGCTCCCGCCGATAGGACGAAACGATTTTACGAACGTTTTTTATTTTCACTCTGGCGGGAGCAAGCCCCCGCCCTACGCTATTTTGGATGGGTCGGATGGTTATCCGTGTGTAAATGGCGCATATGAAAATTATTCCATATATAAATCGCCTATACCAAATTGTCGTATTGTAAAGTTAAATGAAAACAGAGAACACCTCAGCCCTTGTGGTATAATGATTCTGCAATGATTCACCGTACCTCCCAAGAAAGAGAGATGTTCTCATGCAGAAATT
>JBAYZO010000020.1:0-25224 GCA_041672465.1 Eubacteriales bacterium
CGTAGTTTATGTATTCCTCCTGAGTGTCAAAACGGGGGCCTTCGACAATGTCAATTCCCTCTCCGCCGAACTCCTTGACTTTATCTATACAGCCCTTTACGCCAAGCTTTGTTTCGGCGGAATAGCCGTGAAAACTATACAAGCTGATCCCTAATTTAAGTTTCATTGTAATGACATTACCTTTCTGCTTGGGTTAAAGCCATGACATAAGCCCGCTTTTTCGAGTCTATGCCATGGCGTTAACCGCAAAAGATTTTATGTTTTAAATGTACAAGGATGAAGAATTTAATTAAGGGTGGCTACCGGGGTTTTCGCCCAGTCGTTCCTGAGGATTATTCCGCCGCCGTCGCGAAGTTTGATGTTCTTCCACGCGCCGGCGTCGGCTTCGGTTTTATTCGTTGAGTTAATGGAAACGGAAAGGCCGATCTCGGCGCCCGCCTCAACGACTTCTATCCCGATTTCGCTCCAAGGGACGGAAATTTCATAGATAGTCTTTTCGCTCTCGGCGTCACGCAGCACTTTGGCGGTGCCGGTAAAGCCGCCTGTTCCCATCCAGACATGGCTTATTGTCTCGCTGTCTCCGTTAACGCAAAAGCCATACTGCCTTACATGCCCTTCACCAACCGCTTTGTCGTTTACAATGTGGTCATAGTTCGCAAGCATATATTCGGAAAGCGGGGACTGGTCGATGATATCAACCTGAATGCAGCAGTATTTATACATTTCACCCGGATTGGATGAAGTCACGGAGTTGTAGTGGTCGGGGGTATCCACGACGACGGCGAAATAAAAGTTGTCTTGGTCGTATGCCGCGTAGATTTCCGCCGTGATGCCGTAGTTGTTCTTTTCAAACTGGGAGTAATCCCAAAGCTCGTTGGTCTCGTCAACGGAGTCGATTAAAAAGCCGCTCCATTCGGTTAGCCCGATTTGCCCGTCGATAACAGGGGCTGTCGTCGCTTCCGAGATAGAGTAGTTCACGGGAGTTACCTGAACGCCGTGGACAAAAAATTTGTTTCCGCTCTTTATGTTGTCAAGCTTTTTAAAGAGCGGGGCGTTGTCTTTTGATACGGCTAAGATAAAGCCGTCGAGAGGCATGGCGATATCTTTTTTGGCGGCGGCGGAATCGACGCCGTAAATTGCGTCCTCAACATAGCCGAACACGGTGTGGTCGTATTTCACCACAAGAATGGCGAAGTCTGCCCAGTCGTAATCGCCCAGCGTTGTTCCCCATTCATATGTATAAAGGGCGGAGTCGCCGTAAGAGGGGGCTTTGTCGATTTTTGTAAGTAAAATCGAGGTGTTGTCATTTGGCCCTACCGCGGTTGTAACCCCGGCGCCGAAAGACACAAAGTTTGAAAGGTTCGAGGGGAGCTCTCTCAGGTATTCGAGATTGTCGCCCTCTTTGTATTCCTTGAGCGTTTGGATATCGTTCTCCTCAATACCCACAACGGCGATAAGGTCGCCGGCGGCAAGCGCCATAGCGGCAAGCTTGCCGGGCACGTTTTGGTATTCGTCGATTTTATCCATAAGGCTTGAAGACGAATGGACGCCCAACAGGATTTGACCTTCTTCAAGGGTAATATCCGGCACGGTTCCCGAACCGGTGGTAACGCTGACCACCTCGTAAAGATTTGCCGTGTCGGTTTCTTGAAGTATCACGTTAATTGTCCACTTGCAGTTGGAGGCGGCAACGTGGTCGTTGTCGGTGATAATCACGATGTCCTCGCCGCCTATAGTACCGTTGACTTTAATCGATTTGGCGGCGAGAGTAAAGTCAAAGTATTCCCTTTCCGGCTCGGAGCTCTCTTCCGGCTGGGAGGCGGGTTCCTCGGAGGAAACGGGGGTTTGGGATTCGGTTGCCGACGCCGGGGGTTCCGTCGAATCGCCGGTCGGCGAAGATGAAGAAGGAGGCTGCGATTTTGTTCCGGTGTCCCCGCCGCAGGCGGCAAAAACAAACGCGAACATAAGCGCCAGCACAATGGCTAAAACTTTTTTCATGCTAAACTACTCCTTAATAAATATAATTGCCTTATTGTTTTTATTGCCCTGTCTGACTTATGCCTAAGGCGGCGGCATCTTCAAAAACAATGTGTTATTATCAAGACGGCGCAAAAAATATCCGCCTTGATTCGCGACTAAAGTATAGCATAATCAAAAGCGGATTTCAATACGTTAGAGTTAGTTTTAACACTAATTAAACAAATTTTATTAATATAAGGGACAATTTAGTTGTATAAAACATACAACGTTTTATTTTTTTTCTTAAAACGGGCGGTTCTTCCTCTTTCCCTTGGGCGGGAGAGGGGACTTTTCCATGTAAAGGGGGTTCTTACGCCAACTTGACGCATATTGAAAACAGTTTCAGCGCGTCCTCAAGCTCGGCGAGGGTGGGGTAGGTAGGGGCGATTCGTATGTTTTTGTCCTCCGGGTCTTGCCCTCCGGGGAAAGTGGCGCCGGCGGGCGTCAGTTTAAGCCCCGCTTCCGAAGCGAGGTTTACGACTTTTTTCGCCCTCCCCGCCGGGACGTTGACGCTAATAAAATAACCTCCGTTTGGACGGGAAAACTCAAAGCCGGCAACTTCCCTTTTAAGTTTTTCAAAATATTCATAGCAGAGGCAAAACTTTTCTTTTACAATTTTCGCGTGCTCTTCCATAACGGAATTTAAGTGCGAATTTAAAAATCGGGCGTGCCTTAGCATGGCGAGCTTATCATAGCCTATTGTTCTTATGCTTAAAATTTTGAGAAACCATTTTATGTTCTCGGCGGATGCCGCTACACAGCTTATCCCCCCGCCCGGCCAAGTGATTTTTGAGGTTGAGGAAAACACAAAAAACATATCCCCGCTGTTTTGCTTTTTCGCCTCTTTTAGCGCGGAGGCGAGGGTGCCCGACGACGGTGAAAAATCATGCACCGCGTAGGCGTTGTCCCACATGACGATAAAATCGCGCGCCGCGGGTTTCAGTTCGGCGAACTCCTTAACTATTTTGTCCGAAAACGTGATTCCGGTGGGGTTTGAATACTTCGGCACGCACCAAATCCCCTTTACGGCAGGGTCGTTTTCGATATATTTTCTCACAACGTCCATATCCGGCCCGTCGGATTTCATTGGCACGGGGATGTTTTTAAAACCAAAAAGTTCGGTTATGGCAAAATGCCTGTCATAGCCGGGCGAGGGGCAGAGAAATTTAAGGCCGCCCTGCTTTGACCACGGAAGACACCCCCGAACGCCGAACGCGAAAGCGTTTGAGATAACGTCAAACATCACGTTAAGGCTGGAGTTGCCGCATACCACGACGTCTTCTTCTTCAACGTCAAGTATTTTCGCGAAAAATCTTTTCGCCTCGGTTATCCCGTCGATACACCCGTAATTTCTGCAGTCGGTGCCGTCCTCGGCAAAACAATCAGAATTTTTTGTCAGTTGCGTGAGAAGACCCGAGAGGTTGTCAAGCTGGGCGGCGGAGGGTTTTCCCCTTGACATGTCAAGCTTTCTTCCGCTTAATTTATAGTTTTCATACTCTTTTTCAAGTTGTTGTTTGTTCAAGGAAATTATCTCCGGCATATTAAAATTCCACATTTCCGACTGTTCTTGGGAAAGGCGACACGTCGCGGATGTTTGTCACCCCGGTGATATACATCAAGAACCTCTCGAACCCCAGCCCGTATCCCGCGTGCTTCACCCCGCCGTAGCGGCGGAGGTCAAGGTACCACTGATAGTTTGCCGCGTCAAGGCCTAATTCTTTTATCCTTTTTTCAAGGACATCAAGCCTTTCTTCCCTTTGGGAGCCGCCTATCAGCTCGCCAACTCCCGGCACAAGCATATCCGCGGCGGCGACGGTCTTGCCGTCGTCGTTCACACGCATGTAAAAAGATTTGATTTCTTTTGGGTAATTTGTAACGAACACGGGTTTGCAAAAGATTTTTTCGGCGAGGTATCTCTCATGCTCGGTTTGGATATCAACCCCCCAGCTTACGGGAAACTCAAAAGTCGTCTTCGCGTTTTCAAGGAGAAAAATCGCGTCCGTATAGCTTATTCGCCCAAAATCATTGCTTAAAACGTTTTCAAGCCGGCCCTTAAGCCCTTTATCCACAAATTTATTGAAAAACTCCATTTCCTCCGGGCATTTTTCCATGACATAGTTTATGGCGTATTTTGTCATCGCCTCGGCGGAATCCATATAGTCGTCAAGGTCGGCGAACGCCATTTCCGGCTCTATCATCCAAAACTCGGCGGCGTGCCGCGGGGTGTTTGAGTTTTCCGCCCTGAAAGTGGGGCCGAAAGTGTAAACATCGGCGAAAGCCATGGCGAAAGTCTCGGCCTCAAGCTGACCCGAAACGGTGAGGAACGCCTGCTTGCCGAAAAAATCTTTTGAATAGTCGACCCTCCCGTCGGCCTTTTTGGGCGGGGAATCAATATCAAGGGTGGTCACCTTAAACATTTCCCCCGCGCCCTCGCAGTCGCTGGCGGTTATAATTGGGGTGTGGACATAGACAAAGCCGTTTTTGGCGAAAAATTCATGTATTCCCTGCGCCGCCGCCGAGCGGACTCTGAACACGGCGTTGAACAGGTTGCTCCTCGGCCGCAGGTGCGCCACGGAGCGAAGAAATTCCGGCGTGTGCCTTTTGGGCTGGAGCGGGTAGTCGGGGGAAGAAACCCCGGCGACAGTTATGGAAGACGCTTTTATTTCAAACGGCTGTTTTGCTCCCGGGGTCAGCTCGAGAACTCCGGTCACAAGCAGCGACGCGCCGATGTTTTGTTTTGAGACGGTTTTAAAGTTTTCAAGCCCGCTCTCTTCCGCGACAACCTGCAGCGGCTTGAAATAAGTGCCGTCGTTTAGCTCTATAAAGCCGAACGCGTTTGAAAAACGGCTGTTTTTTACCCAGCCCCCGACAGTTATCGTCTTGCCTGCAAAGTCTTTTGGGGAGAGGTAAACATCACTGAGCTTGGTGAGCGCCTTTTTAAGTGACATATTTTATTTCCTTTCGCGGTACAAACATATAAATATAAAAATAGCTAACGATAGTATTATATCACCGACGGCGGTTTTTGCAATAGGCTTTCTTGCATAATTTTGCTTTATGACATTCATTTTCAAGTATATTTTGCACAAATTTTGTTTTAATACGGCTTTTTTAGTAAAAACCCGCCGATTTTTTGGCGGGTTCTTGCATTTTCGGGGCGGAGTTATTTATAAGTTTTAAAAGAAGATTGGATTTGTCCATGCTCTGTTGCCGGACTCGTCGATAATAGAAGCTCTTATATAGGTAAAATTATTTTTAGTCTCAATCTCGGCGCGCGTCAAAAGCTCGCCGGGCTTGGCGGTGACTTTTTTGTTTGGGTGTCTGTCAGAGTGGAACAAAATGGTTTTGCAGGGTTCTGTTTCAATGTGCGCGGTGGTGCCGTCTACATAAAAATCTTTTATAACCGGCCCGCAGGACGAATAAAACCTGCCCTCTCGCAGGGCGGATAAAATAGATTTGTCGTTTTTTTCGGCGTTTACCATAACCCAGCCTTTGCAGTGGTTGCTCATCGCGTGGCCGTCGTCGGTGGCGACCCCGAAGATTTTATGCCCCAAACCAAGCATCTCGTCCCAGCAGGGGGCGTTAAAGTCCATATCATGCCCCAAAGCGCAGCCCGTGTTCCAGATCTCGATGGCGAACAAGCCGACAAGCTTGTCAAAATGCCGGGTTTGGGTGGAGCTCCATTCCGGGTGACAATAAAAAGTTATGTTATTTTTTGAGTGAATCCAGTCAAGATATTTTTGGAAGTCAAACTGATTTTTCACTTTTCCCGACTCAAAGCGCTCCCCCGCGGAAAAGCCGTTGGTTTCGTCGTTTTCGCCGAGACAAACGGTATGAAAACAGCGGAAGCCGATATCGTTGTCAAAGGTCGCGTCAAATTCCATGCCGGGAATTATTAAAATTCCGGTTTCGGGAGCGTAATTTGTACGGTTATATAATCTGTGATCGGTGAGAGCAAGAAAATCATAACCCATCCCGGCATGAAGACGCGTGACTTCCTCGGGCGTGCCGCGCCCGTCGGAAAGGGTGGTGTGGCAATGAAGCCCCCCTTTCAGCATTTTTCCGTTACCCTCAAACGCGGGCTGCTTTTTCATAAATTTTTTCCGTCCTTTTATTAAAATGTATATAACGCGGATAAGTTTTTTCGCTCTGTTATGGTTTTTCCGTTAAAATAAAAGTTATAAGCTTGAAACCTTTTTTGCGGGTTTTGCCGTAGTTTTGTATTTAAAAAACAAGCGATTTTTAAGTTTCTAATTGCTCATAACAATATTATATCACCCGAGTATGGTTTTGCAATAGTTTTTACGCGGATTTTACCTGTTTACGCCCATTTAAAATTAATTTTATACAAACTTAGCTAAATATGACGAAACTGAAAAAACCCGCCGGGTTTAGGCGGGTTTTCGCGATTTTATTATAATTTTGTCTTAGGCGTTTCTTATTGTGTTTAGATAATCCCGCTTTTTTTTGATTCCCGCTTCGCTTCCCTTTTTGCCGCCGTAATAGCAGGCAAAGTAAAAAGCGGCGGAATAAATGACGGCGGCAGTTATGGTTAGGGGAATAAATTCATACGCGAGGCCGTTAATAATAAAGTTGTTTGTTTGAATGTCCGCGTTTGAAAGCGAGCCTAAAAGGTTTTTCTTGTCAACCGCTCCAAACAGCGAGGAGACTACCGCGGCGGGATACCAGAACTGAATTCCCATGACCCCGGAAAAGCCGTCGGCGAACCCGCTGTATATGTTCCAGCCAAACATAAGCACGGACGTGACGGCAAGCTGAAACTTTGTTTTAAAGCCGCTTTGGGTTTTCATTGTTTTATATGACATCTTCCCCATGGCGTAATACATCGAGTAAAAACCGCCGGCTAAAAACGCCATGAGCGTCAGCAGACCCATAATGGGGTAAATAACGTCAAACAAATAACTCCCGTCCGCTTTAAGATCAACGGCGCTTGGGGTTTTTAGGAAAAACGAAGCCAAAGTGCGCGCCGCGAAGGGGAAAAGCGAACCCACGAACATTGCCGCTAAAAAAATAACGGAATTGAATATAAAGCCTTCATACTGACCGGGTTTTTCTTTTTGCATTTTCACCCCTCTTTATTCGTTATAATTACGCAGGTTTTGCTCTATAAAGTCTCCCCGCCATGCTGTTCGCCGGCTGTTTCGGCTTTTTCTTTTCCGAGATAATCGGGGAGCTTCATTCCCGCCATGTCAAACACCTCGCCAAGCGGCGGGATCGATTTGTAAAGCCCGGAAATAAATGACGCGGTTTGAGTCTTGCCGTCTTTATCGCCGCTGTCCCAAACGGTGACTTTGTCGATTTTGATGTTCTTTATCGCGTCGACCTGAACCCTCATGAGGTCTTCAAGCTTATCCGCGACCATAAGCCTCACGGCGGATTCGGCGCTGTCGCCGGCGGCCTCGACCACTTTCGCGAAACCCGCCGCCTGTTTGAGGAGGATTTCCTGCATTCCGTTAGCCTGAGCCTGCATTTTCATAAATATGGCGTCGGCCTCGCCCTTTGCCCTGCGGCGGATCTGTTCGGCTTCCGCCTCGGCATTGAGCTCTATTTCCCGCTTTCTTATTTCCGCTTTTACTATGACGTCGGCCTCAAGCTTTGCCTGTTCTTTGGCGTAGCGCGACTGCTCGGCGGCTTTTTCGGCGAAGTAAGCTTCTTCAAGCGCTTTCGCCTCGGCGACTTTTTCGGCGGCGGTGGCTATCCGCATCGCCTCTGCCTCTTTTTCGCGGAGCGCGGCGTTTGACATGGCAATTTGCATTTGCGCTTCGTTTTCGCCTTTTATGGCGACAGAATTTGCCTCCGAAACCTTTATGCGCTTATCCATGTGCGCCTGAGCCTCGCCTATCGAGCCGTCTCTTTCTTTTTCGGCGACGGACCTTTTGGCGTCGTTGACGGCTTTGGCGGCGGCTTCCCTGCCCAGCGCGATTATGTAGCCGGATTCGTCGGAAATATCGGTGACGTTGACGTTTATAAGGCGAAGACCTATCTTTTTAAGCTCGGACTCAACGTTTTTGGAGACCTGCTCCAAAAATTTATCCCTGTCGGTGTTGATTTCCTCAATATCCATGGTGGCTATGATAAGCCTTAGCTGACCGAAAATAATGTCCTTGGAAAGCTCCTGTATTTCAGCTATCTTCAGGCTGCGCAGGCTGTCGGCGGCGTTTTGCATAACGCCGGGCTCGGTCGATATCCCTACCGTAAAGGTCGAGGGGACGTCGATTCTTATGTTCTGACGCGAGAGCGCCGAACGCAGGTCAACCTGAATTGAAATGGGGGTGAGGTCCAAAAACGAATACCCCTGAAATACGGGCATGATAAAAGTCGCGCCGCCGTGAATACAGCGCGCCGAACGCGGAGTGCCGTCCTTGTTGTTTTTGACCTTGCCGTAAACGACCATAATTTTGTCCGAGGGGCACTTTTTATAGCGCGAAACCACGAACATCATTATCATAAACACAAAGAGCACGCATACAATGACTAATCCCAATGTTTCCATTTGTTTTCTCCTCTTATAATATCTGTTTGATTCGCTAAATTTTATTTGCGCTTTACCACAAGGGTGGATTCTCCGCTAAGGCCTATGACCACAATTTCCTCACCGTAATTAATGGGGGCTTCCTCGTCGGTGACGGCGGTGAGTTCCGTGTAGGTGCCCTGAATAACAATATTAACCTTGCCCTGCCCTTGTCTGTTGGGGGGGATTTTAAGATAAACCGTGCCGCTCGCGCCCAGTCCGTTTTTTATATTTATTGTCCCGTCGCTCTGGAGGCGGAACAGCCACATAAAAATAAAACCGACTGTCGTCATGACCAAAACCCCTATGGCGAACGACGAGACCAGCGTGACTGTCGCGCCGACGCCGCTCTTTAGCATCACAAGCCCTGTCCAGCCAAATACGGCGAGCGCCGCCACGACGCTTCTGAAAGAAATAAGCCGAAACCCGCTGTCGGTATGGGTGTCCGAATGAAACTCCCCGTGAGGGTCGGGCGCGTGGTCGCCGAAAAGCCCGTCCTGAAGACTGTCCGGAATCCCGTCGCCGTCAAGGTCGACAAAATCTCCTCCGCCGGCGCCGTCTCCGACATCGGCGTCGAAATCAGACCCGTCCGAATGGCTGAGCCCTATGAGCATCATTATTATTTGGATAAACATCAGAAGAGTGGAAGGGATGGCGATATAAGCGAACAAATGGCCAAGCAAGGGGAGCGAATTCCACCATTCGGTCATAACGGGTTCCTCCTTTTGTTGTTATACGCTGATATGCTTATATATCGGGTATTGATATATTAACCTAAACTGTATAAAAGTTCAATAGATTTTTTCGCGTTTTCGGCGGCGAGCCCCGCGTGATACATAACGCCGAGCACCTTTGAAAGGGTCTTTTTGGCGCCCGGGAAAGGTTCTTTATAGTCTTTAAGCGCCGTTTCAAGCGACCGGCTCGGGGTTTCTTCGCCGGACAAAACGAGGTTCACATAATAATTATATACGTCAAACTCGGTTGCTAAGACTATTTCCGGCTTTTCCTCGCCGCGTCTCCCCAGCGGGACGGAAAGAGTTGAGAGGAGTTCGGTTATTTCCTCAAACTTTAGCGTTTCCCTGAGGATGTTAATAATTAAAATTCGGCAAAACAAATTTTTGTGATAGCGTTTTTTAACGGGCGGGGGGATATACCCCCTCTTGACCCAATTTTGTATGATATAATACTCAAGCCCCGTAAGCTTTGAAACCTGCGAGAGCACAAGCCCCCCCGCGGAAAAAATGTTGTCGATAATTTCCGCCGCCGAATCCGTTCTGCCGCGCTGCCGCGGACTAATCTCAATGGCGGTGCCGGGAAAGTAAGCGTGCATATTTACGCCTCCTTTCTATTTATTGATTATATCATATGGTCATTTGATTGTCAAGATATATTTTAACTTTTTTTATAATTTTTTCACGGCAGTTTAAAACCCCCCTTGCGGGAGGTTTTTGGAGTTTAAAGGTTTATATTTTGTCTTTAGCCTTGGATAAGCTTGTCTATTTCGGCGGCGAAATCTTCTTCGGCCTTTTCAATGCCCTCGCCGCGCTCATATTTTATAAAGTCGACAATAACAATATCGCCGCCCAGCTCGCGGGCAACCGATTTTGTGTATTCGTCAACAGTCTTGCCCTCGTCCTTAACATACTGCTGTTCCTTAAGGCAGTTGGTCTCGTAAAACTTGTTGATTCGCCCCGATACCATTTTTTCTATAATTGCCTCCGGGCGATTCGCCATTTTCGGGTCGCCCTTGATTTGGGCGAGGAGGATTTCTTTTTCGCCCTCTATCACGTTCGCGGGGACGCAGTGCTTGCAGACGTAAAGCGGGTTCATTGCGGCTATCTGCATACAGATATTTTTCGCGTATTCTGCGAAGGCTTCTGTGGTTTCAATGCCGTTGGTGGTTTCAAACGCGGTTATAACGCCCGCCGAGCCGCCCATATGGACGTAATAGCCGGTGACGCCCGCGACAAGGGCGAACCTTCTAACCGAGATATTCTCGCCTATTGTGAAGATTTTGTCTTTTATCTCGTCCTCGATCGTCAGTTCCGATCCGTCGAGTTTTTCCGCCAAAAGGGCGTTTAGGTTTTTAGGTTTAGTTTTTATGATAGTGCCGAGAACGGATTGAACAAATTCGTTAAACGAGGCGTTTTTCGCGACAAAGTCGGTTTCGCAGTTAACCTCGACCATCGCGGTGAGCCCGCACTCGTCACATTTCGATACGCCGACGATTCCCTCGGCCGCTACTCTCCCCGCTTTCTTCGCCGCCACGGCAAGCCCTTTTTCCCGGAGTATTTTTACAGCCTCTTCAAAATCGCCTTGGGCGGAAATCAGGGCTTTTTTGCATTCCATCATGCCGATGCCCGTCTTCTGCCTTAGAGCCATTACGTCTTTCGCGCTGATATTCGCCATTTATTTATTCCTCCTCACCAAATTGGTCATCTTCTTCCCCGCCGCCGGCCTCTTCCGACGAATCGGTGAACTGCTCGCCCTGCTTGCCCTCAAGCACCGCGTCCGCCATGACGGACGACAACAGCTTTATTGCCCGAATGGCGTCGTCGTTGCCCGGGATAACATAGTCGATCTCGTCCGGGTCGCAGTTGGTGTCAACCACCGCCACGATGGGGATGCCGAGCTTTCTCGCCTCGTCCACCGCGTTTTTCTCTTTCTTCGGGTCGATAACAAACATTGCCGCGGGGAGGGTTTTCATATCTTTAATGCCGCCGAGGTTTCTTTCAAGGTCGTTCATTTCTTTCTGGAGCGCCGCCACCTCTTTTTTGGGGAGAAGGTCAAAAGTGCCGTCGGTCGACATTTTGTGCAGGTTGTTGAGTTTGGCGATTGATTTTTTAATCGTCTTAAAATTTGTGAGCATTCCGCCTAACCAGCGTATGTTCACATAGTACATTTCCGCCCTTTCGGCTTCTTCTTTGATTGCCTCTTGGGCTTGCTTTTTTGTCCCCACAAAGAGGATATAGCCGCCGTCCGCGGCGATATCGCGGACAAACATATAGGCCTCTTCTACCTTTTTAACCGTTTTAATAAGGTCAATGATATAAATACCGTTCCGTTCGGTATAGATATACTCGGCCATTTTGGGGTTCCATCTTCTTGTCTGGTGCCCAAAGTGGACACCTGCCTCAAGAAGCTGTTTCATTGCGATAACTGGCATTTGGTTTCTCCTTTTGTTCGGGTTGTTCCCGCCACTCGCTTTTTGGATTTACCGCCCAATCCTTTCGGATACCCCGGGCGGCATAAGCGGTGTGTGTAGTGCGCCTTTTAGGGCGCTTTTGCCGTGCCTTGAGATTATATCACAAGTAATTTGGCATTGCAAGGGTTTTTTTACTCTTTGGGGGGTGATTTTTGATAAGTTTATTACACCCCAAAAAAACCCGCATATCGGGTTTTTTTGGAATATATATATAGCAAAGCGCGATTTAACACATAAGAAACAAACCTTAGTCTTCCAGTTCCGCTATCCGGGCGTAGGCGTCGATGGTTTCCTGCATTTTGGCGTTAAAGCTGTTTATTTTGGATTCGCAATAAGCGGATATATTACTGCTCCGCGCAAAGAACAGATTGTTGTAATATTGAATACAGTCGTCCCAGTTGAAAATGACGGAAATATCCACAAGACGGTTTTTAAATATAATGTCAAGCATTTCGGGCGAGTCGTCGTCGTCGGCGAACCGCTTTAGCTTTAGGGTGAGTTCGTAATACACGGGGGTGACCGTTTGCCGCCCCGCGTACGCCATCGCCTCAAGACAAAACGTGATTTTGTCAATATCCTCAACGTTGGAGTTAGGAATCGCCATCACAAAAAAGTGATAGGGGTTGATTGTCGAGGCGTAGTTGTCCTGAGTCGCGTCATACTTCGGCATCGGCACGATTCCGTAGCGAATCTCGGCGTTCCGCATTTTATCGGAGGTGACGGCGGAAATGGTGCCGGGGGAAAACAGCGCTCTGCCCTCATAAAAAGCGTCGGTGATGATTTCCGCCTCGGGCGCGTCATAGCGGCAATAGTTCTCGACGATAGCCACTCTGTCGCGGTCGGTTATTATATCAAACACTTTAAGAAAAGTGTTGACATTAGCGTCATCTCCCATGGCAAATCGCGGCAGGTCTTCCGCGTCCTTAACCACCTGCCCCTTGCCGCCGCCCATGACTAACTGATATGTGTGGAACGCGACGCCGACCATTCCCCATGTATCCTCGCCGTTCAGGGCGTTCATAACCCCGCCGCCGCCGGAATGCGCCACTTCTTTTATCATATAGTACATTTCGTCAAGCGTCCAGTCGTCTTCATAGACAAGGTCAAACGGGCTGTCAAGGTGATATTCGGTGATAAGGTCCTTGTTGAAGAACATCCCGAAAGTCATTTGGTCGTCAAGGAGCATAATGTCGCCTGTGACCATATAGAGGTGGTTCCCGATAGACATATCCGCCTGAGTCACGGGGTCCCACCAGCTCTCGTCAAGCGCGAGGAATGAGTCCTGAAGTGTGTAAAAATCATAGCAATAGCCCTCGACGGTGAGGGGAGCTATGACGGACGTGCCGTTTGCGATTACATGATAATCGCATAAATCGGCCCCGACGTCGTTTCTGACTCTTTCGAGAAAATTAGCGAACCCCGTTTCCAGCGCTTCGCACTGTATCGTGAATCCGTACTCGTTTTCAAGCCTCGCGTTGCGCTCGTAAACGGCGAGGGAGACGGGTTCCGATTTGTCCTCGTCGTCAATATAGCCCACAAACTGCTCGACGGCGTATGTTCTGTTGTCAGCGCTGGTGAGAATTTTCAGTTCAAAGCCTTTGAGGTTAAGCTTTGCGGGGTCAAGATGGGGGATAAACTTTTCTTCATCTCTTATGTCTCCGCTTTGCGGCGAAGTGTCGGACACGCCGTCCTTGGAGCCGGTTTGGTCGCCGGGGGTTTTTGAGCAGGCGAAAAGCGAAACCTGAAGCAAAAGCGCAAAGACTAAAATGAACAGCGAATAAGTAATGATTTTTTTAGCGTTCATACCGTTTCCCTCCGTTAAATATTGTTTTTTTTGTCTCATGTGAAATATTCTAAAAAAATAACACGGATTTGTTCGCGAAACCTCAGAGTAGCGGCTCCATCGGCTTGCCCTCGGCAAGGAGAGAGAGAATTTTTTCGCAAATCATAAGGGTGCGTGGGTAGTGATAGGGGCCTTTCCACATGCTCCCTTTCTGGGTATGGCTCACGGTGTTGTCCTTGTGGAGATAGCCGTACCACTCGCCGAAGTCTCCGTCGGAAAAATGGCCGAACGCGAAGTCATGAGTTCGCCTGAACAGGTCAAAGTATTTTCCGTCGCCGGTAATTCCGTAGGCGAGGAGGGTCGCGATAAGCGCCTCGTCATGCACCCACCAGAGCTTCATATCGTGCTCAAGCTGTTCGCAAGGGCGGCCGTGGCAATCGGTGAAATAAATAAACCCGCCGTTTTGTTTGTCCCAGCCCCATTCGATCGACCAGTCGAGAATATTCAGGGCTTTTTTCATAAGTTCGCCGTCGTTTGAGTAAATCGCCTCGCTCATTAAAAACCAGCTGTTTTCCATTGAGTGGCCGGGGTTTATTGTCCGCCCCTGAGGGGTGTCGATAAATTCGCCGTTTGACCCGACGCTCTCAAGCACACAGCGCTTGTCTTCTTTATAGTGGTATTTAATTATGTCATCTGCCATTTCAAGCGATATTTTGGTGTAGTAGTCGCCTCTTTCGGGGTCGCATCTCCTGAGAAGCTGGGCGGACGAGACCAGCACCATAGGCACGGCGCTGGCGCGCTCTGACCGGGTCGAGGCATACGTCTTGGGAGTTATCTTAAAGGGGTCGGCGGCGGGGTCGCGGTAGATGCAAAGCATAAGGTCAAAGGTATCCCTTGCTTTTTGAAGCGCGGCAACGTCGCCTGTCATAAGCGCGTATTCCGCCATTGAAATGACATAAAAGCTTTCCGAAAACATATAGCGGCGTTTTCTGAGCGGTCTGCCGTCGCGGGTGAGCGAAAAAAACATTCTGCCGTCGGTGTCGATACATTTTTCGTTGATAAACTTAACCCCGAGAAGCGCGGCGTCCTCCCATTCGCGCTTGCCGCCGTATCTGTTGCACAGCGCGGAAAAGGTCCAAAGGCATCTCCCCTGAAACCACACCGATTTGTCCTCGCTGTACGCTCTTCCCTCTCTGTCCACGCTTGTCATGTAGCCGCCGTATTTTTTATCCAATAAGTCAGAGCCAAGCCAAAACGGAACGCAGTCGTCAAACAGCCTGCTTTTGTAAAAAGCGCGGTAGGAATCAAAAACTTCCTTATTTTTAGAGGTTAAACTTGCCATAATTAAAGTTTTCCTTTTTGAAATATTCTGTTTTTAACATATTAACATATAGAAGATGACTTGTCAATATTTCCCTTGGTAAACGGCGGGTTAAAAATTCGCGAAAAGCGGGATATCCGCGGGGTTCAGTTTATTTTTATTGATTTTACGCGGGGTTTATGCTACAATATTTATACTGCTTGTTGTTTTTGACAAAAACAACCCCAACGGCGGCAATTTTCAGCCTTATGATGTGAAAGTTGCGATATTAAAAGGCGTAAAACACAAATAAAATCAATTATTAAGATAAAACGAAAGGCCGACCAATGGAAAACACCTCACTTAACGATTTGCGCGAAAAATTTCTGAATTTTTTTGAGTCAAAAGGCCATTTAAGGTTAACTTCTTACCCGCTTGTCCCGGAAAACGACGCTTCGCTTCTCCTTATAAACGCCGGAATGGCGCCGCTCAAGCGTTATTTTACCGGAGAGGAGACCCCTCCGTCAAAACGGGTGACCACCTGCCAGAAATGTATTCGGACTCCCGACATTGAAAACGCCGGGAGAACCTCTCGGCACGGCACTTTTTTTGAAATGCTCGGGAACTTTTCGTTCGGCGATTATTTTAAAGAAAAAGCAATCCCCTGGGCGTGGGAATTTCTTACCGTTAACCTGAAAATCCCCGCCGAAAAACTATATATAACAATTTTTGAGGAAGACGGCGATGCGCTTGAGGTTTGGAAGAAAACCGGCGTGCCGGAAGAACGAATATATAAAATGGGGAGGGACGACAATTTCTGGGAGATCGGCGCCGGCCCCTGCGGCCCCGACAGCGAGATTCATTTTGACCGCGGCGAAAAATACGGCTGCGGAAACCCCGGCTGTTCCCCGGGCTGCGACTGCGACAGGTTTATTGAGATCTGGAACATTGTGTTTACCCAGTTTGACTCGGACGGCAAGGGGAACTACACTCCCCTCTCGCGCCCCAACATTGACACGGGAATGGGGCTTGAAAGGCTTGCCTGCATTATGCAGGGCGTGGGAAGTCTGTTTGAGGTCGACACCATAAAGAATATTATGGGAACTCTTTGCGAGACTGCGGGCGTTAAATATAACGGCGGCGAGGGTGAAAACGATATTTCACTTCGGGTGATAACAGACCATATAAGATCGGCGACGTTTTTAATAGGCGACGGCGTGCTACCCTCCAACGAGGGGCGCGGGTATGTGCTCCGCAGACTGCTTAGGCGCGCCTCGC
Organism: Eubacteriales bacterium; assembly: GCA_041672465.1. GTDB lineage: Bacteria > Bacillota > Clostridia > Oscillospirales > CAG-382 > UBA1206. The sequence goes on from JBAYZO010000020.1 coordinate 16,118, forward strand.
GTCACGGCAGGCTTTTAGGGATCGACGGGACTTTCCTGCCGCCGCTGGCGAAAATTGTTATCGCCGAGAACAAAACCGCTTACCCGGAGCTTGCGGTTCGGGAAGAATTTATAGAAAAGGTTATTTCTACCGAGGAAGAAAAGTTCGCGCAGACCATCGGTTCGGGACTTCTCTTATTGGAAAAAGAAATCGCCTTGTTAAAAGCGCGGGGCGAAACAGTCCTCCCCGGCGAAAATGTGTTCAAGCTCTACGACACGTTCGGGTTCCCCATTGACCTGACGCGGGAGATTGCCAAAGAGGCGCGCCTTGAGGTTGACGAGGACGGTTTTCAAAGCCTTATGGCTAACCAGCGCAAAAAGGCGCGGGACGCGAGAGCAAAGTCAAACGGCGCGGGCTGGACAGACGAAAACTTAATTTTCGGGGACGAGCAAAAGACGGAATTTACCGGTTATGAGACGCTTAGCGGTAAAGCGAAGCTCCTTTATATTATTAAAGAGGGTGAAAACACTTCGCTGCTAAGCGGCGGGGAAGCGGTTTTAGCGCTTGACAAAACCCCTTTTTACGCCGAATCGGGCGGGCAAGTCGGGGACCACGGGACTATATCCTCGGACGATGGGGTTTTTGAGGTGACAGACACCACAAAAACCGGCGGCGGGGTTTTCCTCCACCACGGCCGCCTTAAAGAAGGCAAACTAAAGCTCGGCGAGGTTTTCGCCGACGTTGACCCCGGCTTCCGCGGCGCGGTGACGCGCAACCACTCGTCCGCGCATCTTCTTCAAGCGGCGCTTAAAACCGTTCTCGGCAACCATGTAGAACAGGCGGGTTCATTTGTGAGCGAGGAGGTTTTGAGGTTTGACTTCACTCATTTTAATTCCCTTACAAAAGACGAAATAAAAGAAACCGAACGCCTTGTTAACAGCGAGATTTTAAAGGGAAGCGAAATCAAATGCCGGCATATGAAGATTGACGAGGCGCGCAAAACGGGGGCTACCGCCATTTTCGGCGAAAAATACGGCGAGGTCGTCAGAGTGGTGAGCATGGGGAGTTTTTCAACCGAGTTTTGCGGGGGAACTCATCTTGACAACACGGCGAAAGTCGGGCTTTTTAAAATAATATCCGAGTCGTCTATCGCCGCCGGCACCCGGAGGATAGAGGCGATAACGGGGCTAAACAGCCTACAGCATATTTATGAAAACGAAAGCCTTATTCGCTCCGCGGCGGAGGCGCTGAAGTGCCAAAATATAAACGAACTGCCGGCAAAAGCCGCGCTCCTCGGCGAAGAAATAAAATCGCTTAAAAAATCCATTGATAAAATACACCGCGAGACGGTCGCCGCGAAAGCCGAGGAAGTCTACCTCGCCGCTAAGGAAACGGCCGGGGTAAAGCTTGTAACTGCTGAGTTTAAAGATATACCCGTAACGGCGCTGCGGGAGGCGGCTGACGAATTCCTCGCCAAGCATGGCGACGCCGTGACGCTGTTCGCGTCAATATCCGGCGGGAACGTCACCTTCTCGGCGGGGTGCGGGGAGACGGCGCTGGCGAAAAAGGCCGACGCGGGTAAAATTCTCGCGGCGATTTCCCCGATAGTGGGGGGCGGCGGCGGCGGCAGGCGCGACAGGGCGACTTCCGGCGGCAAAAAGCCGGAAAACACCCGTCCGGCGTTTGATTCGGCGCTGAATGTGCTGGAAAGCCAGATCTTGAAGTCCGAATAAATACGGACAATAAAAACTGAAAGGAAGCATTAATATGGACTGTTTGTTTTGCGCGATAATAAGGGGCGAGATACCCTCGCAGAAAGTGTATGAGGACGAGTATGTCTTTGCGTTTAAAGACATTAACCCCGTCGCTCCCGTCCACATACTGGTCGTGCCGAAAGTCCATATGGACTCGATTGACGACTTAACCATTGCCGACGGCGGGACAAGAATACGCGAAGACCATATCTTTAACCTTTTAAAGGCGGTTCCCCATATCGCGTCTTCTCAGGGGCTTACAAACGGCTACCGCCTTATCACCAACGTGGGGGAGGACGGCAGGCAGTCGGTCAAACATCTGCATTTTCATATAATCGGCGGAAGAAGGTTAATGGACAGGCTTACCTGACGCGGCAAAGCCAAAACAAACTGTCAAAGCGAAGGGATGATTTTGTGCTTAGAAACCGTCTGTTCGCGATAGGCGTTTTTATGTTCGCTGCGCAAATCGCGGTTTTGGTCTTTTACGGCGGCATTGTATTGCCGCTTTGCGTTTGCGCCGCCGCCGCCGCTTTTTCGTTTATAGCGGCTAAAAATATTCTTACGATGAGGACGGCTCTGGCGTTTTCTCTTATCCCTGTTTTCGCGTTTCTATATTTTTCGGCTTATTCTTCTTTTTTCCTCAAAAAGAATTCCATTTTTACCGGGAGCGTCACCGGAAAGGTATGCGAGGTAACGGAGGGGTCTTGGGGCGAGAGCGTTGTGGTAAAGTCGCTTTATTCCGATTATGACATTAAGAGCGGCGCCAAAATAAAGGTATATGTCGACCCGGAGCGGGGGGAAGCGCCTTTTGATATTGGGGATCTCGTGACGGTAAGCGGGGTTTTCCGCCCGAGCGCGGGCAAACCGAAACTTCTTGCCTACGGAATTGACTTTTACACAAACGGAAACGCCGTCAAAATCGGCGGTACTGACAATATACTTTATTCGCTGCGGAAAAAAATCATAACCAACGCCGAAGCGCGGCTTGGGAAGAGCGGCGGCGCTTTCTTTAAAGCGGTCACGCTCGGCGAGGGCGGCGCGGTTGACGAGGAAGACAGAATCGTTTACTCAAGGGCGGGGGTTTCGCATATTCTCGCGGTTTCGGGGCTTCACCTCTCAATTCTTGTGTCTTCCGTTTATTTCGCGCTGAGGCAGTTTATCCGCAAAAGAGTTTTGCTTTCGGTTATATTATCGCTTTTCGCGTTTGCCTACGCCGCGCTGACGGGCTTTTCACCCTCCGCGGTGAGGGCGGCGATAATGCTTGTGATTTTTTTCGCCGGGCAGGCCTTAAAGCGGGAAAGCGACGGGGTGACTTCCCTGTTCGCGGCGCTGTTTATACTCCTTGTTTTCAACCCGTTCCTCATAGCCTCGCTCTCTCTTCAGCTTTCGTTTTTGGCGACGCTCGGAATCCTTGCCGTTTCGGACTTCGCCGGGCGGTACAGCGCCAAGACTTCTCTTAAAAGGCGTTTGTGGGCTGTCGCCCTCCCCGTTATTTATTTTGGGGGAGCGTTTTTGTTTACCCTGCCGATAACGTCGTTAGCGTTTGACGAGGTTTCCGTGTTTGGGATACTGACTAACGCCGCCGTCGGAATCTGTTTTACCGTTTTGTTGACGCTTTCATTTGTTTTCGCTCTGCTGACCGTGATTTTCGCCCCGCTCGCTGTCCCTATAGCTTTTTTGCTGAAATACGGAATTGCTTTTTTCCGGCTTTTGTGCGGCACTGTGGCGGGGCTGCCGTTTTCAACCTTTTCAGCTTTTTCGCCTTATATAAAAGCGGCTTCCGCTGTTTGCCTTGTGTTTATTTCAGCTTCGCTTTTTCTAAAAAGAGGGCAAAAAAAGGTTTTGTTTATCCTCGCCGCCTGCGGGGTGACGATTTCCTTTGCCGCGATGGGGGTTTCGGGTTTCCACGCCAAAAACAGCGGAGCGGTGATTTCTTATACCCAGACGCGAAAAGGTTACGCGGCGGCGGTTTTTTCCGGAGGGGAGGGTGTGCTTTTAGACTTCGGCTGCGGCGCGCAGGCTGAAAAAATCGTATATAGAAGCGGCGAGACAAGCTGTTCGGCGCTTGTATACCAAAGTTTCGATGGGCTTGACCCTAAAACGGTAAAGAATGTTATCAAGCGAATGGACATAAAAAAACTCTACCTTAAAAACCCTATTGACGAGTGGCAAAGGGAGCTTTTAGAAGAGATAAAGGGCGTTGCCGCGGGTTGCGGATGTGAGGTTTTAACCTATGACGAACTTACCCTTGAAGTTGGGTTCGCTGTAGTTTTTATAGAGCCGGAAAGCGGCACGGTTAAAGTGAGCAGCTATGGTAATACATATCTGCTGTTGGCTTCGGGGGACGGGGATATTCCGGCCGTTTCCGCCGATATGGCGATAATCCCGGCGGGGGTTTCACCGAGTAAAACGGACTTTGACCTTAGCGCCGCCACTTTGATCTGCGCGGAAGACATATGTTTTGAGGAGGATTTTCCCCCTCAAAACATTCTTGAATACTCTTATTACGACATTATAACCATTAAAATACCTTCAAACGCCAAAAGCGAGGTGAGGATATGGCGGGACAGCGATTAGGGCTCGCGGAGCTTCAACAACGAATAAAAAATAAAGATATATCGGGCGTTTATGTGTTTTACGGCGATGAGGAATACACCAAAACCTTTTACCTAAAACAGCTCCGTCTGTTCTGCGGCGGCGGCCTTGAGTACAACCGCTTTGTGTTTGAGGGGGACGTCTCCCCCGCCGCCATTTACGACGCGTCGCGCACCGTTTCTTTTTCTGACGGGGTGAGGCTTATTGAAATTACCGGGTTTTCGCTGGCAAACGCTTTGCGCTCGGCGGCTTCTTACGCGAAGGCGCTGAGTGAGCTGCCAAAAGATTCCGCGGTTGTGTTTATCTACCGCGCCGGGGAGATTGAAACCCCGCCGCCCTTTGAAAAATACGGGGAAAAGTCAAACGAGCTTTTTGATTTTTTAAATGAATCTGCAGTTATTGTAAACTTCGCGCCGGAGACGGGGCAGAGGCTTATAAGCTGGGTTAAAAAGCATTTCGACGCGCGAACTGTCCCGACGGAGCAGGCTTTGCCGGAATACCTTGTGGAGTATTGCGGGAGCGATATGTATACTCTTGTTTCGGAAATAAACAAGCTTTGCGCTTATTACGGCGGTACGCCGCTCACCGCGGACGACATTGATAAGGTTTGCGTGCCCAACCCCACTTTCAGGCTGTTTGACCTTGTAAATTGTCTCGCGGGGGGGGACGGGGCAAAGCTGAAGAAAATTTTTGACGGGCTTGTAGCCGCCAAAACGCGCCCGGAGCTTATTCTCGGTACGATTGCCTCCCATTTTGTGGACCTTTTAATTTTTAAAACCGCGCTGATTGAAGATAACTCCGGCGGGGGCGGCGGAGTGGTAAAAACAATCAAGTCAAAGCTTGGGCTTGGGGATTACCAGTCAAGGCGGCTTTACCAAAACGCGAGCGTTGTCAGTTTGGACTTTATTAAAAACTCGCTTGAGGAATGCGGGAGAGCGGATATGACCATTAAAACGCGGTACGGCGACGAATATATGGCGCTTGAGCTTATGCTTTACAGGATACTTTCTTATGCGAAACAAGCTAAACCTTAAATACCCCGTTGTCGTGGAGGGGAAATACGACAAAATCAAGCTTTCCTCGGTGATCGCCTCCCCCATAATAACCCTTGATGGATTTTCGGCGGTAAAGTCTGAGGAAAAAAGGCAAGAGCTACAAGCTTTCGCCTCCCTCGGGGGGCTGATTATCCTGACTGACAGCGACAGCGCGGGGGTTTTCCTAAGGGGGCGGATAAAAACCCTGCTCGGCGGCAAGGACGGGATAACGCTTATCAACGCCTATACCCCGGCTATAAAAGGCAAGGACAAACGGAAGTCAACCCCAAACAAAGACGGCCTTTTAGGAGTGGAGAGCATTGATTCAAGAGTTTTATATGACATTTTAAAACGCTTTGAAAGTGAGGAGCAAAAGACGCCGTTCCTCACGCGGCAGCGGGCTTATGAGGATATGCTCACCGGCGGGGAAAACAGCTCATATCTGCGACACGAGATTTGTCTTTCTTTATCCCTCCCGGAGGGGCTAAGCGCAAAACTGCTGATTGATTATATCAATAACTTTTTAGACGAAAAAGACTATATAAAACTTCTTGCTGAGGCAAAAACAAAACAAAAAGAAAAAGAAAAGAATAACTCAAACTAAGGGTATAACAATAAAACCAATGAAAACCACAAAAACCGTATCTTTTTACTCGCTTGGCTGCAGAGCCAACCAATATGAAATACAGGCAATTCGCGAAAAGTTTTTGCAAAACGGCTATGCCGAAAAGCCTTTCGGGCAAAAAACCGACTTTGCCGTTATAAATTCCTGCGCGGTGACGGGAGAGAGCGAGCGCAAGACCCGCAATATAATTGCCCGCGCCGCCAAGACGGCGGGGAGCGTTGTCGTCACGGGCTGTTACGCCGAGCTTTGCAGGAGAAAGGATATCATCCCCGAAAATATCAGCTTTTTAGGGGGGAGCAGTCAAAAAAATACCCTTTTTGAAAGGGCAGTTCAAGGGTTCGGCGGCGGATATACCGAAAAAAGCGGCTATGAGGAGCTTTCGATCGGGAACACAAAATCGCTCTGCGGCGAGCGTTACCGCGCTTATGTAAAAATTCAGGACGGCTGTAACTTCAACTGCGCCTACTGTATAATACCAAAGCTTCGCGGCAGGTCGTTTTCGCGGGGTGAGCCGGATATTCTCGGCGAGATTAAAAGGCTGGCGGAAAAAGGCGTGAGCGAGGTTATTCTGACGGGGATTGAGGTTTCCGACTACGGCGCGGCTAACCTTTGCCGCCTTATAAATAAAATTGACGGCATTGACGGGATACGCAGGATAAGGATAGGCTCTCTTAACCCAAACGCCCTCACCGATGAGTTTATAAGCTGTATCGGAGAATCAAAAAAGTTTTGCCGTCACCTTCACCTTTCGGTTCAGTCCGGCTCGGGGGACGTGCTGAAGAATATGCGCAGGCCGTATTCGGCGGAAAAGCTTCAGTCCGCGATAGACAGGCTTTATGAGAAGATTCCCGATATTTCGCTGACGGCGGATATTATTTCCGGCTTCCCGGGCGAAACGGACGAAGACCACCAAAAAACCCTTGAATTTATCAAGAAAAACAACTTTACCCATATCCACGCGTTTGCTTTTTCAAAAAGGCCTTATACCGACGCGGCGACTTTTGCCGGGCAGGTCACGCCGGAAATTAAAAAGCGGCGAAATCGCGCGGTGCTTGAACTGTCAAGCTTAAATAAAGAAAAGGCGGCCGCAAAGCTTTTTGGGAAGAAAGTTGAAATCTTAGCCGAAAAAAACCGCGGAGGCTTTGTCTTTGGACACACGGACGGATTTATGGAGGCAAAAGTCAGAGCCGCCGGGATAAAAGCGGGGGACTACGCCTGTTTTACCGCAGACGGGTTTGACAAAACCGATTCCACGCTTATTCTTAAATAAATATATTCGCGTTAGCGTAAAACCGTTGGGTTTGCTTGAAAAAGCATGAAAGGAAAACAAATGGACGAAAAGAACAAAGCCGTGTTTGAGGAACTTTTAAACAGACAGCCGACAGAGGGAGACGAAGAGCTGTATTCGCTTTTCCTGCCGGACGGGGCTATCGGCAAGTGGGGGAAAACGTATAAAAGCTTTTCCACCGACGACGCGGAGGCGTTTGGGTTTTTTTCTTCTTATATGGAAAACAACCCGCTGTCTGACGGGACGTTTTGCGCCGCCGGCTTTAACCCGTTCTTTATGTTTTCGGGCAAGTCTGTTTACTTCCGACCCACCGATGAAATTTTCCTGCTTGAGGATATGTTTGTTCCCTCTAAAAGCACAAAAAAAGCCTTTGGGTATTATTCCCCCTCGCTTTACGCGCTGGTGAAAAGCTGTAAGTCTATCGCCCTTAAGCTTGGCGAGAGTGAAAAAATAGAAAGCCTTGCCGGAAAAAGCTTTTTTGTTTTCCCGTCGGACAGCAAAAAAGCAAAAAAGCTTTCACAAAACGGCGTTAACCTGCGAAAGATCGGCGTTGTCACCTCCGACGGCGTTATAAGGGTGTTTGTAAACGGGGCTGAGGTGTCCATTGCCGCCCTCCCCAAAGCTGTTATCCCGCCGGTAGTAGTGGGGGAAAGCCTTGAAATGGACGACAGCGGCAGGACCGGCTACATTTTGGGGTATATTCACGCTTTTTCCGATCTTTTGAGGGCGGTCTCGAGCTTTGACTTCCCTTTTGAAAAACCAACCTGTCCGGGCTCCGCGGACACCGCGCTCTACCGCTTGGGTTATGTCGTGGGGAGCGCGCTTTTGACCGCGGCAAAACTGTCAAAGGCTAAAAAGATTAAACCCGACCTTGATTCGGGGGCTTACAACGCCTTTTTTATTCCTTACGAGCCCGAAACAATGTCGTCGCTGACGCAGTACTCGGCGGTTATTCTTTACCAAATATTGGGGAACCCCGCCCTTCGCAAGAGAAACCGGTCTTTAAGCGGCTTTGCCGCGGCTGTTTGCCGCGTTCCGTTTGGGGAAAACACGCTTGGCGGGTATACGGTGGAAAACTTGCCTCCCGCCGAAACGGCAAACGGGGTTGTGGTTATCGCGAAGAATTTTCCCCGCGGGGTAAACCTTGGCGCGCTGATAAAAAAACAGCCGCCCCCAATTCTTGGGGACGGCGATAAAGCTATTGACGGGGTTTAGCCCCCCTCTACAAAAGACGCCATTTTATCAAAACTTTTTTCCATATCGCCCACAAGTTTAAATTGGGTGCGGCACCTCACAAGGTTGTGTTCTTTGTAGGAAGTTCTGAAATAGTTGTCGCCCTCAAGATAATCGGTTAAAAACCTCACTCCGCACTCAAGGGTCATTATCACCGAACCCGTGGCGAGCGAGGTTTTTTCTTGCTTTGTGAGCGAGCCGCCGCCGGCGGACAAAAAGCCGCGGGCATAACTTTTGTAAAGGTCAAGACTAAAAGCAACCTTGGAGAGGTCGGGCTCGTCTTCTTTGGCGGTGGCGGCGCCAAAGCGAATAGAGTCGCCGAAGTCATAGGCGGCAAGCCCCGGCATTACGGTGTCAAGGTCAATGACGCACAGCGCCTTGCGGGTTTTCGCGTCAAGCAGCACGTTGTTGAGCTTTGTGTCGTTGTGGGTGACCTTAAGGGGGAGTTGCTTTGAGGCGAGAAGCGCCTGAAGCGTTTTGGCGTATTCTTCCCTTTCCAGCGCGAAAGCAATCTCTTCCCGAACTCCTTTGGCTCTCCCAAAAGGGTCAAGGGCGACGGCTTTTTTAAAGTTTTCATACCTCTCGGGGGTGGCGGGGAC
>JBAYZO010000021.1:0-24332 GCA_041672465.1 Eubacteriales bacterium
GTGGACCCGGTTTTACCTACTGGACATATTTTTTTAAATCAGATTTTTGTTTATCCCGGTATGACGACAGTTGGTTATTCTGATATAGGCAAATCGTTTGCTGAACCAATGGCTTCAGGGCTCTTGGTAACAATTACAAATGATGAACTTGAATGGTTAGATACTTCAACAACCATTCAAGTTCAGGTTATTGATCAGTACGGCAATACTTTTAATCTGTCTGGCGGTTGTTATTGTGTTATGAAGATGTTACTCGGAAATGGAACTATCGGTGGCACAGACGCAACAACGTCAACGATCGGAGTGGGGGTTGGCAGTTATGTTTATTCCGGTTCTTATGCAAACTTTACATATACCAGAGGCGGTGGTATTGATGATGAATCGCCAATTTTACAAATTGAAATGCAAAATGCAACTGCTCCGGTATCAACGATAATTAGGATTACGCTTCTTAATGAAGAAGGAGACCCGATGTAATGACAACTATTGATGAACAAAAAAAAGCCATTTTTGATAAATTGGCAGGTGATCCCAACTGGTTAAAAACTTTACTTGTTGATATTTTATTGGAACAGCAAAAATTGAATTCTTTTTTTGCAAAAAAAATAAAATCAGAAATAAAACATCAACAAGACGCGGACATTAAAATGAAACAATTAGAAAGTTTAATTCCGCCTGAATATAAAGCAATGCTTGGGCCTTTATTGAACATAAAATAACCGGAGGAGAAAATGGGATATAATTTTCATACGCCTTGGGATGCTTCAACCGTTTTTTCGTATCCGATAATGAATGTTTTGCCTGCCGGGTTAGATAGGGGCATCACATACTTGAAAAACGTAATGGTGAGTTGCAATGGCGCAATCACATACAACAAGGCAACCGGTTCTTTAAGCTGGTCAGCACCAATTCAAATAATGTTTAATACTGCGGCGGGGCTTTCGGTTTATAACGAAATTGCGGCGGGGTCTGTAACATTAACTGACGGCAAGTTTGTTTATGTAGATTTATCGGAGACCAATGCCGCTGCCGTGAGCGCTGCGACGGCAACCTTCACAGGGGCCGGAGCTTCTAATTTTATAGCCTATAATCGTCTTGTGTTGGCTTATCGGAACACGACGAGCGACAATGTTTATTCGGTTGCGTTGCATCCACAATTAAATGATCCTGCAAAAATAGTTCAGGTTTTAACTTGTGCTAATAATGTAACCATTGATTGGTCGGCTGGGCATACAGCGGAAATCACACTTGATAGGGTATTAACAACCTTTACTTTTTCTGGTATTGTTTCCCCAACTGCAAGGTTAATTTTAATAGTTAAGCAATATGCAGGGGTTGGAGCGGTTGCCTTTGGTGCTGAAGCAAGAGCGGGTTCTGACCTTTCATTACCACCAACTTTATCGGCAATTACAGGTAAAGAAGATTATTTGGGCTTTATTTATCGGTCAAACGTTGCAAAATACGATTTTGTCGCTTTCACAAGGGGCTTTTAACATCAAAGAAATAAGGAGAGTGTAATTATGGCCGCAACAATGCAAATACATGAAATGAGTGCTTTAACTACAGGAACCGATAAAACTTCCGGGACAGTTCGATTTAAAGACGCAGATAATGCAGTGGTAGACGCGGCAAATCCGCTCGTAATTCCTTCTGTCGGTTCAATTCAAAGCTACACGAAAAAAGTTCGGGCTTATATGGAAGCTCCTCCAACAACCAGTGTTTCCAATCTTCGTTGGTATTCAGATGGCACAAATGGATTCGGAACTGGCGTTTCTGTATCTGCAAAAAACATTGGCGTAACATGGGCCGCAAACGCAACAACAAAACAAGTCGGAGGAGCAGATTTATTTAGTTATACTTCAGCGGCTCCACTTGATGGCGATACCACAGACACGGGGCCTTTTGCCCCTGCTGATGACGATACCTATATTGGTGACTTGATTGAAATGCAGATGTTTGTTTATTCTACAGCTTCACAGGGCGCTTTAACTCCGGAAACGTTGACTTTTTCATATGATGAGGTCTAAAAATAATAAATTGTTAAAATTCATAAGATAAGGTTAATCTTTTACGGAAAATAAAAATGAAACTTACTGAAAATTATTCATTTGAAGCTGAAATGGCAACCGGTAAAGTACTTACAGAAGGTGGAGACTTAACCGGTTGCATTCGGTTTTCTTTAATACCAAATATTCCAAATTTGCCGAGACATGACTTTTCTGGAATTAAAATGGAGCGGCGTTTTTGCAGGGCCTTTCACAGGTATAGCATGGTAACACAACAAGCATTGCCGGGTCGCTTAACGTGGAGAGATGATTCTGACATTATTATTTCAACTGAAGATTTATCTAATTTTATTGATGTTGATTCTAAAATTGCCAAAAATGCAACTGGACAAGAATGGTACGAAGTTGAACAATTTACAAAAAATATGATTAAATTAAAAAGGCCATATTCCGGCAAAACTCAACAAATCGGCGGCAAGATAACGATAAAATCAAAACCTCCGGAATACCTTCATTGCATCGTTTTTGATAATTTCAGAACCTACATAAAATCTTCTGATGGGTCAATTATGATTACATCAAAAGATTACGAATTATATTTATAAAGGGGGCGTTATGGCAAGAATTTTTGGAACTGGTTTTGAAAATCAAAGTTTAAGTATGTTTGATGAAGATTATAGTGTTTCAATAGTTTCTTCATCAGGGTTAGATATGGGTGGAGATTATGTATGTTCAGGGTTAGGCGATTATGGTTGGATTAAAAAATTTTTTAAAACATCAATGACTGAAATATATACACACAGAACAATAAGGCTTAATGGCAGATCGTCTTATAACAATAATATATTTGGTTTTTATGATTCCAATGGAAAATTAATATTAACTATTTCTATCAACAAATCTTCTTTTAAAATAGAGGTACATTTAGGGGCTTATAATGGAACGCTTTTGGCTACTGGTACAACAACATTTCAATTATTAGATATTACCCATCGAATTGAAATTTATTATAAGCCATTAAATTCATCCGGAAATATTATTATTAAAGTTGATGGAGTTGAAGAAATTAATTACACTGGTGATACAACTTATGGATTAGAAAATATATCAGGTTTTATTATTGGTGGTGTCAATGAATGGAGGCAAGCTTGTGATGATATAATTATTGATGATTCAAACTGGATTGGTATTGGTCATACTTTTGTTGGTGGTGTTATTACTGGTGCCGGTTCTTCTGCCCAATGGACTTCCAGTACTGGCGCAACAAATTATGCAAATGTTGATGAAATACCATATTCTGATACAGACTATAATTCAACAAATACTACAGACGCTTTAGATTTGCATTCTATAAATGATTGCCTTAATGGGCTTGATGTTGCTTCTGTTTCTGGAATATATTTAAATATTCGTACTGCTCATGAAGGAGCGCCAACAACAAAAGGAACCAAATGTGCAATTAAATCTGGAACAACTACAGGAACGAGTTCAACAGTTTCTCAATCATTATCTTTTTTAAGTGAACAAAAAATCTTTGAAACAAATCCAGATACGGCGGCAGCATTCACAACTGCTGATTTTACGTCCGGAATAGAAATTGGATATAAGGCGGTGGGTTAATGGCAAATAATTTTTCAATTGATGCGAATTGTGTTGCTTTATTTAGAATGGAATCTGGCGCTTTAGTTACAGATTCTATCGGCACGAATACGTTGACGAATGTTGGTGTTAGTGAAACCACAGCGACAGGAACATTTAAAGAGGGTTCTTGTGCTGCTAATTTTGAATCCGACGAAAACGATTATATGTATCGTGCCGATGCCGATTTAGATGCCGGTTTTCCATTAAAATCTGGTGATACAACTAAGAAATTTAGTTGTGCATTTTGGATGAAACAAGAATCAAGCTCAACGAATCATTATATCATTGCAAAATATGATACGAATTTCAAAAGAAGTTTAGCGATTACGTTATATGCCGATAAAATAAATATTTTTATTGGATATAATGGTGGGGCAAGTTCAGAAACACATGCCTTCGATAAAACACTTGTAGATGGTAGATGGTATCATATAGGCGTCGCACATGATGGAGTAAATAAAACCACTCTTGTAAGAATTTATGATGAATATAATGACACTACTTATGAAGAAACTTATGACGCCACAAATGAAACAAACATTTCTGATGCCCCATTTTCACTTGGTAATAGGGGGGACTTTGATACCTCATATGATTATGATGGAATTTTAGATGAAGTCGTAATTTTTAAAGATTTATTAACGGGTTATGAATTTGATAATATTCGGAACGGCAGTTATTCTGATTCAGCAATGGTTCATTCGGTTTCTAATATCATTTCTGAAGTTGAATATGTTCCAGTTGGTAAAGTTAAAGTTTCCAGCATTGCCATAGAAGTTGAATATGAAGTTTCAAGTGAGATTATCATAACTCTTGGTTTTGATGCCTATTTACAAAAAACGACGTTTTCTACCATCGGGCTTGATGCAAACTTAAAAAAAGTGCATTCTTCAAATTTCAAAATAGATGCTTTAACACTGGTTCTGCATGATGAAGTAACAATCAGTTTTGATGCACTTATAAAAGCTGAAGGTATTGAAGTAACAAATGGGTTAGACGCCCATATAATGGGTATTGATAAAACCGCAACAAATTCCATAGATGCCAATTTGGCTTCTTTAAAAACCGCAACAAATTCCATAGATGCCAATTTGGCTTCTTTAAAAACCGCAACAAATTCTATAGATGCGATTCTGCAAAAAGCTTTTGAAGTTACAACTGGATTACATGCATATATTCTTGATCCATATTCAAGGATCAAGGCCTTAGATGCCTATTTACAAAAGCAAGATTTAACAACTGAAACCGGTATTGATGCATATATTCAGGCAATAAAAACAAATACGGTTGAATTAGACGCAAACCTTGTGTTTACAACCGATTCATCAATAAGTTTAGATTCACACCTTAAAAAGGCCGAGAACTTCGTTGAATGTTCAATGGATGCTTTATTGCTTCCAGTTCCATCATCGACAAACATCGGAAATATGTTCTTAATTTTTTAACCGAAAGGTAAAAAATATGACTTGCGAATTACAACCACAATATAAACTACAACAATGTCAAGAACACGCAACTGTGTTTGAATCACAAGTTAAAACAGAACAAATGGTTATCGGCTTACGCGATGTTATTATGGAAATTAAAAAAGACGTTTCACATTTAAAAAAAGATTATTTTGACGGAAGATTGTTGATACAACAACTTTCCATAGATTTTAATTCAAGTCTGAAGCCAAGAATTGAAGTGTTGGAAAAGAAAACCGACCAATCAATACTTTTTCATTCAAAAATAGGTGAATTATCAAGTTCTATACAAGGAATAAAAGATTGCCTTGCCAAAGAAGAAATTGAAAAAAAAACAGGGTTTATTGGTTTTATTTCAATGAGTTTTGAAAATGCAAAAAAGAACATGGGGACGGTGATGCTTGTTGCCCTGATGATTACAGCTTTAAAATGGGCAGGAAACTTATTTGACATGGCAAAGGAGATTGTAAAATGAACCCATTATTAAAAGATTTTTATCCACTGACGGATGAAAAAATATTGGCAATTTGCATATGGGGCGAAGCAAGAGGTGAACCATTTGAAGCCAAATTGGCAGTTGCATCAGTAATTAAAGAAAGAGTTCGGCGTGGTGGTTGGTATGGTAAAGGATACCATGGCGTTATTCTGAAGGATAAACAATTTTCTTGTTTCAATCCATTTGATCCAAATTTTATAAAAATGATAGATCTTGTATATAATTTTGATGAAGAAAATAATAAAGAAAAAAATAAAGTTGTATGGGAATGTTATAAAATTGCAAAAGGAATAATTACCGGGAATATTAAACCAAATATTGTAGCTACAAATTATCTTTCAATTTATTGTGATGTTTGCTGGGAAAATAAATTAAAAAAAGTTGCTACCATTGGCCGACATGATTTTTATATTTGATTGAAAGGGCTTGAACATATGATGGAATTAAAAAGAAGTGATTGTATTTTTTGTGACAATAAAAAATTATTAAGTGTTGATATATTAGATCCTTTTTCCGGAACAGATTTAGGTTTATTTAATAGCAGAACGGTTTGGCAACTGAATAAACCAATGAGAGTTATTGTCAATAAAAAATACCTGTTCATTATTCCTGCAATGTTCCAAACAGATTTGGCAAGTGTGCCAAGAATACCGATTGTGTACGCCTTATGGGGCGACAGGGCTCATAAAGAAGCTATATGGCATGATTACCTATACCGTACAAATTGCGGCTTAATTTTGGCGAGGGCTCAGTGTGACTATTTATTTAAATTGGCGATGATTGGCCGGGGTCAACCTTGGTATATTTATAGGCCGATGTATAGGGGAGTAAGATTAGGCGGCGGTAGTTCGTACCATCAGTTTCCAGTTAATCATAAATATATTAAATAAAAGAGGATAAATAAATGGCGTTGACAAGAGTCTTTAAAAATTCATATTTCCCCGGTAACAATATCTTTGGAGATGATACTGATAATTTAACAATAAATGATGGCGTTGTTTCTTTAAATGGCGCTGCAAAACGTTCCTTAACTATTAGAGCTGGAATTGATTATGTTGCACAGATAGCCCATGCTAAACCAACACAAGTTACTGTCGGTTTAGCGAAGGGGTATTCAATGCCAATTTATGCGGCTGATAATGAAGAACTTTTTTTTTAGTAGCAAGGTTCCTTATCGTTGGGATTTAATCAGTAATATATCATTTAGAACTTTTGTTGCTATTTCTGCGGCAGAAGATGTTGGCGATAAATTTAAGTTTCAATTCTCATGGGAAAATAATATTTACGGCGAGCCTATAAAAACAACGATTAAAGATGTTGAAATAGAACAAGCAGTATTAGTTGACCAAAATGAACAATATGATATTTATTTGATGATATTTGATATTGATTATGATGCTTATGGAATTGGCAATGAAATTACAAGTTTGAATATTATAAATGGGCGGCTTCGGCGTATTGCGGCAGCTGAACCACAAATAACCGGGGAAGTAATTATTTTGGATTGGTATATGGTTTATAATGTTGATAAGATGTTTGGTATTTCAACCGTATAGTTGGAGGGTGTATTAAAATGAAAAAACTTTTAAGTGCGGCGGTGGCAACTGGTAATGGTTCAGCGATAAAATTGGAAAGTCCAAATGCTTTTCATGGCGTTGAAATCGTTCTAAATGGAACAATTTCAACCTTGTCTTTTGATTTAAAGGGCAGTATCTCTGGAAATTTTTGGGGCAACCTTGCGTCTTATACGATGTCCACAACGGAACTTTTGGCTGGTGGTGTGGTTTTTCATGTGGCGGATAAAATGGTTGAACACGTTATGCCACACGTTTCAGATTATGCCGGTGCTTCTGGCAGTTCGATTGATGTATATTATACGCCGTATCCGTCATTTTAATGGAGGGTAAAAATGGCCGACGAAACTATGGTAAGGAACGTTTCAGGAACCGGAAATTTTACGGTAAAGCATATGAATTTAACGATAGAATTAAAATAATTCATTAAAACAATTTATTTTTAAGGCCCGGCTATTTAATAGCCGGGCCTTTTTTATTTTTAAAGATTTTTAAAAAACTTCTTGCATTTCTTTTAAAAAACAAATATGTTGAACTTGAGGTTAACAAAAACAAAACAAAAAACGAAAGGAATTAAAAAAATGAATTTCCCGCAAGTTGCAGAGCGACCATTATTTTTAAGCCAAATAAATAAAATGAACAGTTTTGTTGGTACACACAAGGCCATAATGAACCCGGAAACAAATCATGTTTATGGCATTCTAAGCAGGAAATACGAACTTACAAAACATGAAGACCTGTTGAATACTGTTCGCAATGCGATTGACAAGAACATTGAATACGGCAAGGCAACCGAATATGTTAATTTCTTCGAAGATGGCAGTAAAATGAGAGCAACATTTATCTTTAAAGATATTGAAGTTGAAATTGACCGTGGCGATAAGGTAAATCCACAAATTGAAGTTTTTAATTCGTATGATGGCGGCTGGGCAAGAAAAATTCTTTTTGGCGCCTTCAGGCTGGTATGTTCAAACGGGCTGGTAATTGGTGAAAAACAGCTTGAATATAAACAAAAGCATCTTCAGGTATTTTCCGAAGAATCAGTTGGGCAGTTGCTTATAACTTCCATGGAAAAGTTTTCTGAACGAAAAAGGGTTTGGGAATCATGGGTCGACCGGGTAACAACACCGCAAGAATACGAAAAAATTATGACGAACCTTAATTTATCCCAAAAAGATCAAGATGCCATAGGTCAGGAAGTGGAAATTAGTTCAAATATTATGATGGATGACTTGAGAACTAAAACTTTATCATATTGGATATTTTTTAATCTCCTTTGCCAGTATCTTACCCACAGCATAAAAAGCCATCTGAAACGAGCACAAATAGAAAATACAATGAGAAGAAACTTTTAACACTGACTGGAGTTACAAAGAATATTAAATAGGCCTTTTTTTAAATTTTTTAAAAAAAGGCCTTTACTTTTTTTTAAAAACAGATTAACATTAATTATACAGCAAAAAAAAACAAACATTTAAAAAAAAGGAGATACAAATGAAAGCAACTGTAAAAATAATTGAATGGACAATGATCGTTATTTTACCGCTTGTAATTTGGTTTGGGCTTGCTTATGCAATTTCTCAAAAATTTAATTTTGATAAACTTTTTCAATAAGAGGTGGAATAAAATGGCAAAAATAGAAAAGGAAGTTCAAGGCACATATATCTCAAAAGAATTAAAGAAAATTCTCGATTACGAATCTGACGCAAGAAACATTACTTCAACCCGGCTTGCGTCAGAAATTCTTGAACGAGGAATTAAATCATTTAAGAAAAGAGGCACAAATGCAAATCAAGAGAAAAGTGATCAAAATTAAATCGACACAACTTTTTTGTAGATATTGCGCCAAATTTGAAAATGCCCGGCGGGCAATTTCATCAGAAGAAAAATACGGCCGTTTTTGCAACGGCAAAGTTGTTTTTTCTAAAAATGCCGCTTGTGAAGAATGGGAAGTTTGTAAATATATTGTCTGCGACAGGTTCCGTTTCCGAATAGAAATAAATGCTTGCTTATCTCGGTTCCAGAATAAAGTTACAGGTTGTAGACGTTGTAAACAGGGCAAACAAATTGCAAAATTCATATAGGGGGTGCTTTTATGGCTGCAACACAATTTGATTGGATTACCGCTTTTTATGCTTCCAAAGAATCAGGTTATGCAGATGTTTCTGATCCAGTAATTTCAAACCAACTTTATGAATCTACCAATCCTCTTGACGAATTGTTGGAAGCTGAAAAGGAATATTTATTAAATAAACGCTACCTTTCTTTGTCTGATGAAGCAAAAGAACTTATTGATATTATTGTTTCTTCTCCTGCTGAATTTTTAGAAACATTTGGTTTTAAAACAGTTAAAAGCGCAAATACTATCAGCATTGAAGCGGAATTACGCAAACGCTGGAAAGATTGGAAATATGCTCGGAAGGTTGTCCAAGAAGTTAAAGAATATGTGCGGGAGACAGTCTGTTGAAAATAATTCAAAACGATCCAATATATTGTTCAGTTGTTCCGCCAATAGAAATCAATAAATTTAAAAAAGTTTTTGAATATCCTTCAGAATATTGGATACAAGGGGCTTTTAAAAAACAAAGAAAATGCATAACTTCATTGATGGCAAACCATCCTCATAAAGGCTGGTTTTTGGCCGGGTCGTTATCAGCTGTAAAAGAATATTGCGAAATAAATTCAATACCACTTGAAATAGAACCATATATTCCGGAACCGATAAAAACAGTTCCGGCAGCGTTGCCGGGTATAATTTTTCGTAATGATCAAAAAAATGCCATTGATGCAGTTACAAAACAATTCCGTGGAATAATAAAAGCGCCGACCGGCTCCGGAAAAACTGTAATGGCTGGCGGAATAATTTCCATGTATCCAGAATCAAAATCAATTGTAATTGTGCATACAAAAAGCTTATTCTTGCAAACAGTTGAAGAACTTAAAAAATGGTTTGGTGATGATGTTGGTCGTATTGGTTCAGGTACATATGAACCAAATAGAATAACGGTTTGTATGATTCAAACTGTAAATAAAATTTTGATTAATAAAAAATCAGAAAAATATGATGAATTTGCAGATTTGCTTGCAGATGTTGACATTGTAATAATTGACGAAGCCCACCACTTGGCAAAAGATCAAGGTCATTATGTTGAATTGATGCTTTCTTGCTTGGCACCAATCAGAATTGGTCTTACAGCCACACCAAATCCGAAAAATAAAACCAAGGAACGTTTAGTAGGGGAAGGGCATTTGGGTCCTGTTATGGGCGACTTAACCGTTGAAAGAGGTGTTGAAAGCGGCATACTGGCACAACCAAGATTAAAACTTATACCGGTTCCAAAAACCATAGCCGTTAAAAGCAATAAATATGCAGATATTTATCGAGACTGCATTGTTTTAAACAAAACCAGAAACCGGCTTATTGCAAAGGAAGCGTCAGACACGATACGGGCCGGCAAATCTGTGTTAATAATGATTTCTGATATTGTAAATAAGCATGCAGAAATCATTAGAGATTTAATGATTGATTTATACGACACGGATTCTCAAATTGTTACCGGTGCAACCGACAATAATTTGAGAGAAGAAATCAAGACAACATTAAAAAACAAAGATATTCTTTGCGTTATCGTTACCAGTGTTTGGCGTGAAGGAATAAACATTCCATCATTGGATTGTGTTATTAATGCGGTTGGTGGCAAAAGTGATATTATGGTTCTTCAGAATGTCGGTCGTGGGTTAAGAACTGCCGAAGGCAAAGAGGAAATTTTGATTGTTGATTTTTTAGACCCCTATCAGTTTCTTGCACAACACAGTATTGAACGGCTCAGAATTTATAACGATATGGGGATTCTTAATAAATAATTTTTAAAGATTTTTAAAAAATAATCCTTTTCTTTTTTAAAAAACTGATATATGATGAATTTAAAGCGTGAAACAAATATCCATTAACCACGAAAGGAAAACAAAAATGAATGCTGCAAGAAGAAAAAAAATTAAAGAAATTATTTCTAAATTAAACGACCTTAATACCGAACTTGAAGAAATACGGGATGAAGAACAAGAAAGCCTTGATAATATACCGGAAAATCTTCAAGAAACTGAACGGTATGAAAAATCAGAAGAAGCCCTTAGTGTTCTTGATAATGCCGTTAGTGTCCTTGATGATGTTGTTTCTAACTTTGAAGACCTCATGTAATGAAAAGATATGTATAACCCCATGAAGCAGATATAATTTCTTCATCAATAAGCATATCTGCTTCATGGGAAGCCCTAAAAAATAAGCGGTTGTGAACACTCGTGGCCTTGCTTATGCTGCAAGAACTTGGAAAGAATACCACAAAACAAAGCGTCAGATTTTAGCGGCCATTAATTGAACTTGTGTTTTTTGGAGGGGAAATGTCTGAACTATCAAATATATATGTGAATGGCGTTGACGTAATAGAATGGCTTGATGAAACCGAAAATAAAAAAAAGAATATTGAAATTGAAGAAATACATAAAATCGAAAGGAGTCAACATTATCCTTATAAATCACCAACATATAAACAAAAATCTCAATCAGGCTCTTTTAAACGGGCAATAAAACTTACTGACCAACAAATTCGGAAGGAATATGGCATTATGAAAAAGCCACTGAAAAATTTAAAAGAGAATATTATTTGGCTCATTGTTAACAATGGGCCAATATCTACAGAAGAAATTATGATGAAGCTGAACCGTAACGATAGAAATAACGTAAGTGCGGCGGTGTCTTGCATTTGGTCTAAACTTGGCATCAATCACGATGTTTTGTGCAGAGGGAAACATGGCCGGGCTTATTTTTACAAAGTTGCAACTCCTTATGCTAACCTTTCTGATGAAGCTATTATTGAAATGTATTATAATAAACAAAAAAATGTTCCACCATTAGAATCCGATATTTCAATGGCTGGTAAAAAATACGAACCTACGAAACATCTTAATTGCCGTTGTGAATCTATTCCGTTAGCAGAAAATAACGATTTAGTGCAAAAAATCGAAAAGATCATTGGGCAAACACTTGGTGTTGAAATTAAAGTTTCCGGCAAAATTGAATTTGTCATTCGGATTGAAAAATGATTGAAAACGTTGATATAAACGCCCTTTTCAAAGAATATGATATTTCAGTTAAGGAAAAGGGCGAGAACGTTACAAGAGGGTGGGTAAACATTGAAGTTTGCCCATTTTGCATGGATTCAAATTTTCATTGCGGGGTAAATTTGACAAGTGGCGGATTTCATTGCTGGGTATGTGGTGAAAAGGGTGGCTTGTGGAAATTGTTAAGCGAAATGGAAGATTTTAAAGGACAGCACGTTTCATCCATTATAGCCAAATTTGTTTCGAACCATGGCAACACACCAATAAATAATTATAATGCCACCACGACCAAATTAGACGGTAAAAAACCAATAAAATTCAGTTGGCCTGAACATGTTTTGGAAGATTTGCCAAAACCACACAAGGATTATCTTTTATCCCGGCATTTTGACCCTGATCTTTTAACCCAAAGATATGACCTTAGAGCAGTATACAATATCGGGAAACAAAAGTTCAGAATTATTGTGCCTGTAATAATCAACAAGAAAAAAGTTTCTTGGGTTGCGGCTTGGGTTTTACGAAAACAATTTCCTGATATAACTCCATATTTAAATTGTACACCCGAAGAATCGGTTATACCGATAAACCATTGCTTGTATAATTATGATTCAATAAAAGATATTGCAGTTATTGTTGAAGGAATTACCGATGTCTGGAGGTGCGGCGCTGGATTTGCAGCATCATTCAGGAAAGGACTTACTTCAGAACAAATTAAATTATTGATGCAAAAGAAACCAAAGAAAGTATTTATTTTTTATGATTCTGACGCAACAAAGGAATCATATAAGTTTGCCAATGAAATTTCAGGCCTGTTTCCATCTGTTGAAGTTTTAGAACTGCAAACTGGTGATCCGGGGGATTTGACCCAACAAGAAGTTTATGATCTTAGAAGAGATATTTTTTAAAAATAAAGCTTTTAAAAAGTAAAAAAGTAATGTATATATAAAACCGTAAGCTGTGAATTTTGGGATTCATGCCTTACGGTTTTATTTTATGACGCCAATATATTAAGCAAGATAGTTAAAAAATTTATAATTTGTAATTTGTAATCAATAATTTTAAGCCGTCTCTAAATAAGAGGCAAGAACCAGTCGAATTTTTATTTTCAACGATTTGGTCTTGTCCCCAAAACAAGTCCTTCGATTATAAATTATAAATTGCAGTGTAACTACTGCTTGTGATTGGCGTCACAATAATTCGTAAATCGACTGTCTTGTCTCTTATTTAGGGTCGGCTTTTTTATTTTTAATTGGAGGTTAAAATGGAATTTTGGAATAAGAATGAAAATGCAAAAGAATTGTTTAACGCTCTTTATACAAATAATGGTAAATTAATTGTCAACAGAAGATTTGTAAAAAAGGCAGGGCTTTGTGAAGCTGTAATTTTTACTGAATTGATGCAGCAAGAAATTGAAGCAGAAGAAACCGGTGAAATATATGATGAAGATTGGTTTTCTTGCAAACAGAAAAAAATAACCGATGATATTGGTTTATCAGTTGAAGAACAAAAACTGATTATTGAAAAAATGATTGAAATGAAAATGATTGAAATGAAAAAAAATTTTGAAGGTGATTTAT
This sequence comes from Eubacteriales bacterium, assembly GCA_041672465.1. Classification (GTDB taxonomy): domain Bacteria; phylum Bacillota; class Clostridia; order Oscillospirales; family CAG-382; genus UBA1206. The sequence continues at coordinate 13,879 of JBAYZO010000021.1, forward strand.
TTTTTAAATTGAACTACGGTTTTTTTGAAGTTGGTGCGTAAAAATATAATCGAGGTAACTTCATGATAAATAAAGAAAAAGAACAAATGAGAGAAATTTTATCTAAAGATGCCAGCTTAGTGATAAATAAAAAGTTGCTGCATCGGATTGGTATTAATGGGACAATTTTATTGTCAGACTTAATGTCAAAAGAAAAATATTTTGAAATTAAAGGCAGGTTAGAAAACGAATGGTTTTTTAATACTCATAAAAATATATGTAAAGACACAACCTTATCTGAATATCAACAAAATAAAGCTATAGATATTTTGATAAACATTGGTGTTATAGAAACAAGATATTGCAAACAAAGTCAAAGATTATTTTTCAAAATAAATTATTCGATTTTATTGAAAACTTATGATGATTCTATAGCTTCACCCCCCAAGAAACTTAACCCCCCAAGAAACTTGGGTACCCCCCCAAGAAACTTGGGTACCCCCCCAAGAAACTTAGGGCTTAATAATAATAATAATAATAATAATAAGAATAATAATAAAAGAAATAATATTTCTCTTTCTAAAGAAAGAGAACGCCGAAGTATCGGCGCTGAACTTGCTGACAGAGTTTTGGTTGAGAATAAGGTTCTTGATTCAACTGGCTTTAAAATAAACAGATTGAAACCTTACCTGTTCATAAAGAACCCTGATGTTGAAGAAATATTTACTTATTGGAACCAACTTGGCAAACCGTTATCAAAACATAAAATAAATGCAGGTTCAAAAACATTTACCAAAGCATGTGGGCAAATCGAAAAGACATTAAAAACTTATTCAAAGGAAACCATTACCGGCAGCATGCAGCTTTATTTCAACACGGTATGTATGCCCAACTTTAAATTAAGCCATAATGGTTCCGGTGTTATTGTTGGATTAAAAGATTTTTTATTGATTGGTGACGATTTACGGCTTAGAATGTGTCAATACAATAAAGAACTTATTATAACCAGCTGGTTCCATGAATGTCGCAAACTTGGTGCAGCTGGGCTTAAAGAAAAATATTCTAAGGTAATTATTGATGATAACCCAAAAATAACGGCAGCATTGAAAAGAAAATGGTCAAGCGTTATTGAAAAGAAAAATCATTTTACGGCTGAAGAAGAAAATATTTTTCGGAAAACCGCAAAGGCATTATATAATTATTTTATCGACCTGAAAGATTTTAAACAGGATCATACTTATCAGAAGGAAAATCCGATAACCTGCGTTTCGTTGGTTATTGAAACCGTTGTTGCAAAAAATAAAAATGATGGAACCATTCCGTTTTGGTTATCATCAGCAAGTTTTTTTGAGAATGATGTAACTGCTTATTTGAAAAAGATAGGTTATATTGAACGTGGTTACGATAAGCATGTTGCCCATAGAAAAATTTATGGTCAACAAAACTGTTCTGTTTTACCGACCATTGAAGAACTTGGTATAGATATTTTATCACAAGGTGATTTTATCTAATTTACTGGGGCCATAATGATTATAAAAAGACGACTTGTTTCTGCAGATATAGAAAGAAAAATTCTTATTGGATTGATTTCAAGCGAAAGTTTTTGTAAGCAAATCTATAGAATGGCAAAAAAAGAATATTTTAAATCAACGGCTTCAAAAATTGTTTTTGGCTGGGCTTCAGATTTTTATGGTAGATATCAAGAATGTCCGGGAGCTTGCATTCAAGATATTTACAATGTAGAAAAAACCAGATTGAAGGATGCGGATGCCGATATTGTTGGGCAGTTCATGGACGATTTGTCCAAAGAATATGAACAGACTGTTTACAATGAACAATACTTGTTGGATCAAGCAAAAATATATTTCAGAGAACGTTCGTTAACGTTACTTTCCGAAGAAATTGTTGGCAACATTGCAAAAGGCAGGTTGCAACTGGCGGAAGATGCCGTTTATGGATATGGCAAGGTTTCTCAACAAATGACAAACTGGTTCAATCCACTTTCTCCGGAAAATATTATTGAGATATTTGATGATGATGATTCTGACAGATTATTTAAGTTTGATGGGCCATTGGGTGATATGTGCGGGTGGTTGGAACGGGATTGGCTTATTGCTATAATGGCACCAATGAAGCGGGGGAAAAGTTGGTGGCTTCAAGAATTAGCGGTTGCCGGTCTATTGTCTGGTGTTAAAGTTTCGTATTTTTCGTTGGAGATGAACAAGAAAGCGGTATCCAAACGAATTTACAAAAGGCTTACGGCATTGGCTTCAAATGCTGGAGAGCATATCTTTCCTGTTTTTGATTGTTCAAGAAATCAAACAAATTTGTGTAGAAAAAAACAAAGGGCTTGTTATGTTGGAATAAAAGACCCCGGAGAGGAACAGCCAGAATTTTATGATGTGATTGGGTATAAACCATGTACTTATTGTATGAATTATGAAGAAGAAAAAGAAAATTATATACAGGCTGTTTGGTATAAACGATTTTCACAGGTAGAAGGCATGACTTCAGAAATGGTTACAAAAAAGATTAAAAATTTTCAATTGCAATTTGGTGATAATTTAAGGGTAATGGCTTATCCTGCTTTTTCTGCTTCGTTTGATGATATTGAATCTGATTTGGATTTGCTTGATTTTCAGGAAGGATTTTGTCCTGGAATGATTTGTATTGATTATTTTGATATTTTAAATCCCGGCAGTGGAACAGGTAATTTTTCTGAACGTGGTACAGCTGATTATATTTGGAAGCGTGGTAAAAATTTGGCTGCGAAACGGCATGTTTTGGTTGCAACTGTTTTGCAAAGTAATCGTTCATCAATTCCAAAGAAAAGCATAGAGCAAGAGGATGTTTCGGAAGATATACGCAAGCTTGCTCATGTTGATTTATTGTTGGGTTTAAACCAGACTAAGGACGAGAAGGACAAAGGCATTATGCGAATTGGTGTGGTTGCCCATCGCCATGAAGAATTTAAGTTCGGTGGAGAAGTTATGGCGTTACAAAGTTTAAATATTGGTCAGCCATGTTTGTTTTCTGGTTGGGCGCCAAAAGAATAATTTTTTAAATATTTTAAAAAAACCTTTACATTTCTAATGCGATGACATACTATGAATTTAAGACCGGGAATTAAAAATAACAAACCAACAACCAAAAAAAAGGATTACAACCATGGCGAAAACTATTGAACTTGAAAAAATCAAATTTAAAGAACTGGCTGCTGCAATTAAAGCAATTAATGATTCTGGTGTTGTCGAAACCAAAATTATGACCATTGGAAAGACCAAAGAAGACCTTGTTAAAACCTTTATCGACACCATTCAGGCAATCCCCGATGGAGAAGATGGCAACTGGACAGGCCCGGAAGAAGCCGGTGAATATTACAACAAAATTGTTTCTGTTGACCCGCCAAAAAAAGTAAGCGATGCCGATGCTGATGCCGATGCCGATGCTGATGCCGATGCCGATGCCGATGCTGATGCTGATGCTGATGCTGATGCTGATGCTGATGCTGATGAAAGCAACATAGGCGGCAGAAGAAAAATAGACAAAGAAGGAAGCAACACAGGCGGCAGAAGAAAAATAGATTCTACTTCTGAAAAAGCCAAAAAGGCCCTTGAAGAACGTGGTGAGGCACTAAAGGCACCAAAGGCACCAAAGGCACCAAAGGCACCAAAAGAATCCCAATATACCAGAGCGAAATCCTGCGTGGATGCTTTTATTGCGAATGGATATAACCCTGAAGGCGTTGCGGAAGCGGCCGACCTGCTTTATACTGCAAAAACTGGTAAACCACTGGACAGCAAAAAATCAAAACGGTCTTTCCGGGTTGTTATGCAGGTAATCACCCATTCCAAAGAGATTGGGTTTGATTTCAACATGATCAAGTAATGCAGCGCAACCGTGAACAAAGGCGAGTATAAAAAATACTCGCCTTTTTTTTTGATGAAAATTAAAAAAAATTCAAGAATTAATATTTTAAGGTTATAATAAAAACAAGTGGGTTATTTAATAATTTTAAAATTATAATGGAGGCAACAATGAGCAAAAGTGATTATGACCGTATTGATAACAACGAAAAGGTTATTCGTAAACAAAATACGCTTTTTGATTTCCCGACAGACCCAAAAGGAAAAACCGATTGTGGCGTTAGGAAATTCTTGATTTTTTATTTTGATGACGAAGCTGATTACGAAGTGGTTCTTTCAAAGCTTGTTCGGGTAAATCCCCATGTGAAGGCTCATCCTGATATGGATTCCGTAAAGCTGGCTGAACTGGCAAGGAAAATGGAGGATTAATATGCGGAAAGATATTCATTTTGTTTGTAAGGGCTGTCCTTCAAATATGGCTAACTTATGCGATAAAGGTGTTTGTTTGCCTTATGTTGATGATGCAAGGCGGGCGGAAATATTGGCGGAGCCGATGCCTTTGGATTATAATGGTATTCGTTTTACTTCAGATGCTATGGATTGCGCTTTTCCGATTGCGATAGATTCACATTCTGGTTGTTCATATGGTTGTTTGTATTGTTTTGCAAATAACCTTATGCGGGCTCCAGATCGTAATCCGGATAAGGTTAAAAAGCTTTTTGAAAAAGGAACTTTGTATTCGGAATTTGATATTAAGATTCTGGAAAAGTTTTTGAATCGGGAATATAACAGTGATATAGCAAGGGCAATGTATCCGCTTTTGGATGCTGGTATGCCGGTGCAGCTTGGAGCCCTTGGTGATCCTCTTGATGAAATTGAAAAGGCTCGTGGTTGGTTGCTTAAGGCGATACCCATGTTTCAGGAACATAAAATTCCGGTGCGGGTTGGTACAAAAGGTGCTTTGACAATGATGCTTCCGGAATATCGTGATTTGTTTCATAAAACGCCTGAACAATTTTGGTTTGCATTTAGTATTATTTCTGCCGATGATGATTTGATAACGGCTGTTGATATTGCGGCTCCAAATGCAACCGAACGTTTTGCTGCAATGAAAGCTTATGCAGCTGAAGGACACCCTGTAAGTTTGCGTTTTCGGCCGTTTTTGCCGGGCTTAAGTGACCGTAACGATGGTATTGTAAGAATGATGGATAAGGCTGCGGAGTGTGGTGCTCAAGCTGTAAGTTTTGAATTTATTTTTTTGGAATCAGGCCTTACAAGTCGTCAAAAGGTTATGTATCATCATATGTTTAAAACACAAGGCAATCCAAATTTTGGTAAAGAATGGAATGCAGCAAGCAAAAAAATAGAATCTTGCAGAAGGGGCAGTCGGGAAGAAAAGTTTGAAGTTATGGTGAAGGTTCGTGAACTTGCCCATGAAAGAGGAATTCGGTTTGCTTGTAGTGATCCTCATTTTAAAGAGTGGAATGATACTGGTTGTTGCTGCGGCGTAAGGCCTGATGACCCGATTTTTGGTAAGTGGAGTCGGCGACAGTTGACGAACGTTGTATATGAAATGAAAACTGATTTTGACAATGGCATTCGTCGGCAAGTTTCCTATGAAGATTGGGCTCCACAATGGGCTCATGATGTTTTGGCCGTGAAAATGTTTAATAATGGTGATTGGCACAACAAAAGGATTAAAAAAAATCAAACCTTCGGCGATACAATGCGTAATAAGTGGAACAATCCGCCAAGACCAAGAAGTCCACACATTTATTTTGCTGGCATAATGCGGCCAGTTGGTGTTGATGATAAAACCGATGACGTTGTTTACGAATATCGAGATTGGCAACCGGGGCAAGATAAAAAATTTATTGGGGAATGCCCGGAAAAGCCGGTAAAATAAAAAAGAAGTATATTTTAACCACTGGAAAGGATAATAAATTGAAAAGATCATTATTGCTTGAAGCATTAAAACAGGTTATGCCCGGCGTTGAAGAAAATGCAGTTGTTTTTGACATTGCGAATGCCGTGATGTTTGATGGAAGTTGGGTTAAAACATTTAATGATTCAATCTCTGTTTCGTATCCGTTTGAAAGCGAGATAAAATGTCTTGTAAAGGCAAAAGAATTGTTTGCTGTGATAAATAAAGGTGATTCTGAAGAAATAAGAATGGTCATGCTTGATGGTGGGAAGCTGCAAATTTCAGGTGGACGAACCACACTGAAAATGACGACACTCGACAGCACAAAGTTTATTTCTCTGGTTGATAACCTTTCGTTGTCCGATGCGGTATGGAATCCGTTGCCGGAAGATTTTTGTACTGGATTGCGTTTTTGCTGTTCATTTTCTGCGAATAATTCGGCTTATGCGGCTTTGTGTGGGGTAAGCATTGCAACCGATGGTTTAGCTGCAAGTGACGGTCGTAAAGCGGCAATTTATCATTTTCCAAAAGATTCGTTTTGCGTTGAAGAAGAATTTGTGTTGCCGGTAAAGGCCGTGGTGAATCTGGTGAAGGTTGCCGGGCTTAAGGAATATTCTATGGTTGGTGGCTGGGTACACTTTCGGAATGAAGCTGGGGTTTGCTTTAGCACAAGGCGTATTGATACAGAATTTCCACGGGAACAGATAAACGGGTATTTGAATTTTTCAGGGCTGGGCGTTAAGGAAGAATATCAGTTCCCGGCCGGATTGGCAAAGTCAATTGAGCGGGCTTCTGTGCTTTCTTTTTCTGATGCAGTTGGTTCAGATTATGTTGAAATTTCCTTGGATAAAAAAGGGAATATGATTGTTTCCGGTGGCAAGGAGTTCGGTGAGATTAAGGAAAAGATTGCAAAGGGTGAATGGAGTTTTCCTGACGGCGGTGTTATAAAAGTGAATCCGAAAGTTTTCGTTGATATGTTGCATCTAAACCAGAAGTTTTTCCTTAAGAACAACAAGTTTCTTCTGATGCGAACCGGTTCATTGGATAGTGTTCTTGCGCTTGTTGCATAATTCAGAGAAAGGGAAATTTTAATGTTCTGTAATCTTCATGTCCACAACGAATACAGCCTTTTGGATGGTGTTGGCAAGGCAGAAGAATGGTGTAAACGGGCCAAAGAATTAGAGCAAACACACCTTGCACTTACGAACCATGGAAACATTGATGGCTTATTGAATTTTCAATCCGTTGCAAAAAAAGCTGGGATTAAGCCGATTATGGGTTGTGAATTATATGTGGTTCCTGACATTTTGGACAAGAAGAATAAAAGCCGGCAACATTTAACGGTGTTGGTAAAAAATGAAGCCGGCTTTCAGAATCTTTGCAAAATGTTAAGTATCGCAAATTTACAAGGATTTTATTATAAGCCAAGAGTTGATTATTCTATTATTCTGAAAAATTGTGATGGCCTTGTTTTTCTGTCTGGTTGTGCGGCAAGTCCTATTTATACGCCACAGGGCGAAAAGTTTTTTTGGAAATTGCACAGAAAAATAAAAGATGATTTATATTTTGAAATAATGCCTCATCAGATTTTACGGCAGATTGACGTGAATCGTAAGGCAATGGTTGCTGCCGCAGAACTTGGTGCAAAAGTGGTAGTGACAAATGATTGTCACTATGTTAATTATAAAGATGCAATGCTTCAAGAAGTTTTGCTGGCTGTACAAATGAAAGCTAAATGGAATGATAAAAACCGGTGGAAGTTTGAAACGACCGGGTTGCATCTTAGGTCAGAAGAAGAGATGCTGCATGCATTCCATGAACAAAGTGTTATTCCAAAAGAATTTTTGCTTAAAGCTATTGATAACACGATGGAAGTTGCTGTAAAATGTGAAAGCTTTGAAATTAAAAAGAAGGAAATTTTTCTTCCTCCGGTTGCCGGGGTGCCTACAAAAAAGGAAGGTTCCCAGTTGCGGAAGTTGTGTTTTGATGGATACAGAAAGATTTTTGGAACTGATGATTGGGATGAAAGGTATTTGGCTCGATTTCAGGAAGAATTTTTATTGATTAAAAAGAAAAACTTTATAAGATATTTTTTAATTGTTCACGAACTGATTAGCTGGTGTTCCGACAATAATATTATGACGGGGCCGGGCCGTGGAAGTGTTGGTGGTAGTTTAATTGCTTATCTGATTGGGATAACGAAAAGTGTTGATCCAATAAAATACGATTTATTATTTTCAAGATTTATTGATGAAAATCGGTTGGATTATCCTGATATTGATATTGACTTTGAAGACACGAAACGGGCTTTAATCAGGGAGCATCTTGAAGAATTGTATGGTAAAAATAATATCGCTTCTGTATCAACTTTTTCTAAGATGAAAGGGAAGGGTGTTATTCGTGATGTTTCTCGGGTTTTTGATGTGCCATTGGATGAAGTAAATAAGTTTGCAAAGGTTATTGAAGACCCTGCTGATAAAAAAGATACAGATTGTGTTTTAAGGGCTTTAAAAGAAACGCCAGAAGGTTTAGCCTTTAATGAAAAATATCCGAAGGTGGCTGATTTGGCTTGTAGCTTGGAGGGTCAAATAAGAAGTTGTGGGCAACATGCTGCGGCGCTTATTGTTTCGGAAGAAGATTTAACGCAAGGTACAAGGTGTAATATTTCAATCCGTTCAGGGCAGGAAGTTGTTAATTTTGATAAAGATGATGCTGAATTTGTGGGTCTTATGAAATTGGATATTTTGGGATTGGTTCAATTGTCAATTTTAAATGAAACCCGGCGTTTGATAAAACAGAATTATGGGAAAGAAATTGATTTTGAAAAGTTGGAGCCAAACGATAAAAAAATATTCAAGATGCTTTCCAATGGAGAAACGGTTGGTGTTTTTCAGTTTAATACATGGGCAACAACAAAACTCGCAAAAAGAATAATTATTGATAATTTTGGTTTAATGAGTGACGTGGTTGCACTGGTACGGCCGGGGCCATCTGATAGTGGTATGACGGATGATTTTATTAAACGTAAACATGGAGCAAAATGGAAGAAAAAGCATCCGATATATGAAGATATTACAAAATCAACTTATGGGATTGTAATATATCAGGAACAGGTGATGCAGGTAATTTATCGGGTTGCTGGTTTAAGTTATTCAACTTCCGATAAAATTAGAAAGATCATTTCCAAAAAACGTGATCAATCTATGTTTGATGAATATAAAACAATGTTTATTGAAGGTTGTAAGAAACAAAAAACGCTCAGTGAAATTGAAGCGAATGAATTTTGGGAAGCTTTACAAAGCCATTCCCGGTACTCTTTCAACCGATCTCATTCCGTTTCATATGCATTAATAAGTTATTGGTGTGTTGATGGAACTACGAGGCTTTATGATTGGGATAATAAAAAATACATCTCTATTTCAAAAGCATTTAAAACAGGAATAAAAAATATTGCTTGTTATGATGAAAAAACAAAGAAAACTGTTTGCGGAAAAGTAAAAAAAATAATTAGAACAACTGGGGCTAAAAATGTTGATTTGAAAATGGGTTACAAGGTTCGTATGAAATCTGGAAAAACAATTTGTTGTAGCAAGGATCATAAGTTTTTAACTTCAAATGGATATGTTGCTTTAAAAGATTTGAATTGTGGTGATTTGGTTGCTGTTGAAAAACGAATTAGTAATTCTTCGAAGCCGGGAGTTGGTGAAAAAATATCTTTTTCTTTGAAAAAACATTGGATGAACTTATCATCGGATGAAAGAAAAAAAAGATTGGGATTTTGTAGTGCTGGTGGAAAAGAAGCTGCAAGAATTGGAGTTATGAAAAAACGTTGGAAAACAATGTCTCCGGATGAAAGAGAACGGCGTTTATTGCCGTGGATTGAAGCGGCGGCAAAATCTGAAAATGGATTTAAGTCAAGATTTGTTGGTAATGCTAAAGATGGACATATGGTATTTAGTAAAAATGAATATGTTTTAGACAATTGGTTGTTTGAAAATAATTTGAAGCATGAAACACAAGTTCAAATAAATGGTAAGTTTGCCGATTTTTATTGCAAAGGGGTTTATATTGAATTTGATGGTATGAATCGACCAGAAAAATATTTTGAAGATAAATTTGGTGAAGAACCGCTTGTTGTTATTACAAATATAAATCAGATTGAAAATAAATTGCACTTTCTTTTAGAAGAAGATTTTATGAGGAGTGGTGAAAAAATAATATTTGAACCAATAAAGAAAATTTCTAAATGGAAAAAAAGAGTGATGTATGATGTTGTTATGGAAAAAGAACCTCATAATTTTTTGGCGAATGGTATTGTTGTTCATAATTGTGCATATCTGAAATTGTATTATCCTGCTGAATTTATTTGTGCAAATTTAACATTTGGGGCAGAAGGCAAAAAGGTAGAATTGGTTGAAGAAGCTGAACGTTTGGGCTTGAATATTGTTTTCCCGAAAATTGGCATTTCAGATGCCTTTAAATGGGTCGTTAAAGATAAAGACCTGTTTGTACCTTTTATAGAAATAAAGGGCGTGGGCGACAAAACAGCCGAGAAGTTTGCGGCATACAGAACGCCAACAAAGAAGGGGTTCTTTACGTTGAGCCCGGTTCCAGTTTCTAATGATGAAGGTGCTGGTAAAATATTGGCAGAAATAGGTGCCTTTGGTGAAAAGCCAACTGGTAAG
>JBAYZO010000022.1:0-24205 GCA_041672465.1 Eubacteriales bacterium
GTGATTTTTTATGATCCGTAGATAAAAGAATGAGGAACTTTTTTGATTTTTAATGATATTGGCTCCGCCAATGATATTACTGCGTAATGATATTCAGCTGAAGCTGAATGATATTATATTCGTCCTTATTTTTATTCGCCGCAGCGAATATCACTCGCCCGCAAGGGCGAATATCATTCACAAAGTGAATATCATTCGTCCGTAAGGACGAATATAATTGAAAAAAGCAAGTCAAAGACAAGAAAAGAGAAAAGAGAAAAGAGCAAAAAACTAATAAGCTATCAAAAACAACATATTGATTTATAAATAATGATATTGGCTCCGCCAATGATATTACTGCGTAATGATATTCAGCTAACGCTGAATGATATTATATTCGTCCTTATTTTTATTCGCCGCAGCGAATATCACTCGCCCGCAAGGGCGAATATCATTCACAAAGTGAATATCATTCGTCCGTAAGGACGAATATAATTGAAAAAAGCAAGTCAAAGACTTGCTTTTTTCTGGAGCTGGTGGGGGGATTTGAACCCACGACCTGCTGATTACGAATCAGCTGCACTACCCCTGTGCTACACCAGCGCCCGGCTATTATAACACACGGGTGTTTGCTTTGCAATAGATTTTAGCTGTTCTTATGATATTTTTTGCCCACCAAAAACACCACCAGCGCGGCGGCGATCACCGCCACCCCCGCGCCGGCGTATATCCACGGCGGCGTTGTTTTTTTGCCGCCGCCCTTTTCGGGAGACAATGACAAAAGGCTTTCGCCATTATCATTTTGGCTTTGCGAGGAAACTTCCTCGCCGCTTTCTTCGGAGGACGGCTCGGGGTCTTTTTCCGCGGCGGGGGCGAATTCAAGCAGAGCGGTGAGCGAGAGAAGCATCGCGCCCGATTCGGCGTTATAATAAGGGTCTTTATGCCCCTGAATAATAAACCGTTTGTATATTGTGTCGATATATTTTTGCGCCAGAGTAAAGTCTTTCATCCCCACCACGGCGCGCAGCAGTATGCACCACGGGTAGGTCATTCCCTTTACGTCATAAGCAGACCAGTCCTTACCCTTTTCGCCGTCCTGACAAAAGTTCGCCTTAAAGCGGTTGTAAACCGTTATTGCCTTTGGGTCATCGGGTGCGAGAAGCCCGAACAAAACCGGGAAGAGCTGTGAGGATGCCTGCGGGTAAAATTCGGTTACGTCAAGACCGGCTGCGTGTTTTCCGTTGGTATAAACCGACGAGGCGAACACTTCCGAGGACTCAACCCACATTCTGCCGAGAATCGCGGTTTTTATTTTATCGGCTTTTTCAAGGGCGAAAGCGGCTTTTTCATCGTCGCCGTAAAATTCGTCATATATCTTGGCGGCGGCGATAAACCCGGCGTATACCTCGCAGTTGTCCATAAGATAGCACACCGCGTAGTTTGGTTTTGCGTAAGTGAGGTCAATGCTTGTAACATAGGTTGACATAATCACATTAATCAAAGTGTCGACAAGCTTTGTTTTCCCGTCGAGGAAAGCGTTGTCAAAAACGCGGGTGTAGTCGTAGAGTATCTCAAGAAACATCGCCGCGTAGGAATCGGTGGAGTCATAGTCATAGGGGTTGTTGGACGGGTAGCTTGAAGCGTACGCGTCGTGGAGGGTCAGTTCAATAATCCGCCCGTCGGTACTGTTTTGGAACACAAAATAATCGTACACGGTTCCGGCGACGCCGTTGATATCGCTCTCGGCAGTGTTCATATGGTCTACATACCAATTTATATAATTAAGCGCCAAAAGACGCGCTTTGTTGTCTTCGCCGCCAATGAGCTCGGCGGCTTTTATAACCCCCAGCACGGCGGAATCCGAAAAATAAGGCACGACCTTTGACGAAGGCCAAAAGCGGTATTCATCGGGCGAAACGCCGTCTATTTCGGGTAAGGTCAGGTTGCGGTATCCTCCGGAGGCGAGGGGGAACATACCGATAACCCCGTTATTAAACGCTAAGGTTGAAACAAACTGAATTTCTCTTTTTAAAATGTCCTCGTAGTAGTCCTTTGTCTTCAAAGCCGGCATTTCACCATCCCCTTCTTTTGCCGCGGCGGCGGCGGCGGGAAACATTAATGTTAACGCAATAACCATAACTGTAAAAATTATCAGAATTCGTCTCATATTAAATAACCCGCCTTTTAGTAAAATATTAAATATGTTTATGTTTTGGAATATTGACTTATTCGTTAATATAATATAACATATATGTTATAAATTGTAAATAGCAAAGAGGGGTTTTTATGAATAAGCTTATAATTGTGGCGGTTTTATGCCTGATCTTGACCGCTTGCGTAGCGGTAAACCCCGCCCCCTCGGACACCGGCGGAGGGGAGAGTTTAAACACATCGGCAGATGAGAATGAAAGCATGCCGATAAATCGGCAGTCGGAACAGGAAAGGAGCGAAGAACCTAAAATGAGAAACATTGTAAATTACGACTATCTAAAGGCGATTTGGGTTTCACAGTTTGATATGAATTCGGTTTATGTGTCGGGCGGCGGGCAAAGACCCAAGGAAGACTATGTTCAAAAAGTTACCGAGATAATCGAAAATATTGCGTCTCTCGGCTTTAACACAATTATTTATCAAATCCGCCCCAACGGGGATTCCATGTATCAAAGCGGATATTACCCCGTTTCAAAGTATGTAGCGGGGGGGTACGGCAGTAAACTCTCATATGACCCGGTGGAGGTTTTTGTGGAGACGGCGAAGCGCCGCGGCCTTTCGGTCCACGCGTGGATAAACCCAATGCGGCTAATGTCGCCGTCAGAGCTCGGCGCGGTCAAAGAGGGTTTTATTTTAAAAGACTGGTACAGACAGGGAAAACTCCCCGAAGTCGGAGGGCTGCTTTATCTCGACGTGTCGCGGAAAGAGGCCCGCGACCTTATTGTGAGCGGGGCGGTTGAAGCGCTTGAAAAATATGACTTTGACGGGCTGCATATGGACGATTACTTTTACCCCACCTCCGACCCATCCTTTGACAAAGCCTCTTTTGACGCGAGCGGGGAGATCGATCTCGTATCGTTCCGCGAAGACGCGATAAACAAGCTCGTTTCTTCGCTTTACCGGGCGGTCAAGGATATTGACGAAAGGCTTTGGTACGGCATCTCGCCCGCGGGGAACCTAAGGACGGTGGTGAGCACTTATTTCGCCGACGTTTACGCTTGGTGCGGCTCTGACGGCTACATAGACTACATACTTCCTCAGGTTTATTTCGGTCTCCTCCACGGCTCCTGCCCGTTCGAGCAGACCGTCAAAGACTGGGCGGGGATAATAAAAAATAACTCCACAAAACTTTATGTCGGCATGTCGCTGGGCAAGGCCGTCAGCGGTTCGCAGGGCAACGAAGACAGATACGCCGTCACAAATCAGGGCAAAAGGGAATGGATAGAGAACAAAGACGTCATAAAGCGGTGTCTTGAGTTTGTCAACGGCTATGAAAAAGCGGACGGCTATTGCTTTTTTTGCTATCAATACTTTTATGACCCGGTTTCGGGGAGAGAAAACAGCTATTCAAGGCAAGAAGTGGAAGCCATGGCTCCGCTTGTGAAACAGGATAAGCAAACCTAAACAAAAACTCGCGAAGCGAAGTTTTACTCAAAGCGCTTTTCAACGAAAACACCTTCCGTTTGTTTGCCGGAACGAAAAACCCGCTCTAAACACATGGGTATGCCGTCATAAAAAAAACCTTTTCTTCATACAATCTAATGAAAATTACCAGAATGGAGAAGCGGGTTATGAAATTCGACAGCAAAAGTGTTTTTTTACCTGAAATAACTTTAAACGGATATTATTTAAAGGATATGGAGCTCGAGGGCGTGCTCCCCGAGTACGCTCCCGATATTTCAAGGTTGGTGAGAGTTGACGCGAAAGCGTCCCCGCCGGAGGTTGAATTTACAACGGATAAAGCGGAAATAACCGCGCGGGTGGATTTCGGCATACTTTATGAGAGCGACTATAAGTCAAAGCTGGCGCATGTGGTCGTCTCGGGCACGCTGAGCCAGAAAGTCAACCACGACCGGCCCTCGGAAGAACGGTACGCATGGGCGTCGGTGAACTGTTCTTACCTCACCTGCAAGCTTTTGGGGCCGCGCAAGTTTATCATCCGCGCCAAAATGAACACCGAGCTCTGCGTGAGCGAAATAAAAGAGTTCGGCGCGGTAGACCCCGATTCCGGACAGGTCAGCGCTTATTTTCTCACCCAAAAACTCGGCGCTTTATCCCCCATAGGCGAATACACCGGCGTTTCACATGCCGAGCAGTCGGTAGGCCTGCCACAGCCTGTAGACCATATTGTTTACGCCTGCGGCGAGGTGAGTTCCGCCGTTCCAATTGCCGCCGAAGGCAGGCTCAGCGTAAAGTGCGACGTAACTTTTAAGGCGCTCTATGCTACCGAAGAGGGGGAGTATTCTTTTGTTTCAAACACATACCCCGTGTCGGTTGATATTGACAATCAAAACATAACCCCCGGGCAGAGCTTTTGCGTGTCCGCGCATGTCACCTCCGCCGAGGCGGTCGCCGATATAGACGACTATGGCGAAAATAAACTGTTAAAACAAAACTTTACCGTAGCCGCGCGGGCTGTTTGCTTTGAGAGCGGGGAAGACGCCGTGGCGTCCGATGGGTTCTGCGGGGACCGGGAAAGCGCCTGCGTAGTGACCAAAGCGGAATACAACAGCCTTGCCGGAACGCTTGACAAAACATTTGTGTTTGAGATGACTCACGACACCGAAAAAAACGATATCACCGAACTCCTTGACACGGCGGTGGCGATAAGCGTTAGCGAACAGTCATACGCCGACGGCGTGCTTAACATTAAAGGGAACATAAACTTTGAGGCGCTGGCGAAAACAGAAAGCGGAATTATAAGCGAGGATTTTTCCGGCGAGTTTGAAAAATCCATTGTCACGGATATTCCGGGGGAAGTAATAGCCGGGCTTAGCGTGCGCCCGCTTGAGGTCATGGCGGGCGTTTCGGGCGGCGAAATTATCGCCGTAAAGGTAAACGTGGCGGTTCGCGCAAGTATATTTTCCAAAACCTCTCTCCCCGTGCTGTCGGAATTTATTGCCGAGGATATGTCTTCCTCATCGGACGGCGGAATACGGTTTTATTACCCCGATTCTTCCGAGAGCGCGTGGTCGGTGGCTAAGAAATACCGCAGAAACCCCAAAAAGCTCATGGACGACAACCGCAGCGCTTTTGAGGACAACGGCAGCCTTAAGGGCGGAGCAGTTTATCTGACAATAAGATAAGGGCTGTTTTAACCCTCAGCTAAAGCGCAGTATAAAACCCGGTCATCCGGGTTTTTTCTTTTTAACCCGCCCGAAAAGGATATGTTTTGACTAATAGTTACTTTTCGGCGGGGACGGCAATATACTTTACTATGAGGAGTTGATTTTGTTGAGTATAAAACTTGCCATAATCGGGGGCGATTTAAGGCAGCTTGTGGTGGCGGGCAGGCTTGCCGCCGAAGAGGGTGTTGAGTGCGCGGTTTGCGGCTTTGACTCCAAGGTTTCACTGCCGCCCGAAGTAACGAGGACGTCGTCGCCGGAGGACGCGATAAGGGGGTCGGCTGCCGTGATACTTCCGCTCCCCGCGTCGGCGGATAAGCTGCATATAACCTCGCCTTACGCCGACAAGGAAATTTTTTTAGTATCGGTTTTGTCGCTCCTTCAGGGTGAACAACTGCTGTTAGGGGGAATGCTCGATAAACGAGTGTCGGACCTCCACGAAAAAACCTTTGACTATTATGAAAGAGAAGAGCTAAAGCTGCTCAACGCCGTCCCCACGGCGGAGGGCGCAATAGGCATCGCGATGGAGGAGCTCCCCGTTACCATTCATAACTCAAAGACATCCGTGCTCGGCTTTGGCAGGGTGGGTAAGGCGCTCGCCGTTCGCCTTAAGGCGCTGGGGTCGCGCGTCACCGTCTGCGCCAGAAAAGAGAGTGACCTCGCTTACGCCGAAACTCTCGGGCTTTTCGGGGTCAGCATGAGGAACATTCAGGACGCGCTTATGGGGTTTGACTGCGTTTTTAATACTGTTCCCGCCCCGATTATTAAAGAACCGCTGTTTGAGTATATTTCCCCCGAAACGCTTGTCGTCGACCTTGCGGCGCGCCCCGGCGGGGTGGACTTTGACTCCGCCCGTCAGCACGGGGTAAAGGTGGTGTGGGCGCTGTCCCTGCCGGGCAAGACTTCCCCCGTCACGGCGGGAGAGATAATTAAAAAATCCTGCGTCAACATATTAAAACAGGAGGGCGTGCTTTGAAAATTGCCTTTGCTCTGACGGGCTCGTTCTGCACACATAACAAAGCCCTTGCCGCGCTGGAAGAAATAATTAAAAACGGTTATGCCGTAACCCCGGTTTTTTCGGAAATAGTAAGCTCAACCTCAACCCGTTTTGGGGGGATAAAAGCGCTTGAGGAGAAAGTTGTGTCACTTTGCGGAAAAGCCGTGCTTAAGACCATACCCGAAGTGGAAGAAGAAATCACCGCCGGCGGGTACGGCTGCGTCGTCGTCTGCCCCTGCACGGGAAACACGCTCGCCAAAGTCGCCCACGGGATAACAGACACATCGGTGACAATGGCGGTAAAAGCCCAGCTGAGAAACAGTCTTCCCGTGCTTTTGGCGCCGGCGACAAACGACGCGCTGGCGGGGAACCTTAAAAATATCGGTGTTTGTAAAGATAAAAAGCATTTGTTTTTTGTTCCGATGGCGCAGGACGATTTTACAAAAAAACCCTCCTCTCTCGTCTGCGACTTCACAAAAGTCGTTCCCGCGCTTAAAGAGGCGGCGGAGGGAAGACAGCTCCAGCCGTTTTTTGTAAAAACTTAATTAATTTATTTAATATTTATACATCAATATGTTTATATATTAATATATTTTACCGGTTGACATAACTACCGCGGTCGGCTATAATAAGGCATACATCACATTTCATCGGTTTGAAAGGTAAACAAATTTATAATGTTGAAAATGGTATGCCTTTTTCTGGCGGCAGTTTTTTTTATGCTTGTCTTTTTTTCATGCGGAGTATTTATTCCCATTAACACCCCGACAAGCTCCGACCCCCAAAGCGGCGGGGAAGACATATCCCAAAACCTATCCTCGGCCCCCCAAAGCAGACCGGAAGAGAGCGGCGGGAACGAGTACAAATATAATATTTCCGCGCAGGCATATGTTTATGAATATCATATACCCGAAAGATATTATTCGGCCGGTATTAAAAATATCGTAAGGCGCGCGCGGCAGATTCATGAAATAAAATGGCTGCCGCTTGAAGATTTAATCGGTTTTAACGGCGAAAACATATATGAAAAAGGCAGGGAAGTGATTGGGGTTCCCTACGGGCAGCCGGTGTTTGACGGCGCGTTCGTGGGTTTTGAGGCGACTCTTGACAAATTTTTTCTGGAAAGCAAAAATAAAGGCAGTCTTTTTTATACAGGCGTGGCGAGATATGAGGAAAACGCGCCTTATTACTCGCTTGACTGCACCGCGTTTGTGTGCTACGCGTGGGCGACAAACACAAGGATGAACTCGTCCGTGCTTGTAAATTTCGGGGATAAAGTCGGCAACGCGCTGGAAAACCTTCAGGTCGGCGACGCGCTGATAAGGCTTGGCGACAACGCCCACGCGGTGCTTGTGAGCGGCGTTATTGAGGACGAAAACAACAATATCGTCTGGCTGGAAATTATAGAGCAAACCCCGCCCGACACAAGGCTTACCCGGTACGGCGAGGGCGAAATTTACTCGGTTGCCGAATTTTTGGAACTTTATTTGAACGACGGCTATTTTGCCTACCGCAACACCGATTACCGCGACTCCACCTCGTATTATCCCACCCCCGTGTCCCCGCTTGACGGAGAAAAATTTCCCGGCTCCCCCGTCGTGCCGTACAGGAATATAAGCGCCGAGGCGGATTTGGGCGGCCTCGCGGTGAATATAAGCGTTTCTTTTGCCGCCGACGTCGCTGCCGACAGCGTCAGCTATGAGATTCTCCCCTCGTTTTACGGGGTTGAAAAATATATAACCCGGCCTGACGCGTGGCTGAGGCTCAGGGACGCGCCCTTTGACGGCGAAACCGTAAGTTACATACCGCCCTCCACCAAGCTAAGCGTTTATTCGGTTTATACCGACCAAAACGGGGAAAAATGGGGAAAACTCCGCTACCGTGGGCAATCGGGCTGGATTTGGCTTGAGGGCTCGGAATTGACGGGCGGAACGCTGACTTCGTTTGGCGAGGTAAATCTCCCGGCAGAAAAAATGTCAACCCTTAAGGTTGACGGCTATCAGCACGCGGGGGTAAAAGCGGAATTTTCAATACCGTTTGAGGTTTTTACAAAAGATTGTTTTATAAATGTGTACGCGAGGGATAAAAACAACAACACTTATTTGGTAGACACAATAATCATAACGGTAGAGCCAAAATAAATTTTAAATAAAAAAACCGGGCGGCGAATTAATCATGAATCTGCCGCCCGGCTTTTTTTATCGCCTTACGGCAATTAACTCAATTTCAACCCTTGCCCCTTTTGGAAGTCCGTTTACAAAAACGCAGCTTCTCGCGGGGGAGGAGGTGAAGTATTTCGAGTAAACCTCGTTAAAGTCGGCGAAATCCTCCGCGGCCGTTAAAAAGCAGGTGGTTTTTACCACATCGCTAAAACCCAGCCCCGCCGCCCCAAGCACGGCGTTTATGTTTTCGCATACCCGCGCGGTTTGGGCTTTGACGTCCCCCGCTGACATAAGCGAAGTCGCGGGGTCAATGGCGATTTGCCCCGAGAAGAAAACCAAGTTTTCAAAGCCCAACGCCTGAGAATACGGGCCTATGGGTTTTGGGGCGTTTTCGGAATAAATAGTATTTATTTGTTTCATAAAAACCTCTTTTTTCTTTAGTTGCAGAGCTTAAAGCCGCTTTCCGTAAGCGCCCCGCGGATTTCCGTTAAGTGTGTAAAGTTGCGGGTTTCCATTGAAATGTCAAGAAAACAGCCGTTTATATCCATGTTTTCCCCTCCGGGGAAATATCTCACCCGTATGACGTTCGCCCCCTTGTCGGCGATAAGCGCCGAAACGGCCTTTAGCTGACCGGGCTTGTCGATAAGCTCAATGGTTAGGTTCGTAAGCCT
Organism: Eubacteriales bacterium; assembly: GCA_041672465.1. Classification (GTDB taxonomy): domain Bacteria; phylum Bacillota; class Clostridia; order Oscillospirales; family CAG-382; genus UBA1206. The sequence continues at coordinate 9,146 of JBAYZO010000022.1, forward strand.
GCCCGACGACATAAGCCCCCTGTTTATAACCCTTGACAGGATATTAACGTCAATGTTCCCGCCCGACACCACCGCGCAGACTTTTTTGCCTTCGAGCGGCAGTTTGCCGAACATCACGGCCGCCACCGACACCGCTCCGGCGCCCTCGGCGACAAGCTTTTGCTTTTCCATAAGCGCGAGTATGGCGGTGGCGATTTCGTCGTCCGACACCGTCACCATTCCGTCGACATATTTTTCGCAGAGAGCGGAAGTGAGTTTCCCCGGCTTTTTAACCGCGATGCCGTCGGCGAAAGTTGCGGTCTTGGTTTCCGCGCAGGCGGAGTCATGATTATAACAGCGGCACATGCTGTCCGCGCCCGCCGCCTGAACGCCGTAAACCTTGCAGTCCGGGCAAAGGGATTTTATCGCGAACGCCACGCCGGAAATAAGCCCGCCGCCCCCCACGGGAACCACGACGGCGTCGGGTTTCGGGAGCTGCTCGGTAATTTCAAGCCCCACCGTCCCCTGACCGGTTATTACTTCCTCGTCGTCAAACGGGTGGAGGAACACGGCTCCCGTGGCCTTGGCGTATTCCACCGCCTCGGCGTAAGCGTCGTCGTAGGCGCCGTCGGAAAGCTTTATATCCACGCCGTAGCGCTTGGTCGCTTCGATTTTGGAAAGCGGCGCCGCGCCGGGGAGGAAAATTGTCGCCTTTATTCCGAAGTGGCTCGCCGCCAGCGCCACGCCCTGCGCGTGGTTCCCCGCCGAGCAGGCGACAACCCCTCTTTTTTTATCTTCTTCAGAGAACAGGGACATTTTATAAAACGCGCCCCTCAGCTTAAAAGAGCCGGTTCTCTGGAGGTTTTCGGTTTTTAAGTATAAATCCAAACCGTCCACAAGGTTGGGGGCGGGAATGATATCCGTTTTTCTCGCGACTTCTCTAAGCAGCACTTCTTCGGCTTTTTTTATAAGGTTTAAGTTCAGCATTATTTTTTTTACGAGATAACCGCGCCCTTGTCGGCCGAGGACACGCCCGCGCGGTACCTCTTAAGGTAGCCTTTGAGCTGCTTTTCAGCTCGGGGCTTCATCTCTTTTTTCCTTTCCTTAAGTTCGTCCTCCGACACCAAAAGCCTTATGCTGTAGGCGGGAATGTCAATTTCTATTTTGTCCCCCTCCCGTACCAGCGCGATAATGCCGCCCGAGGCCGCCTCCGGCGAGACATGCCCTATGGCAGCGCCCCGCGTCGCGCCCGAAAACCTGCCGTCGGTGATAAGCGCCACTTTTTCGTCAAGCCCCGCGCCGGCGATGGCGGAAGTGGGCGAGAGCATTTCCCTCATCCCCGGCCCGCCCGCCGGGCCCTCGTAGCGGATGACCACAACGTCGCCGGGCTTTATATCCCCGCCGTAAATTGCCCTCACCGCCTCTTCCTCGCCGTCAAAAGGCCGCGCGTTGCCGGTAAAGACAAGCATCGACTCTTTAACCGCCGATCTTTTAACGATCGCGCCGTCCTTGGCGAGGTTCCCGAACAGCACGGCAAGCCCGCCGCTTTTTGAATATGGGTTGTCGGTCTCTCTTATGACCTCGTTTTTAAAGGGAACTACCGCAGACAGCTCGTCGCCAAGAGTTTTTCCGCTGTAAGTCAGCGCGGCGCCGTCAATAAGCCCGCCGCCGAGAAGCCGTTTCATAACGGCGTAAACCCCGCCTGCTCGCCATAAATCCTGCATATGATGCCCCCCCGCCGGCGCCAGCCGGCAAAGGTTGGGGGTGCGGGAGCTTATCTCGTTAACAGTTTTTAAAGAAACCTCCTCGCCAAGCTCATGCGCCAGCGCGAAAAGGTGAAGCACCGAGTTAGTCGAGCAGCCGAGCGCCATATCGGTGGCGAGGGCGTTTCTAAGCGAAGTTTTTGTAACAATGTCCCTAAAAGTTAAACCCGCCTTGACGTTCCGCATTACCGCCTCCCCCGCATCTTTGGCAAGGCAGATTCTGTCCGAGACCACCGCGGGTACCGTGCCGTTGCCGGGGAGCGCTACCCCCAGCGCCTCGCAAAGGCAGTTCATGGAGTTGGCGGTGAACATTCCCGAACAAGACCCGCAGCTCGGGCAGGAGTCGCACTCAAGGGCGTAAAGCTCTTCTTTTGTGGCTTTTCCCGAATGATAAGCGCCGACAGCCTCAAAGACGGTGTTTAAATCCCTGCCGTCAAGCGAGATCATAGGCCCGCCCGAAACAAAAACTGAGGGTCTGTCAAGCCTCGCGGCCGCCATCAGCATACCCGGCACGATTTTGTCGCAGTTGGGGATAAACACAACCCCGTCAAAGTTGTGCGCCATAACCATCGCCTCCACGCTGTCGGCGATAATCTCCCGCGAGGGGAGGGAGTATTTCATGCCCTCGTGCCCCATGGCAATTCCGTCACACACGCCGATGGTGTTAAACTCCATGGGAGTTCCCCCCGCCATAAGCACGCCCTCACTCACCGCGCGCGCGATTTGTTTCAGCTGCGCGTGGCCGGGCGCCACTTCGTTAAATGACGACGCTATTCCGATAAGCGGCTTTCTCATCTGACCCGCCGTGTACCCCATGGCGTGGAACAGCGAGCGTTTTGGCGCCTGCGAGATTTCACTGAGGTTTAGTCTGTTCGCCATTAAAGCGTCTCCTTTTTTTCGTCCCACTTCTGCCAGCTCATTTTTTCCCTGAGTTCGGCTCCCACCGTCTCAAGTTCGGAGTTCGCCTCTTTTTTCCGCTTTGCGGAAAAATACGGCCTGCCGGTTTTGTTTTCGTTAAGCCAGTTTTTCGCGAACGAGCCGTCTCTTATTTCAGACAGCACTTTTCTCATTTCAGCTTTTGTTTCTTCCGTTATCATTCGGTCGCCGACGGTATAATCGCCGTATTCGGCGGTGTCGCTCACCGAGTAGCGCATAAGCGAAAAACCCCCGCGGTTGATGAGGTCTATAATTAGTTTCATCTCATGCACACACTCAAAATAAGCGCTCTCGGGCTGATATCCCGCCTCAACAAGCACGTCAAAGCCCGCTTTCATAAGGGCTGTCACTCCGCCGCAAAGCACGCACTGCTCGCCGAACAGGTCGGTTTCGGTCTCTTCCTTAAAGGTGGTTTCAAGCACTCCCGCGCGGGCGCCGCCGATTCCCCCCGCGTAGGCGAGAGCCAACGACTTCGCCTGTGAGTCACAATCTTGATAAATCGCGATAAGGCAGGGAACTCCCTTGCCCTCTGTATACTGGCTCCTCACCGTATGGCCGGGGCCTTTGGGGGCAATCATTACCACGTTAATGTCGCTCGGGGGGACAATCTGCCCAAAGTGAATGTTAAACCCGTGCGCAAACCCCAAAACCATGCCCGGCCTTAGGTTGGGGGCGATGCTTTTTGAATAAATCCCCGCCATTTTTTCATCGTTTACAAGCATCATTATAAAGTCGGCTTTTTTGGCGGCCTCGTCGGCGTTATAAACCTCAAAGCCCGCCTCTTTTGCGCGGAGAGCCGATTTTGAACCCTCGTAAAGCCCGATGATAACTTTATGTCCGCTGTCCCTCAGGTTAAGGGCGTGGGCGTGCCCCTGGCTTCCATAGCCGATTATCGCAATTGTTTTGCCGCCGAGAAGTGTTTGGTCGCAGTCTTTTTCGTAATACATTTTTGCCATTATATATTCGCTCCTTTTAAAAATAAATAACTTGATAAGCCGAAAGTACGCAGAAAACTGAAAAAGTATAGCCCGCGAAGCAAGGGCTAAACGCCAAGCATATGGTTTTCCCCGGTTGAGAGCGCAAGCGCGCCCGAACGGCAGAGCTCAAGAATGCCAAGCGGTTTCGCCTGCTCGATAAACGCCTGTATTTTTTCGGGGGCGCCGGTGATGTCGGCGATAATAAAGTTTTCGCAGAGCTCAAGCACCTTGCCGCCGTAGGAATTGATAAGCTCCGTTACCGATGCGTTTCCCGAACCGTTGATTTTAAGCTTAATAAGCAGGTGTTCGACCGAAACGGACATATCTTTTTCAAGCAGGAACGCCGCTTTGACGTCATACAGCTTGCTGAGCTGGCGGATTATTTGGCTTTTAATATATTCGTCGCCGGTTGAGACAATGGTCATTCTCGAAAGGTTGGGGTTTTCGGTTTCCCCTACCGAAAGGCTGTCGATGTTGTACCCTCTTTTGCCGTAAAGCCCGGCGATGCGGTTAAGCACGCCGTGATGGTTGTTGACTATAAGTCCCACCGTAAATCTTGCCGCGCCGTATTCACCCGTCATATTATCTCACCTCCCTTGAAAGGATAATATCGTTTACCGTTCCCCCCGGCGGGATCATGGGGAGCACTTTCTCATCTTTATCAATAAAGCAGTCGAGCACAAACGGCCCGGCCCCCCACACTCCGGACTCCAGTTCGGAGTTTAGCTGTTCCAGTGAATAAATACTTTTACCGTCGCCGCCGAAAGCTTTAGCCACGGCTACAAAATCGGTGGCGCGGGCAAGAGTTGTCTGCGAGTAGTGTTCGGAATAAAACATTCCCTGCCACTGTCTGACCATTCCCAAAACGCCGTTGTTGAACACCACTATAAGAATGGGGAGCTTTTGGCTCACCGCCGTGGCGAGCTCGTTTAAATTCATGCCGAAACTGCCGTCGCCGGTAAACAGCAGGGTTTTTTTACGCCCCGACGCCACGCAGCCCCCGATGGCGGCGCCAAAGCCGTAACCCATTGTTCCCAGCCCGCCCGAGGTTAAAAGCGTGCGGGGGGAGCCAAAGGGGAAGTACTGCGAAACCCACATCTGGTGCTGACCCACGTCTGTCGCCACGGGGGTGTCTTCTTTACAGTAGCGGCTGACGGCTGTGATTATATTTTTCGGCGAAAAGGCCGCGCTATCCCCGTCTTCGGCTTCTTTTTCTTTTTGCTTTAACTCGTTTATGGTTTGCAGCCATTCGGGGTTTGATTTTTCCGGCAGGTCTTTTAAAAGGGAAGTCAGTATTTCCTTGGCGTCCCCGCAGACTTCGATAATTCGCGGGATATTTTTGCCGAGCTCTGCCTCGTCTATATCAATATGAATAACCGAACAACGCTTTGAGTATTCCTTTGTGTCGCCGGTGGCTCTGTCGGAAAACCTGACCCCCACCGCGATGACGAGATCGGCTTTTGACTGCGCCACTGTCGAGGCGTACCTGCCGTGCATTCCGCACATACCAAGGTTTAAATGCCACGAATGCGGGAGGCTTGTAAGCCCCATCATGCTAAGCCCCACGGGGGCGGAAAGCCGCTTTGAAAGAGCCAGCACTTCTTCCTCCGCGCCCGAGGCAAGCACCCCGCCGCCGCAGTAGATATAAGGCCTTTGGGAGGCTTGAATAACTTCTTTAGCCTTGTCAAGGTTATACGCCGCCCTCCGCGGCGACCATTCGGGGAAAAAGTCGCCATGGTAAAGGCATTTCGCCTTTTGAACGCTTTTTGGTATATCTATGAGCACCGGGCCTTTCCGCCCGTTTTCGGCAAGCGCGTAGGCCTCGTTGATAATGCCCTCAAGCTCGTTTACATCCCTTACTATAAAATTGTGCTTGACAATGGGCTGGGTTATCTCTACAATATCCACTTCCTGAAAAGAATCCTTCCCCAACAGCGGAACGGCGACGTTTCCCGTTATCGCGATCATGGGCACCGAGTCGAGGTACGCGTTCGCGATACCGGTCACAAGGTTTGTCGCCCCCGGCCCGCTTGTGGCGATGACAACCCCCGGTCTGCCGCTTATCCGGGCGTAGCCGTCCGCGGCGTGGGACGCGCCCTGCTCGTGAGACGAGATAATGTGTTTTATGCGGTGCGAATTCTTGTAAAGCTCGTCGTAAATATCAAGCACCGCGCCGCCGGGATAGCCGAAGACGGTGGTGGAGCCGTGCCTTATAAGTTCCTCGATGAGTATTTGCGCGCCTGTTAAAATCATTGTGCGGTCAGTCCTTTCTCAAAAGATAAGAAATATTTTATGTTTTTCTTATCGGTTTCGCTGTTTCGCTCTAAATTAGAAAAAAACCTGCGGCGTTTTGCTGCAGGTTTTATAAAGAGCTTTGGGGCTACTCTTTTATTACTCCGCCAGCGCAACGCCAATAAGCATTATCAATTACTATGATAATGCCAATAGATAGTACAACTACATTATTAGCGGAGCGACAGCTTTGCTTTGCGGTGTCGGAGTTAAAAGAGCGCATTTGGGTCTCCCGTTAATTATTCATTCTAAAAAACGCCGTTTAATTCGGTTATTTTTCTGCTTGATTAGCAAAAAGTATATCACCACTCAAAGTCGTTGTCAAGTTGTTTTTTGTAAATTCATAAAAATTTCACACTTTATCGGCATTTTGTGTTTCACCGCTTTGCAAATACTCAAAAAGCAGGTCGACAGCTCTTAGATAACCCGCGAAGCCTTCGCCGGCGAACTGCCCGATACAAACCTCTTTGGTGTAAGAAACCCTGCGGTAGTCCTCGCGGGAAGCGATATTTGTCAAATGAACCTCCACGGCGGGGATACCCACCGCCTTAATCGCGTCGGGGATCGCGATACTCGTGTGGGTGTAGGCGGCGGGGTTAATAATAATGCCGTCAAACTCCCCGAGGGACGATTGAATTTTATCCACAATAGTTCCCTCATGATTTGACTGAAAGAATTTAACCTCAATATTCCTCTTTCCGCAATAGGCGAGGATATCATCCTCAAGCGAAGAGAGGGTTTTGTTTCCATAAACCTCAGGCTCGCGGATCCCCAGCAAATTCAAGTTCGGGCCGTTTATCACAAGAAGTTTCATAAGTTACACTCCTCCTTTATTTTAAGCGCGGTTTGTAAAATATCTTCGTTTACGAAGGCCGCGTCCGCCCATTCATCATAAAGGCGGCTTCTTTCGGCAAAGAGCGCTTCCACCCCTTTGAGGGCTGAGAGCGGCCTGCCGCCGACGCAAAGCTCGCTTGTTTTTCGGGTAATGAGGGCGACGACTCCGTTTTGTTTTATGTGGTATTTGTTTTGGGGGACGGTCACGGCGCCGCCGCCAGTGGCGATAACGGCGGAGCGTAACTTCGCTGTGTCGGCAATTTCTTGGCTTTCAAGCTTTCTAAACCCGTCTTCCCCCATTGTTTTAAAAATTTCGGTTATTTTCATTCCGGCTTTTTTTTCAATTATATCGTCTATGTCAAAAAAGCTTCTCCCCGTAAGCTCGGCAAGCCGTTTCCCCACCGAGGTTTTTCCGCTTCCCGGCATTCCGATGAGGACTATATTTTTTATCTTGTCATATAGCTTTTGTAAAATTTCCTCATAAAGCGGTTCTCCGTATTTTTTACCGGTGAACAGCTCCGCCGCCTTTATCGCTTGGGTGACAAGCATTCCCAATCCGCCGGCCGCGGCGACTCCGCGCTCCTGCGCGTCAAACACAAGCCGGGTTTTCAGCGGGTTGTATATCAAATCGATGACAAGCCCGCAGTTTGGGAAGTCGTTTATATTTATAAGCGTTTCGCCATTGCCGGGGAACATCCCCACCGGGGTGGCGTTGATAATCAGGCCCGCGCCGCGGTGGCTTGAAAGATTAGAGTAGTTATTGCCGACCCCCCGCCTTGAAATAACGGTATAGGGAACTTTTTCGCCGTCAAGCGCGAGGCAGACGGCTTTTGAGGCGCCCCCCGACCCAAGGACGACAGCTTCGCCGCCACCGGAAAAAGAGCCGCGGTATTTATTAAAAAGCGACAAAAACCCCGCGATATCAGTGTTGTCGCCGTAAAACAGTCCGTCTTTTTGTCTTATTACCGTGTTGACACTTCCGGATGCTTTTGCCCCGGGCGAGAGGAAGTCACAGAGTGAAAACGCTTTTTCCTTATAAGGAATGGTCACGTTAAAGCCGTCAAGGGTGGTGTTTTTAAAAAACAACTCTACTTCGTCCTGCTCTAACTCGTAAAGGCCGTATTCATAGTCGCCGATAAGCCGGTGGATTTCGGGCGAGAAACTATGCCCAAGCTTTTTGCCGATAAGCCCGAAAGACCCCATTTAAACCACCTCAGTGTAACTGCCGAGATATTTAAGGCTTGTCACCGCGCCCTCAAGCGCGTCAAAGAGTTTAAAAAAGTTTTCCGAATACACGGGGGTGTCAAGGTCAAAGTAAAACATAAACTCAAAGTCGCTCTGGGCGAGCGGGCGGCTTTCAAGCTTTATAAGGTTAAGCCCAAGGGCGTTGAACCGCGACAGCGCGCGGTAGAGCGAGCCCTGCTTCGCGGGGAGGACGAGCATAAGGCTGGTTCTATTAGCGCCGGGGTAAATTTCAAGGCTTTTTGAAATGCAGATAAACCTTGTGTAGTTGCCGCCGTTGTCCTGAACGTCGCCAAAAAGCTTCGAGAGCCCGTACAGCGCTTCGCAGTTTGGCGACGAGAGCGCCGCGACGTCGCTCCGCCCCGATTCCTTTACGCTTTTGGCGGCGGCGGCGGTGTTTTCGCAGGGGATAATTTTAACGTCTTTTAAGCCCTGCAAAAAGTGCTGGCATTGGGCTATCGCCTGCTCATGGGAATAAATTTCTTTTATATCCCCCAGCCGCGCGCCATGGTTCGCGAGAAGACAGTGGTTGATTTTCACCCGGCTGCTCCTGACAATATAGCACTCGTGCTTTGCCATAAGGTCATAAATTCTGTTTACCGAACCGGCGGTGGAGTTTTCAAGCGGCAGCACCCCATAGCGGCAAAGTCCCTGCTCGACGGCCGAGAACACGCTGTCAAACGTGCTGAAGTACATGATATTGCCGGCCGGGAAGATTTTTTCGCAGGCGAGCTGGGAATAAGCGCCCTCTACCCCCTGACAAGCGACAAGCGGGCGGGTGGGGAAGAGCTCGGGGGTTTCTTTAAGCGAGGTTTTAATAATTTGTTTAATGGGGGATTCCCCTTTTAAAACACCGTGCTGGACTGTTTTGCTGAGGTCAAAAATAAGGGGAAAAAGCGTGTCGGTAAGGTTGGCGTTTTGCTCGCCGACTTTTTCCGCGAGAAATGAAAGCTTTTGCCGCTCCCGCTCGGGGTCATAGACAGGCTTTTTGGTTTTGGCTTTTTCCTTTGCAACTTCCGCGGAACATTCCATTCTCTCTACTAAAAGCTCGGCGATTTTATCATCAATGCCGTCAATTCTTTTTCTAATTTCCTCAAGGCTCATAATGTCCACTCCAATTATTAATTTTAAAATATAAGTTAAATGTGGGATTTCGGCGCTAAAAACGCGTCGGCGAGCGCTATTGCCGCGGCGGCCTCCACGCAGGGAAGAGCTCTCGGGACAACGCAGGGGTCGTGTCTTCCGCGTATGGCAAGATCGACTTCAACCTTTTCTTTAAGCGAAACCGTCTTTTGGGTCGAAGCGACAGACGGGGTGGGCTTGAAAGCCACTCTGAACACCAACGGCATTCCCGTTGTAATGCCGCCTATAACGCCGCCGTGATTGTTCGAGGAGGTTTTAACCCTGCCGCCGTCAAAAATAAAAGGGTCGTTGTTTTGGGTGCCGAAAAGTCTTGCCGCCTCAAAGCCGTTGCCGAACTCAACCCCCTTTACGGCGGGGATGCCGAACAAAATCCATGAAAGGCGGTTTTCAATTCCGTAAAACATAGGGTCGCCAAGCCCGGCGGGGAGCCCTGTCACCCCGCATTCGACAACCCCCCCCACCGAGTCACTGTTTTCCCGCGCCATCTCGATAGCCGCGGCCATTTTTTCCCCCGCGGTCTCGTCAATGATGGGGAAGTTTTTTTCCGCGAGAGACCTTAAAAGATCGGGTTCAAGGTTAACCATATCAAACCTTGTGTCGGCGATACCGTGAACCTGCTCTATATGCGCGCCGATATTTATTCCGTTTTTCTCTAAAAGCTGAAGACAAACCCCCCCGCAGGCGACAAGGGGCGAGGTCAGCCGCCCCGAAAAATGCCCCCCGCCGGAAAAATCGTTATGTTCCCCAAACTTTACAAGCCCGCTGTAATCGGCGTGACCCGGGCGGGGAGTGTCCCTGAAAGGCGAATAGTCGGCGGGACGAGCGTCGGTGTTTTTAATAAGAACGCAAATGGGCGCGCCGCAGGTGACGCCGCCCGCAAGGCCGGACACAAACTCGACCTCGTCGTCTTCTTTCCGCGGGGTTGAAAGACTGTTTTGTCCGGGGGCGCGGCGGCGCATAAGCTTTTTCAGCTTTTCCGTATCAATTTCAAGCCCGGCGGGGAACCCGTCGATGACGCCGCCTATGGCGCCCGAGTGGGACTGCCCGAAGATTGTAACGCGTAGGTTTTGACCGTAAAATGAACCCATTTTATTCCCCGTTTGTTTTCCGCCGTCGGCGGAAAGTTCGGGAAAACACCTGCCTTTCGGTTTATTTTTATGTTAATTCAGCGTCACGCTGCCGCCGAGCTTTTCAAAGTCTGAAAAAAAGTTGGGGTAGGATTTTCCCACGTCGTCGGCGCCGGTGATTACAATGTCGCCCTCGGCTATGACCGAAAGTATTGCCGCCATCATAACAATCCTGTGGTCGCCGTGAGAGTCTGCCCTGCCGCCTTTTATTCTTCCCGTTCCGCGGATAACAAGCTCATTTCCGTTATGGGAAGCCTTACCGCCAAGGCTGTTTATTGTGTCGCGCACCGCGTCCAGCCGGTCGCTCTCTTTAAGTTTCAACCTGCTCACGTTTTTAAAAACGCTAATACCCTCCGCCGCCGCCGCCACCGCCGCGAGCGGCATTACCAAGTCCGGGATATCCCCGGCGTCAATGGTTATTCCCTTTAGTTTTTGTTTTGTAACGGTTATTTTTCCGTCGGCGCGGCTTACTCCGGCGCCGAAACGCCTTAGTATCTCAAGCACTTCGCTATCCACCTGTGATGAGTCGGTCGGAAGACCGCTCATCGCGATATCCCCGCCCCCCGCCGCAGCGGCGCAAAGCCAGAACGCCGAATTTGAGTAGTCCCCCACGGGGGAGAGGACGGGGGTTTCCCCCCCGCCCGAAAATGGGAGCGAATAAGACTGTTCCCCCTTAACGGAAAAAGTGTTATTATCTTTATCAAAGCTTACGTCAACGCAAAAAAACCTCAGCGTTTTCAGCGTTCTTTCGACATAACCCTTTGACATTATCTCACCTTCGACAACAATATTGCTGCCGCCGCCAAGGAGCGGGAGAGCGAACAAAAGCCCGCTTAAAAACTGGGAGGAAATATCGCCGCGTATTTTGTAGTCCCCCGGGGTGAGAACCCCGCTTAACTCCACCCTGTCTTTTCCCTTGCCCGATACGGAGCATCCGTGACTTTCAAGCGCCCTCCATAATTCGTCCATGGGGCGGTGGGCAAGCCGTCCTTTTAAAAGAAACGCCCCGCCTTTACCCGTCGCGCAGATAACGGGGGCGATAAATCGGTAGGTGGAGCCCGACTCGCCGCACTCCAGAACGGGGGAATTTGTTCCGAAAGGCCGCCCGAATTCATCCCTTGTGAGCGGGGTGACATAAATCCCTCCGTCCCGTATTTCTATCCCCGCGCCCAGAGCCGAAAGGCAAGCGCAAGTGGCGGAAATATCCCCCGACAAAACCCCGCAGGGGATAAAACAATGCTTATCCGCCAGAGAGCTTGCTATTAACAGCCGGTGAACATGAGATTTTGAGGGTATCGCGCAAATCTCCCCGCTCAGCGCTTTTGGTTTGACGGTTGCTGTGGTTATCATTTAATGGCACTTCCTTTCAAAATTGGCGAAATTTCCTCAGCTTATCCCTTTTTCAAGAAAATCTCTGACCTCGTCAAGGCTTATTTTTATTATTTCGGCTTTTCCCACCTTTTTCGGGACAACAAGGCTTATAAAATCCCCCTGCTTTTTTTTATCGGCAAGACAGGCGAAGAACATTTCGTCTTCGCCGTAGGGGAGAGCGAAATCAAGCGAGTGCTTTTTAGTCGCCGCCAAAAGAAATTCAAGGCATTCGCCCCCGCATATCCCTTTTTTAACCGACGCCGCCGTGACGATTTTCATCCCCGCCGCCACCGCCCTGCCGTGGGGGAGGGTGTAACTGCTCAGCTTTTCCGCCGCGTGGCCAAAGGTGTGCCCAAAGTTTAAAAGCCGCCTTATTCCGCCGTCACGCTCGTCGCGGGCGACTATATCGCGCTTTATTTCGGCGCAGCGGTAAATAATTTCACTTTGAGACGAAAGATTCAGAATATTCCCGTCCTTAATCATTGCGTATTTTATTATCTCGGCGTAGCCGTTCGCGACTTCTTCCGCCCTCAGCGTTGAGAGAGTCAGGGGGTCGGTTATGACAAGGTCGGGCTGGCAGAAAGTACCGGCAAGGTTTTTGCCGCCCTTAAGGTTTATCGCCGTTTTTCCCCCGATAGACGAGTCCACCGCCGCCAGCAGCGTTGTGGGGATATGAACAAGCGAAACCCCCCGCATATAAAGAGAGGCCGCAAGCCCCGCTATATCCCCCGCCACCCCGCCGCCGAGAGAGACGACAAAGTCGTTTTTATCAAAGCCGTTTTCCGCGAGAAAATTCAAAATTAAGATAAGGTTTTCGGCTGATTTCGCGCTCTCCCCCGCGCCAAGCACATAAGAGAGGCTTTTTATTCCGCTGTTATCAAGTGATTTTCGCAGTTTTTCAAAATAAAGCTTCGCCACGTTATCGTCGGTGATAATCGCCGCCCTGCCGGAAAGCCCGCGCTCTTTGATAAGCTCTCCCGCGCTTTGCAGCGCTCCCTCGCCTATTATCACATCATAGCTTTTTTGGTTGGTCTTTACCCTTAACGTTTTCATTCCCCGCTGACCTCCTCCTTGCGGCGCTTTCCCTCTTCCAAGAGTTCGCGAAGCAGTCCCGCGTCACGTCGGGTAATAGCGTCCCGGTATTTACCCAGACTTTCAATAAGGCTGTCAATTTCAAACAGCATGTTATCGGAGTTTTCCAAAAACAGCTCCGCCCACATCGCCGGGTTAAGCCACGCGACGCGGGTTAAATCTTGATACGAACCCGCCGAAAAACCCTTGTGCATAAGCGCGGTGGGGCTTTTGACATAAGAGTTTGAAACCAAATGCGCGAGCTGAGAGGTAAAGGCGATAATTTGGTCGTGGACGGCGGCGGTGGTCACGGAAATCGAGCTAAACCCGGCTTTTGATACAATATCCTTGATTTTTTCAAGGAGCTTAATGTCGTCAAAACGCTTCGGAACAACCACAAAGCAAGCTCCCTCAAACATATCGTCCCGCGAATTTGAAAACCCCCATTTGTGAAAACCTGCCATGGGGTGCCCGCCCGCGAACTCAAAACCGTATTTTTCGGCAAGCCTGAATCCCACCCCGCAAATGCGGCGTTTCACCCCGCAGCAGTCCATAACTATGGTGCGCTTATCAATTTTCGGTGAATTAACCTCCAGCCATTCTGAAGCCGCCTTTACCGGGAGGGCTAAAAACAGAGCGTCGCAGTCCTTTAAATTATTGCCGTCAAGCGCGGCGTCGATTGCCCCCGAAATAACGGCGAAGTCAAGAATGTTTTTGTCCTTGTCAAAACCCGCCACCGAAAACGAGGGGTTTTTCTTAAACGCTTTCGCGAACGAGCCGCCTATCAGCCCAAGCCCCACAATGCCGATATTCATTAAGACAGCGCCTCCCTGATTTTCATCACTTTTTTCGCGAGGAGGTCAAACTCCGCAGGGGTTAGGGATTGCGGGCCGTCCGACAGCGCGTGCCGGGGGTCGTTGTGGACCTCCACCATTATGCCGTCCGCCCCCGCCGCCGCCGCGGCAAGCGACATTGATTCCACAAACCTCGCGAGCCCCGTGGCGTGGCTCGGGTCGACTATGACGGGGAGGTGAGAGAGCTCGTGGAGAGCCGTCACCGCCGACAGGTCAAGCGTGTTGCGGGTATAGGTTTCAAAAGTCCTTATTCCCCGCTCGCACAGCAGCACTTTCTCGTTACCCCCCGCCATAATGTATTCCGCGCTCATAAGCAGTTCCTTAAGTGTATTAGCGAGCCCCCTTTTTAAAAGAACGGGTTTGTCTGTCTTCCCAAGCGCCTTTAAAAGGTCAAAGTTTTGCATATTTCTCGCGCCGACTTGGATAATATCCACATGCTCAAAAAGCGGCAGGTCGTTTATATTCATTATCTCGGTTATTATAGGCAGCCCCGTGTCAGCTTTCGCGCCGCGGAGCAGATCAATGCCCTCGGCGTGGAGACCTTGAAAGTCATAGGGCGAGGTGCGGGGTTTAAACGCGCCGCCGCGGAGGATTGCCGCCCCCGATTCCTTTACGCTTTTGGCGATAAAGTTTATTTGCTCCTCGCTCTCAACCGAGCAGGGCCCGGCGATTATTTGAAAATGCCCGCCGCCGACTTTTACGCCCGAGATATCTATCACCGTTGACTGTTCGTGGAACTTGCGGTTTGACTTTTTAAAAGGTTCGGTTATCCGCTTTACCGACTCAATTATTGACAGGTTTTCAAGCAGGTTGGTGTCCACCTTGGTAGTGTCGCCGATAAGGCCGATAATGGTGTGGAACTCGCCTTTTGAGACATGCGTGTCTATTCCCATGCCGTGAAACCAGCGGCAAAGGCTTTCTTCCTGTTCTTTCGCGGTTGTGTCTTTGAGTACGACGATCATAATATGCTTCCTTTCAGAAAAACAAAATAACAAACTATTTTAAATTAAAAAGAGGGCTGTGCAGTGATTCTGCACAGCCCCAAGTCCCTTTGATCCGGGTTTTTAAGGAAAACTTTTAATCGGCGGCACAAATCACTTCTTTGGGCGTAAACCTAAAGAAGTAATAGTAATAGTCATAATTGTCAAAATTTTTGCAACTATGCTTGCCTGACGAATAAAGCTTTGTCATTTTCCAAATACCTTAAAACCTTAATGACTGAATACCCAAACGGGTAAAATAAAAACCAAAAAATTAAAATTTCTCAGTTTTCTTTTTATAAGTATAGCACCGCGTTTTGGTTTTGTCAATGATTTTTAAGTTTAACGGAAAAATTTTCTTTAATTAGTTAATTCCCAAAGTAAATTCCACAGTGGGATTTACGATGGAAGTTACATTGGGAAGGAAAATATAGTAGAATTAAGTCTGGGAAATATCCCACGAAAGGAGCCTGGACTATGAACGAAAAGAA
>JBAYZO010000023.1:0-23854 GCA_041672465.1 Eubacteriales bacterium
ACTTGGTGAATCAGCTCATAAGGCAGATACAGGACAGCGGGGGGAATATCACCGACATAACGATTGCCGCCGTGATAAACGCAAAAGAGTTGTCAACAGAAGATATGGCAAAATACACAAACCTTATCGCCCACAGCGCGGGGGTTTCCCCTGACAAAGTGGCGCTGACAAACGCCGAGTTTTACACGCCTGCCCTCCCCGAACCGGTCATAACTCCTGAGAAAAAATCGTTCTTTGACCTTATTAACCTAAGCAAACAGGAAGTCATTATTATCGCCGCCTCTCTCGTGTTTTTCATTTTAACTCTGATTTTTGTTATTTGCCTGATTTCAAGGAAAAAAAGAAAGAAACGCTTTGAAGAGTTTGAAAAAATCAAAAGGATAGAAGAAGAATCAGCCTTATCCGAAAGGGCGAATAAAAAAGATCTCCCCGGCGAAATAGTGCTAAACGAGACAAGAGAGCAGGCGTTAAAGCGGCAGATAAAAGAGTTTACCTCCGGCAACCCCGAAACAGTTGCGCAGCTCCTTAGAGTATGGATAAAGGAAGAGGAAAGAAAGTGAACGCGAAGAGTTTGGGTTCGGAAGCGCTTAAAAAAGCCGCCACCGTGGTGCTCACCCTCGGCGTGGATAACGCGTCGCAAGTGTTCAGGTATCTCAGAGAAGACGAAATAGAGGCGTTGACGGTTGAGATCGCCACCATGAAAAGCCTGTCGTCGGATGTTGTTGAATCCACAATGGACGAATTTTACGGGCTTTGCTTAGCGCAGACTTATATGACCGAGGGCGGGATCGAGTACGCCAAAGCGGTGCTTGAAAAATCCATGGGCGCGGCGGTCGCCTCAAACCTTATAGACAAAGCGCGAAGGTCAATGCAGGTAAAGGCGTTTGACTTTATTTATAAAGCCGACCCCAAACAGCTCCTTATATTAATTCAAAACGAACACCCCCAGACCATAGCGCTGATATTGTCCTATTGCACGGTAGAGCAATCTTCAGCCATTCTCAGCGAGCTGCCGAGGGAAATTCAAATTGACATCGTGGAGCGGATAGCCACAATGCAATCAACCTCCCCGGAGGTGATAAAAGATATAGAGCGGTTAATAGAGCGGAAGATGTCGCTTAACGAGCCCGGAGTGGTCAGCGAAATCGGCGGCACGAAATATATCGCCGAGGTAATGAACACGGTGGATATAAGCACCGAAAAATACATTATGGAAGAGCTTTCAAAAAAAGACCCGGCGCTAAGCGAAATTATAAGGCAGTGCATGTTTGTGTTCGACGACATTGTAACTCTCGACCCGATATATATCCAGCGCTTTTTGCAGGACGCCAACCCCAACGACCTGCTCATCGCGCTCAAAGGCTCGACCAAAGAAACCGCCGAAAAGTTTTACGAGAATATGTCTGTCCGCATGAAAGAGACAATGGAGGAAGAGGCGAAGTATCTCCACGGAGTCAGACTTTCGGACGTGGAGGAAAAACAGCAGAAGCTTGTTAATCAGGTCAGGGCTCTTGAGGAGTCCGGCGAGATATATATTTACAGAGGAAGAAAGGATGAGATAATTGTCTAACCTCTTAAAGCACGCCGATATTTGCGTTGATCGGAAAAAGGTTTTATATAACAAAACCTATTGCTGCGGTCTGATTGGCAATTCTTATGGTCAAAACCGCTCTCCCGATACGACCCGAATAACAGACGCCGCGAAAAGTGAAGCCGAATCGATTATAAAGGCCGCGAAAGAGAAGAGCGGGGAAATTTTCGCGTCAGCCAAAGAAAAAGGGTATAGCGAGGGTTACGGGAACGCCGAAAGGGAAGCAAGGCAGGACATAAAACACGAATTTGAGTCGGCTTTGGAGGAAATACAAAACTTCGCCAAAAGCCTTGACGGTTACAGAGATGAATTTATTGCCCAAAACGAAAGCGATATTATTAACTTAGCTCTCTCGGTGGCGGAAAAAGTAATAGGGCAAAGATTGTCTCGGGACGACAGCGCATTTTTAGCGCTTTTTGAAAAGGCGGTAAAAGACTTGACCGCCCGCAAGTGGCTTAGCCTTTCCGTTTCGGGGAACAGCTTGGATTTTGTCACCTCAAACAGCGATTATCTCTTAAAAATGGTCGAGGGCGCGGAAAGGCTTGAGGTAAGTGTTATAGAGGGGGCGCCGAACGGCACGCTTATTGTGGAAACAGCCGATAAAATAGTCGACGCGAGCGTTGAAACGCAGATAGGCCTTATAAAAAAAGAAGTTTTAAAGCTTAAGTCTTAAGTCTTAATCCTTAATTTGTAAATAAAATCCGCAAGTGAGGTTGGAGCGTTGTTCGAGGACGTGCTTGGAGCCGTTTCCCGCGCGGAAACAGCCGTGACAAAAGGCAAGATAGACAAAATAGTCGGAATGGTCATAGAGAGCACCGGCCCCAACGCCGATATCGGCTCGGTTTGCAGGATATATAACTCCAAAAACACCTCGTATATAAAAGCAGAGGTGGTGGGTTTCAAGGACAATAAAGTCCTCCTCATGCCGTATGGGGGGTTAGGTGGCATAACCAAGGGAAGCGTGGTTGAGTCGTCCGGCGAAGTGCTTGAAATCCCCGTCTGTGATGGGCTTGTCGGGAGGGTAATAGACGGTTTTGGCAACCCTATCGACGGCAAAGGCGAAATCCCCGCGGCTACCGCTTACCCCATGGAAAGCCAACCCCAAAACCCCCTTGCCCGCCCGCTGATAGACGAAAAAATCACCATGGGCGTAAAGGCCATCGATTCTCTCCTCACCTGCGGCAAAGGCCAGAGGATAGGCATTTTTTCGGGGAGCGGGGTGGGTAAAAGCACCCTCATGGGCATGATAGCCCGGAACATCGAGGCCGACGTGAACGTCATAGCCCTTGTGGGCGAAAGGGGCAGGGAAGTCAGAGGGTTTATTGAAAAAGACCTTAAAGAGGCCGGTCTAAAAAAGACGGTGCTTGTGGTGGCAACCTCCGACCAGCCCGCGATGATGCGGCTTAAATCCGCGCTTGCCGCCACCGCGATAGCCGAATACTTCAAAGACCGCGGCAAAGACGTGCTTTTAATGATGGACTCGCTCACCCGTTTCGCGATGGCGCAGAGGGAAATAGGGCTTGCGATAGGCGAACCGCCGGTCGCCAGAGGTTACACCCCGTCGCTGTACGCCGCGCTGCCAAAGCTCCTTGAGCGCACGGGGAGGTTTGAAAAAGGCTCGATAACGGGAATTTATACCGTGCTTGTGGAGGGCGACGACGTGAACGAGCCGATCTCCGACACGGTGAGGGGGATTCTTGACGGACACATCGTGCTGTCAAGGTCGGTCGCAATGCGAAATCACTACCCCGCGATAGAGCCGCTTTCCAGCATAAGCCGCCTTATGACAGAAATCGCTTCCCCCGCGCATTTGAAAATCGCGTCTGAAATCAGAGCCCTTATGTCCACATATTATGAAAACTACGACTTAATAAGCATAGGCGCCTATAAAGCGGGGACAAGCGGGAAAATTGACAAATCCATCAGGTTTATTGATAAAATCAACGATTTTTTAAGGCAGGGAATAGATGAAAGGTTTAGCTTTGACGAAACATACGGCCTTATGGAGGGTCTTGGGGTTTTTGAATAAAACGGTGTTTTATGCCGGGGCGAAGGCAAGCCGAAAACATTTACATTTAAAAGCAAGGTAAAAAACCCATGAAAAAATTCAGCTTTTCGCTTGAAAAAGTGCTTGAATACTCTTCCCACCTGTTAAAAAAAGAAAAAGAAACGCTCCAAAAGCTAAAGGCGGAGCTATTGGCGTTAAACAGTCAAGAAACTTTCCTTTTAAAAAAGCTCGAACACCAAAAAAACGAATATATTCGCCTTTGCGAAGACGGAATCGCTCTGCCGTTGGCGGGCTCAAGGCTAAAGTATATCGGCGCTCTCCGGGACGAAATAAAGGAACTGAAAGCTAAAATAGAAGCAAAAAAAAAGCAAATAGAAACTCAAACCGGCGTGGTTATAGAAGTCACCAAAGAAAAAACCAAAGTTGAGAAATTAAAAGAGGCAAAATATAAGCTTTATATAACAAACGAACAAAAAGAAGAAGAAAAATTTATAGAGGAATTTGTGTCTCATAAATCCGCGCTGACCGCTTAAATTTAAGTCAAAACAGCAATACAACAACAAAAAAGGAGGCGGACAAAATAAAAGCATTGGTTTTTGGCGTTGCCCCCGCGCTTACAGATAAAAAAATCCTTAATAAACCGGATACCGATATACAAAACGCCGCTATAGCCGCAGGGCTGTCTTTTCCGTTGCTTTTAAGTTTGAAAATCCCCTCCGCCGAAAACATGGCAAAAGGCGGGCAAAACCTAAGTGAAGACCAAAGCGTTTCGACTGCCGCCGCCCAAAAGTCAGTGAATATGGCAACACCCCCGCTTGATAATTTACCGGGCAGGGAGGATATTTTAAAGATTCCATTAATCCCGCACAGAGAAAGCGTTTTAGCAAAAACATTTCCCCGCTATTCATCTTTGGAAACAGAAACAATTCCCGCGCCCGCTCTAAAACCGGTAAAGGTTGCCGGTGAATCCGGAATTGCGGAGATAGAACAGTCGACCGCCAATGATAAAATTTTAATTAACCAAAAAAAAATCAATCAATGCCCTGAAATTAAAAATCAATCGGAAAGTTTTGAAAATACAGTAATTTTCAAAGCTGATAATAATAAGGCATATATAAAACCGCTTGAAAACATCGCCAAGGAATATACCCCGGTTCTTTCAAAAAGCAACTTACCTTTTGTGCCCGGTATAAAAATGGCGGGAATCAAATCTAAAGACACAGAAAAAACTCTACCGTTAAAAACCGTTCAAAAGGACAAACAAGCCTTTGAAATACAAAGCGAAAAACCCGTCACGCGCGGGAAAAGCGGCTTTTTGCCCGTAACTGCCGAGGGCGCGGAAGAAGTTAAAAATGTGGTTTCTCAAATTGAAAAAGGTGTCAGAGAGCTTGAAAAGACGCTTGCTGCAGTTGGGGTGAGCGAACAAAAACCCGAAAAACCCGCAGCCATGCTAAGAATAAAACTAAAGCCCGAGGGGCTTGGAGAAGTGTTTATCGAGCTTAAAAACCGTGAAAAAAACCTTGTAGTCACGATTAAGACCTTGCGTACGGAGTCAAAATCGCTTATTGCCGAAAGCGCCGGGCTGCTTATTGAAAAGCTTGGCGGAATCCCGAAAGCTGGCGGGTTTAACAGCGTCACGGTAAACATCAATACAAGCTCAAACATAAACGTAAACATAAAACAGGATACGCCGGGTTACTCGGGGGAATCCCAGACAAACGGAAGAATTGTTTTTAATAATGACATTCCCAAAGAAAAAGCCAAAACAAGTCTTGCCGCCCTGCCGGTGAGATTTAATTCAGGCAAAATCGATTGCAGGATTTAACAAAAGCGGGTTTTATTAAATAAAAAAGTTTTATCATTGACAGAAAGGGATGGTTATAAAAATGGACGGGATACAAGCCGCGCAAGCAACGCATGCCGCGCCTAATTACGGAGCCGCCGGGGTTCAAAGCCAAAAAAGCGGGGTCGAAGACCTTGGAATCAATGACTTTTTTAAGCTGATGGCGGCGCAGCTTCAAAACCAAAGCATGTTTGACACGGTGGACAACACTCAGTTTTTAGCTCAAATGGCGCAGTTTTCAACCCTTTCGCAAATAAGCGAGCTGACAAACACCATAAAGAGCAACATGGCGGTGTCGCTCCTCGGCAAGACGGTGACAGTCGGGGCGGGCGGCGGAGCCATTACCGGGAACGTGGGGCAGGTCAGCTATAACAGCGGAACCCCAATGCTGCTGGTGGACGGCGAATATTATGGGCTTGGGGATATTATTGAAGTAATTGAAACCAGTACGGAAATAAAATAAGGCTGAAAATAAAAACAAAGACGGAAAATAGGCTGATTATAAAAAAGAAAGGGCTGTTAAAATGATTAAATCAATGTTCTCGGCGGTTACGGGGCTAAAGTCCCACCAAACAATGCTCGACGTCATAGGCAACAATATCGCCAACGTCAACACGGCGGGCTTTAAGGCGAGCAAGGTTTTGTTTACCGACCTGTATTACCAGACTTTGGCGGACGCGGGCGCGCCCGGCGAGTCTTCCGGAGGGGAAAACCCCACTCAAATCGGCTACGGCTCGACGGTGTCAAGCATTGATTTGCTTATGACCCGAAGCGGCTATCAGCAGACCTCAAGGACGCTTGACTTGTATATTTCCGGCGAGGGGTATTTTTCGGTTCTCGACCCCACCGGTCAGGTTCTCTTTACCCGCGTGGGGAGTTTTAGGTTTAATTCCGACGACACGCTTGTCGACTCAAACGGTAACTTTGTGCTCGGGCAAATGCCGGAGATCGGCGACCCACTCGAACTTGACAAAATTAAAATCGCGGATTTTGAGAACTACAACGCCGTTTATATTGACAATACCGGCAAAATACTCGGCACAAACACCAAAACAATGCAGGTGGAAACCTTGGGGCAGCTGGCGCTCGCGGTTTTCACAAACCCGGAAGGGCTCTCCCAAGAAGGCAATATGAACTATACCGCCACCGCGAACTCCGGCAAAGCGGTTTATCACGCGCCGGCGTCCGAATCCGCGGGGCCTCTCGTGGCGGGCGGGCTTGAGATGTCAAATGTTGACCTCACGAAAGAGTTTACCGATCTAATCGTCGCTCAAAGGGGCTTTCAGGCGAACTCCCGGGTAATAACCACCTCCGACCAAGTGCTTGAGGAACTTGTAAACCTTAAGAGGTAGCGCGGGCGTTTTAATTTAATTAAAGGGAATGGTTATAAATATGATTAAACTTACAAAGCTTACAAACGAAACCTTTTATATGAACGAGGATTTAATAGAGATCATAGAGCAAATGCCCGACACCCTTATAACCATGAAAGACGGCAGGAAGTATTACGCGCTTGAGACGCCGGAAGTCATTATAGAAAGCGTTAAAGAGTTTAAAAAAAGTTATTTTGACAACAGCAACTGCGTGTATTTTAAAAAGCATAAAACCCCCGCCGTCAAAGCGGAAAAGCCAAAGGAATAATCACTTTTACAAAACCGCGGTTAACGTTTAAAGCGCGTACTCAACAGCATAAAGGGAGAGTTTCTGATGGCGGAAATTTTATCGCAAAATCAAATAGACGAACTGCTGAACGAGCTTGCCGGAGGGACAAAAGCCGATATAAAACCGTCGGACATCACCGAGGGCGCGAAGCCTTATGACTTTAAAAGCCCTAAAAAGCTCTCCCGCGACCAAAACAAAATGTTGGCGGGTTTTGTGGACGTGCTGTCAAGGCACCTTGCCGCGTATTTCGCGGGGCTTTTGCGTAACTATTGCGAAATAACCACGGCGTCGATAGAAGAACAGCCTTATTACGAGTACAACAACTCCCTTTCCGACTCCCTTATGACGGGCATTGTGGATATTTCGCACATAGGCGGCACGATACTGCTTGATATGTCGAACATTTTAACTTTCACTTTTGTGGAGAGAATGCTCGGCGGCGGCATCGAGGGCGCGAGACTCCCCCAAAGGGACTTTTCGGAAATTGAAATAACGCTTATGGAGCGGGTTTTCAAACGGATTTGTATGTTTATTCAGGACACCTTTCAGGGCGAACCCGACGCGGTGGCCGCCCTCAGGCAGATAGAGACAAACCCGCGGTTTATCAAGGCAATTCGCATTGAGGAGATAGTGGAGGTAATAGTGCTCAACGTGGTAATCGGCCCCATAAAAGGCACGATAACAGCTTGTATCCCCTATACATATGTCGATCCGCTGATGGGGCTTACCCTCCAAAAGAATGAAAAGACAGAAACCGCCGGAGTGACCGACGAGTCGAAAAATGTCATGATGGAGGAGCTGAACGGCACGTTTGTGGACGTCTGCGCCATTTTAGGCAACGTCAGGCTCACTCTCGGCGAAATGATGAACCTTCAGCCCGGCGACGTGCTCAAGCTTGACTCAAAAGTAGGCAAGCCCGTGCTTGTCACGGTAAACGGCAACAAGTGGTTTTGGGGCGAGCCGGGGGTTAAGAGCATGAGCAAGGCGATAAAGCTGAACAAATACTTTAATGGGTAAGATAAATAAAGAAGTTTTACTAAATCAACGGTATTTTTTCCAAAAGGATGTTTTTACATATGCAAAAACAAGCAAACGGCGCGAACCCGAACTTATCCCTGTCAAGCATTGAAAAGGACACAATCGGCGAGATAATGAACATAAGCATGGGCGCCGCGGCTACGGCCGTTTCGGTGCTGCTTAACAGAAAGGTCAGCATCACCACGCCCGTGGTTTCCGTTATCGCCAAAGAGGCGTTTGAGTATAAAAAGCTTGAGCCCGCCATCGGGGTGGAGATAAACTATCTTTCCGGGCTTAGCGGATCAAACCTTATGATTATGAACAGCGACGACGCGAGGGCGATTGTCGCCGCCCTTCAAGGGGAGGAAATACGTGTCAAAAGCGAACCGCTTGACGAAATTCACCTCAGCGCGCTTGGCGAGGTTATGAACCAGATGATGGGTTCGGCGAGCACCGCGCTTGCGACTTTTTTTGGCAAAAGCATTGATATTTCTCCGCCGAAGATACTTGACCCCAACGAGTTTTACAAAAGCTTTTTCGACAACGAGAGCAACAGTGAAATAGTCGCCATCGGCTTTAAGTTTGTCGTCGAAGGGCTGGTGGACAACAGCTTTGTAACCGTTCTCCCCGTTAGCTTTACAAAAGAGCTTGTCGGAGCCGCGTTTGACGCCAACACGGACTCTCCCCGCGAGCCGGACGGCAAAGACGTTGAGGTGACCGGTCACAGACAAATTCCGGAAACAGTTTTTTCAAAAGAGACCGAAATCGGCAAGGACGCCGTAAAACAAGCCTCGCCCGCCATTGGCGAAAAGAAATCATTTGCGCCTGACATTGAAAAGGAGCGTAGGAATGTGAATGTAAGAGAAGTCATGTTTGAAAGTTTCGGGGACGAAAACTACGATACCGGACCCGAGCAGGTAAACTTTGACCTTGTCATGGACGTCGAGCTTAACATAATGGTGGAAATAGGCCACGCCAAAAAGCCCGTGAGGGAAGTGTTGAACCTCGCGAAAGGCTCTATAATCGAGCTTGACAAAAAAGCGGGAGAGCCGGTTGACATAATCGTCAACGGACAGCTCATAGCCAAAGGCGACGTTGTTGTCATAGACGATAACTTCGGCGTGAGGATAACCCAAGTCTTAGGGGTGAAATAAAGGAGTTTGCCGCGTGGATATTATCAGCTTGATTTTGCCGCTCTTTGTGGTGGTGTTCGTCATATTTTTGGCGTACCTCACAAGCAAGTGGATTGCCAAACGGCAAAACATATTTTCGTCCGGCAGCGTAATTAAAGTAATCGAGAGAGCGGCGCTGGGAAAAGACGCTTATCTCCTTGTGGTGCGGGTGGGGGAAAAGACATATCTCGTTTCGCTGTCAAACGGCGGGGTGGAGCTTTTGAGCGAACTCACGGGGGAGATTCCCGAAAACATGCCCCAAAGACAGGAGAGAACAGATTTTGCCGGGATATTGTCTTCCGCGCTGGGTTCGGACGGACTTATCGGAAAGTTCAGAAAAAATAAACGGGGCAAAAAAAGCAATGACAAATAGCCGTGTAAAAATCAAGCCCGGCACCAAACGGGTGATTAAGCTTTTATTGCTTGCGGTCTTCGCGGCTTTTATCCTTTGCGCCGGGTCGTTTTCGGCAGTCGCCGAGGGCGAATCAGCGCAAATCGGGGAAGGCCTTGAAAATATAACCGGCGGGGCGGACACCCTTGACATTATTTTTTCGCTGACTTTTATCGCGCTTATTCCAAGCGTTTTAATAATGACCACCTGCTTTACGAGGATACTTATTGTCCTTTCCATTCTTCGGAGCGCGCTGGGGCTTCAGCAAACCCCTCCCAATCAAGTGCTCATAGGCATCGCGCTGTTTTTATCGCTGTTTATCATGGGACCTGTGGTGAGCGAAATAGACGCCGTCGCGTATACCCCCTATAAAAACGGAGTTATAACGTCCGAGGAAATGCTTGACAAAGCCGTCGTCCCGCTTCGAAACTTTATGCTCAAACAGACAAAAAACGAGGACATCAACTTTTTTCTAAGCATAAGCGACCAAGAAAGACCCGAGGACCTTGATGAGATTTCCACCTTTGTCGTGATACCCGCTTTTATCACCAGCGAGCTGAGACGGGCTTTTTTAATTGGTTTTCTGCTTTACCTGCCGTTTTTGATAATTGATATGGTGGTCGCCAGCACGCTCATGTCAATGGGAATGGTCATGCTCCCCCCCACAATGATAAGCCTGCCGTTCAAGCTAATGCTGTTTGTGCTTGTCGATGGCTGGAAACTGCTGTTTCAAACCATTGTTCAGAGCTTTAATTAGCCTGAGACTGAGACCGCGCAAAAACCTACGCGTCATATGAAAGGGTCATCAAAATGAGCCAAGGCGACTTAATGGGAATTATAAAAGACGCGGTCACCACCGCGCTGATTATAGCCGCCCCGTTTTTAATCGTAACCGCGGGGATAGGCCTTGTGGTCGCCGTGGTTCAGGCGGCGACGCAAATTCAGGAGCAGTCCATCGCCTTTATCGTTAAAATCGTCGCGGTGGGGCTTATTCTTATTTTATTGGGTTCATGGCTTATAACGGGAATGCTTGACTTTACGCTTAGGATTTTCAAGTCGATAGACTCTATACCTTAAGGCGGCTTTGGGAAGATGACTATCACAACCTTTGACACAGACCGGTATATATTTTTTCTTCTTGTTTTTACAAGGGTTTCCGGCGCAGTACTGTTTAACCCGTTTTTCGGCAGGCGGAGCATTCCCGCCATTGTAAAAGTCGGGCTTTCGGCCGCGATCGCGCTGTATATCTCGCCCGCGCTGTGGGGGGACAGCGGGTTTGCATTTTCGCCGTCGTCTTTTATAGTTTTCGGGCTGATTGTTATAAAAGAGCTGTTTGTGGGGTTCTTTATGGGTTTTATAATGCAGCTGATAATGTCGGCGGCGCTTATCGCCGGAGAGGCGGCCGATCTTCAAATCGGGCTGGGGATGGGGAAGATATACGACCCCCAAAGCAACGCCACAATGGCGATAACGGGAACCCTTTACAATTTGTTTTTCACCCTTGTGTTTTTTCTGTCAAACGGGCATCTCACGCTTATCCGCATGGCGGCGGATTCCTTTAAACTCTTCCCGGCGGGGAAAGGCGTTATAAACTTCGGCGGCGCGGGGTACGCGGCGGCGCTGTTCGGCGACGTGCTTGTCATTGCCGTTAAGCTCGCTCTCCCCGTGATCGCGATAATGCTGCTTACCGAGGCGGGGTTGGGTTTTATGATGCGGGCGGTGCCGCACCTAAATATTTTCGCCGTGGGGCTCCAGATAAAACTCGCCGTGGGGCTGGCGGTGTTGATAGCCTCTTTGCCGGCGGTTTCAAAACTGCTCGACTCGACCATAACGTTTATGTTCGGCCAAATGGCGCAGGGGATAAACAGACTTATCGCGTAGCGCGGCGGAACTGACAAAAGGGAAGAATATGGCGGACAGCGGAAAAACAGAAAAGGCAACCCCTAAAAAGCGGGAAGACGAGCGAAAAAAGGGCAACATTTATTTCAGCCGCGATATCGCCAACTCGCTCAGCTTTGTGGTGGTGATGTTTTTATTCAAACTGTTTATGAGCCCGGCTGTCGAATACCTCAAAGCGGGGTTGTCCGGGCGAATAGCCGGAATAGCGTCATACAGCTCTCTTGGCACCGCCACCGCGAGGACAATTTTTATAAAAGTCATAATCGACGCGTTTTTGCTCATTATCCCGATAGGTCTTGCCGCCGCGCTCACCGTTATCACCTTCACGGGGCTTCAGACAAGGTTTTTATTCAGTCCGTCAAGGCTAAAGCCTAAGTTTTCCCGCCTTAACCCGGCCGAGGGGCTTAAAAAAATGGTGTCGCTAAAGTCGTTTATCGAGCTTATGAAATCAGTTATCAAACTGACAATCATAGCCGCCGTGGTCTACGGCAAGATAAAATTGGCGGCAAAAGCCATGCTCGCCCTCCCGTTTCAAACGCTAAGCCCCGCCATGGCGATAATAGGCGGGACAATATATGACATCGCGATCAGCATTTCCATCTACATGGCGCTGTTTTCAACCGCCGATTACCTTTACCAGTGGTGGGAATACGAAAAAAATATCATGATGACAAAGCAGGAGATAAAAGAGGAGTATAAGCAAACCGAGGGCGACCCGCATATAAAAGGCCGCATTAAAGACGTCCAGAGGAAGATGGCATCCCTTAGGATGATGAAAAAAGTCAAGACTTCGGACGTCGTAATACGAAATCCCACTCATTACGCCGTGGCGCTGAAGTACAAGCCGCCAAAGGACAAGGCGCCGATAGTCGTGGCAAAAGGCAGGGACCTCGTGGCGCTTAAGATAATAGATATCGCAAAAGAAAATTCCGTGCATATAACCGAAAACAGGCCGCTCGCCCGCGGGATATATGAATCCGTTGAGCTTGACAGACCCATTCCGGAGGAATTTTACAAGGCGGTCGCGGAAATTCTCGCGTTTATCTTTAAGCTTAATAAAGAAAAATCAAAAGGCGGGGGAAGCAAATAGTCACCCTCGGCTGTCGATAACATATAGTTATTTACCTCTTATCAAAGCGTTTGGAAGGCAGGGTTGCTAAGCAAAAATATGAAAAAACTGTTTGACAACATGCTCACGCTCTTTATCATAGTTGTGGTGTTTTTAATAATTATCCCGCTGAACGCCTCAATTCTTGACATTATGCTCGTGGTTAATATCGCCCTTTCGCTCGGGGTTCTACTTCTGACCATGTATATAAAAGAATCCCTTGAGTTTGCCGTGTTCCCCTCCATGCTTCTTATAATGACGCTCTTAAGGGTTGGGCTGAACGTCGCGGCGACAAGGCTTATTCTCGGCAACGACGGCTACGCGGGCGGGATAATAAGGGCGTTCGGGAAGTATGTCATAGGCAATAACGCCGTCGTGGGGTTTGTAATTTTCGTCATTATTATCATAGTTCAGTTTATAGTCATAACCAAAGGCGCCGAAAGAGTCGCGGAGGTCGCGGCGCGCTTTACCCTTGACGCCATGCCCGGCAAGCAGATGGCGATAGACGCGGATTTAAACTCCGGGCTTATCGACGACGAGACCGCCAAAATACGGCGTTCAAAAATCCAGCGGGAAGCCGATTTCTACGGCTCGATGGACGGGGCGACCAAGTTTGTCAAGGGCGACGCCATTGTGTCAATTCTTATAGTTTTTGTAAACAGCATAGGCGGAATTGTAATTGGAATGGTTCAGGGGGGCGCTACTTTCAGCGAGGTGCTGTCGGTTTATATCACCGCCACTATAGGCAACGGGCTTGTCTCCCAGACTTCGGCTCTTCTCATTTCCACCGCCACGGGTATGATAGTCACCCGCGCCGCGTCTGAAAACGACCTCACCACAGACCTTAAAACACAAATTCTCGCTTACCCCGTGGTGCTGCTCATCACCGGCGGAACGCTCATAGCCCTCACCGCCATGCCGGGGTTCCCGGTGTTTACCCTGCTGGTGATGGGCGGGGCGTTAATCTTCGCCGCCGCAAAGCTTAAAAAGAAAAAGCAAGCCTTGGTGCCCGAAGAAAAGCCC
Source organism: Eubacteriales bacterium (assembly GCA_041672465.1). Taxonomy (GTDB): domain Bacteria; phylum Bacillota; class Clostridia; order Oscillospirales; family CAG-382; genus UBA1206. The sequence continues at coordinate 13,715 of JBAYZO010000023.1, forward strand.
GCCCCGACACTTAGCGAGACGGAGTTTTTCAAAAAGTCCGAAAACATATATTCTCTCCTTACAATAGAGCCCATCGAGGTTGAGTTCGGTTACAGCCTTGTCCCGCTGGTGGACGAGAGCAAGGGCGGCAACTTTTTAAACAGGGTAGTTATGCTGAGGAGACAGTTCGCCGAGGAAATGGGGTTTGTAATTCCCACCGTCAGGCTCAGGGACAACGCCGAGCTTGGGATAAGCGAATATGTAATTAAAATAAAGGGAGAAACGGTGGCGTCGGGAGAGGTGCTCGCCGACAGATATCTCGCCATGAACCAGACAAACGAGGCGGGGGAGCTTGACGGCATTGACACCGTCGAACCGGTGTTTAAAATACCCTCAAAATGGATTATCGACGAAAACAGGGAAAAAGCGCTTATGAGCGGCTACACGGTAATCGATCCGCTTTCGGTGATAATCACCCACTTGTCGGAAGTTATAAAAATTCACTCGGACGAGCTGTTGGGCAGGAAAGAGCTGATAACCCTCCTTGAAAATTATAAAAAGACAAACAAAGAGCTTGTCGAGGACACCGTGCCGTCTGTGGTCACAATGGCGGACCTTCAAAAAGTCATATGTAATCTGCTTGGCGAACAGCTCCCCATCCGCGACCTGACCACCATTCTTGAAACCGTCGCCGAGTTCGGCCAGAGCATAAAAGATATGGATATACTCACCGAATACGTCCGCCAGTCGCTCAAGCGGACAATCACCCGCAAATATGTTAGAAACAACACCTTAAAGGTAATAACCCTTAACCCCGACATTGAAAACTTAATTATGAGCAATATTAAAAAGTCGGGTTCTTCCTCATATGTCTCGCTTGAGCCGGAGGTCATGCAAAAAATCGTAACCTCGCAGCTTGAGGAGGAAAAAAAGGTAAAAGGCGGCGTGGAAGACTTAATTGTGCTCACCTCCCCCATTGTGAGGTTTTATTATAAAAGGCTTATCGAACAGTTTTCCTCGCAGGCTGTTGTGCTGTCCTACAACGAGATAAGCCCGGACACCAACGTGCAGGCCGTCGGCACCGTGAAGATTTGACAAAAAGCGACTTAGCTTTGGCAAAGAGGTATACAGATTAAAATGAATACGGGTACAAACATAAACAGACACATGAACTTTCATAAGAATAATGACTTTACGGTTGACGAGAGCGTATGGCGCGAATACGAGTCGACCAAAGACATTTCGCTCCGCAACCGAATCGTGGAATCATACCTGTATATCGTCACCACCAATATAAAGAGAATGAATGTTTTTCTCACAAACAGAGAAGACATAGAAGATATTACAAATCAGGGCGTTATTGAGCTTATAAACTGCGTTGATCGCTATGACTGGCGCCGCGGAATACAGTTCGACACTTTCTCGTCAATCAGGATACGGGGCTCCATAATCGATTATATCCGCAAAAAAGGCTGGGTTCCCCGCGACATCCGCAAGCGGGTGAAGACGCTTGGCGAGCGCGAGCATAACTTTCAAAGCGTAAACGGCAGGTCGCCCACCGACAAAGAGCTTGCCGCAATGCTTGGCGTGGACGAAAAAGAAATCGGCAAAATAAGGTCACATGAGCTTGGGTTCAATGTTATCGCGTTTGAGGACCTTATCCAAACTCACGATATTTCACCGGTACACGAAGAAAACCCCGACCCGTCCGCCCTCCCTGAGGAAAAGCTGCTCGAGGGGGAATTCAAAGAAAACCTTGTGAAGTGCGTGGACGAGCTTGAGCCGAACGAGAAAACGGTTATAACCCTTTACTATTACGAGGAACTCAAACTAAAGGAAATCGCGTTTGTAATGAACCTTACCCCGTCGCGGATATCGCAGATACACGCCAAGGCGCTGGGGAAGCTAAAAGACAAAATCACAAAATACATATCGGGTTAAAATGTTTTCGCTTCGCGAAAGGAAGGATGCTTTTTATGGACAACACTATAGCCGCCGCCGCGTCGGGGATGAAATACCGCGCGGCCTCCCTTGCCGTAACAGGGAACAACATAGCCAACCTTGAAAACCCGGGGTATAAAAAGTCAAAGGCGCTTGCCGAAAGTTTCGGCGACTGTGTTTCATACCGAATGGACGACGCGCAAAACAAGATCGGGAACACTTCCCGCGGGGCGGCGGTTTCGGAAATCGCCGTTTGTTTTGACCAAGGGGGGTTGTATCCCACGGGCGAAGCGTTTGATCTCGCCCTTGAGGGCGAGGGATTTTTCACCCTACAAAACAAAGACGGCGAGATGTTTTACACCAGAAACGGCAGCTTTAGCCTTGACGCGGACGGCTTTCTCGTGGGGAGTCAGGGGTTTTACGTCATGGGTCAAAACGGCGCTGTTTCGCCAAACGGCGGGAAAGCAGGTTTTGAAGTCAACTCCGACGGAGAGGTTTTCTCTGAAAATGAGTTTGTAGACATTTTGGCCGTGGCAAACCTTACCGACAAAACGCTCCTTAAAAACGTAGCCGGCGGCTGTTTTATCTATGAGGGCGAAGAACAAAGCTACTTTAGCGGAAGGGTGATTCAAGGGTATCTTGAAAAGCCCAACGTGGATATTATAGACGAAATGGCAGCTATAATAAAAGACCAAAGAGCTTTTCAAAGCTGCGCCCAGATGCTTAAAATAGCCGATCAAGCGCTTCAGAAGAGCGTAAACGAAATTGCCAAAGTTTAAAAGGTTAAGGGGGAAAAAATTTTGATAAGCGCGTTTTATATTTCAAAATCAGGGCTTAAGAGCTACGGGGTCTATCTCGACGCCATAGCGAATAACCTCGCGAACGCCGGCACAAACGGGTTTAAGTCGCAGGAGGTGGCGTTTGCCGATCTCGTTTATTCGGATACGCAAGCCGCCCCCGCCGCGGGGGGAAAAGCCTATGAGTTAGGCAGCGGCAGCCGGGCGGCGGTTAAGGACAGCCTTGCCGACGGAATGGTTGTCCCGGGGGAAGAATTTGAGTTTACCGCCGTCGGCGGGGGGTACCTTGCCTTTTCTGACTCTGCCGGGAATGTGAGCTATACTAAAACCGGAACTTTTTCCGTGACCGAGCATGAGGGAGAGGCGTATTTATCGGTAAACGGCGGCTTCGCGCTTAACGCCGACCTTGAGCGGATAAGGCTTGCCCCCGGTGAAAAGCTAAGCCTTTACTCCCCGGGCGAGGGCGGAGAGGGCGAAAAGTTAGGCGTTTTCAAACTCCCGGACGAGTCGGGTTTAATTAAAACCTCCTCCGGCCGCTACGCTATGCCCGAAGGAAGCTTTCCGGAGGTCGATTATTCCACAAAGGTGCTTTTCGGTTACAAAATGCTCTCCAATGTAAACATAGCCGATGAAATGGTTAAACTGATCACTTCTCAAAGGGGTTTTCAGCTCAACGCCCAGATGATTAAAACCGCGGACGAGCTTGAACAGCACATAAATAACTTAAGAAACTAATTTATGGAAAAAGTATGTTTTCGCTTTATTTTTCCTAAACTTTAACGAGATATATTTAGAACAATAGTTTTATTGAATATTTATTTACAACGCGTTAAATAAATGTTAAAGTATAAATTGTTTTAATAAGTTTATGGCTTGACAGAAGGGAATAGTTAGAAAATGAAAATCAACAGGGGCGAAAACCCTAACGCTAAAATATACAACCAAGCGGCTGTTGACAACAAGACGGCGGGAAAAAACGGCATAGAGACAAACACCCCCCAAGGCGACAAGGTAGTTATCTCCAAGGCCGCGAAGGAGTTTTCCCATATGAAAAAGCTTGTTAAAACAGCGGCGGACGAAATTGAAAAACCCACGCCTCCGGAAAAGCTTATGGATTTAAAAAAGAAGGTTTTGTCGGGGAGCTATGATATCCCGTCAAGCGAGATCGCCGACGCGCTTAGAGGCGCAAACAAAAAGTAAATCCGCAGAGCATAAGCCAAAAGGAATAATAAAAATGACAAAAACTAAAGACCAAATAACTGTCCTTGGCGAGCTTATGATATCACTAAAGTCCACGCTGTCCGGATTGCTGGCGGTTGAAAAGCAAAAGACCGCAATCCTTGAAAAAGGGGATATCCCCGCGCTTGACAGCCTGCTTAACGAAGAACAGGCGATTTTAATGGAGTGTTCGTCGGCCGAGGCCCGCCGCTCGGCGGTGTGCGGGGAGTTGGGGGTTAATAGCGTTTCGGAGCTTATATCCGAAAACCCCGGGACAAAAGAAATATTCACCCCTCTTCATATCGAAATGAACGCGCTGATTAAGGAAATTAAAGAAACAAACGAACTTAACGCAAAACTCCTTGACACCCGGCTGAAAATCGCCAAATTTCTCACCCTGCGTTTCGGGCTTTCGCAAAATGAGGGAAAATACGACAAAAACGCGAGGTTAGTGAAAAAGGAGAAATTATGAGGGCTACTTTTTTAGGATTTGAAATAGCTAAAAGCGGGATCCAGACATCGCAAACCGCGCTTGACATAACCGGGCAGAATATTACCAAAATGAACACACAGGGGTATTCGCGCCAAGAGGTAAGTCAGTCGACGGTTTATTACGAGATGACAAGCTATAAATACGCGCTTTTGGGTTCGGAAAAATACGGGCAGGGCGTTTCGTTGGACAGTATAAGTCAGGTGCGGGACGATTTTCTCGATTCGCGCTACCGCACCGCCAATTCCGAAAACGCCGCTCTTAAAAAAGTAACCGACGTTTTGTCTTATATTGAGGGCGTGTTCGACGAGACAATAAACGACGGGCTGGGGAGCTTTTTCGGCGAATTTTACGCGAGGCTTCAAAACCTTTCATTAAACTCCGGGCAAGTGGATTTTTCGGGGCTTGTGAGATCATCCGCCCAAAAGATAACCGAAACGCTAAGTTATTACTACAAACAGTTAAACAATATAGAATCGCAGGAAAAAGCTGATTTAAACATCTCGATTCAGGACATAAATACAGTTTTAGATAAAATTACCACCGTAAACAACACCATACAGGCGGAAAAACTCCGGGGAAACCCCACAAACGAGCTGCTTGACACCCGCAACTTATACCTTGACAACCTTTCAAAGTATTTTCAAATAGCGGTAAAACCCAACGCCAACGGCACGGTAAGCGTAAAGGCGGGCGGGGAATATCTAATAGACGCGGAACACGCCGCCACAAACCATGTGTTCCTTACCCAAACGGATTCGGGATTTTCGCTCGCTACCGAAAACGGCGGGATTATAACGGATTCCGGAATGATGATGGGTTATTTTGAGGTTTTAAACGGAAAAGGGCCGCTTGCCGGGGAGGGCGAGAGCGACTTTAAGGGAATACCTTATTATAAAGAAGCGCTTGATATGTTCGCCAAGGAATTTTCAAGTCTGTTCAACACCTTAAACGGCGACGGCAAGCCGCTTTTTACAGGCAGCACAGCGCTTGACATTAAAATTTCCGACCGATGGCTCGCGGACGCCAATTATATAACCGCCACAACCAACCCCGACCCTCAAAAGGGGCAGAACGACAATCTTCTCTTAATGCTTGCCGAACTTGAAACCCCGCGCCGGATTTCCCAAAGCTTTCAAGGCACGTTCGAGGAATATATAACCGCGGCGGCGTTTGACGCGGGGATCGAGCTCGACTACTACAATTCGCTTGCCAAAACCTCGGAATCGGTTCTTTTAACCGTTGAAAACCAAAGAGAAGCGGTAAAAGGCGTTTCTATAAACGAGGAAGCGGTGAATATGTTAAAATATCAAAAAGCGTTTGAGGCTTCGGCAAGGATAATGACTTCTCTTGACGAAATGCTCGACACAATTATAAACAGAATGGGGATATTCGGGCGATAAGCCGCGAATTTCGGCAGTTTCCCCAAAGATAAAATACAGGGCGGAGGCAGTAAAGATATGAGAATAACAAACAATATGCTTACAAAAAACTATTTAAAAAGTCTTAACCAAAGCCTTGGCGACCTCACCGAGGCGAACACCCGTATCGCGGTAAAACGGAGCTATCTTAAGATTTCCGAAAACCCCACCGACGCGCTGAAGGCAATGAAGGTGAGAAAAAACCTTTCGCTTATTGATATCTACACCTCAAACCTAAAGGACGCGCAGGACCTCGTCGACCAGTACGAAACGGCGATATCGAATATAAACGAGATATTAAAAGAGGCGAGAGCGCAGGTTTCGCAGGGAGTGACGGGGACAAGCGACGTTGAAGTGCGAAAAACCGTAGCGGGGACGCTGAGGAGCTTTCAGGACGCGATTTTGGCGGCGGTAAACACTCAGTTCGCGGGCGATTATATTTTCGGCGGCGACAGCGTGGGCGAGATCCCTTTTACCATAAGCCAAAGCGGGCGGCTTTTATACAAAGGCCAAGACGCGGACAACGGCGTTTTTGCCGATGAGCCGCGCTACCTTGACATCGGCATAGGGCTTTCTTTGAGCGCTGAGGGCGGGATAGACCCCCGCTCGGCGCTTGACATTTCAAATTCCGGGGTCGCGCTTTTGGGGAGCGGGGTTGATTCGGACGGAATTCCCGAAAACATTTATAATCTGCTTGGGATAATAGCGTCAAAATTAGAGACAAACGATATAGACGACATCGGGCTTTATTCGGATAAATTAAAGGCAAAGTCCGATGACATACGGCTTAAGTATGTCAGCGCGGGCGAGAAGACCAATTTTATTTCCTATTTCATAACCCGGCTTGAATCCGAAAAAATCAACGCCCAAAACAAGCAGGTAAAACTTGAGAGCATTGATTACAGCAAGAGCATCGTGGAGTTCGGCGATATGGAACTGGCGTATAACGCTTGCCTGCAGATAGGCACAAAAATACTCCAGCCCTCGCTGTTGGACTTTTTAAGGTAGGGAGGTTTCCCCGCTAAAACTCCAAATCTTTTCGAGCCGCCTTATGAGCGGAATGAGGTTTATTATGACGGTATATCAGGTTACGTTAAAATATGAGATCACCAAGGCGAAGCTTCTTATGAAAACAACCCCCGCGAAAATAGAGGCCGAAACCGAAAAGAGCGGCTATTCCATTAAAAGCCACCCCATAAAAATGATTGTCGATAACACGGATTTTTTTGAATCATTAAATATAAAAGGTCCCCGCAGGGTGCTTGAGGACTCCGCCGTATACGCGAAAAAAGCGGCGCTTAAGGCGGTCGCGCGCTACACGGATGACGGCAACGCCATGCTTGACCCGGAAAAAGTCACCGTCGCGGAGCTCGCGTACAGGAGATCGTTTCCCACCATCACCGCCGTGCTTGACTTTATACCAAAGGATAAGCCTAAAATAGACTGGGCGGATGGTTTTCTTGAAATTAATTATATTATCGGCAACAAAAGGATGAATTTTCTCCCGCCGAAAATCGAATTTGAGTATATCCCGTATGATGTGGCGATAACAGCCGAGATTAAAGAAAAAAGTTTAAAACTTGAGGAAACCGCTTAAGCGGCATTCCGCCGGGGGAAACACTGTTTATGGTAATTAACACAAAAGACTTTGGGTTTGTAAATATCGACGAGGGAGATATTATCTCCTTCCCCGACGGGCTTTACGGGTTTGAGGGGGAAAAGCGTTTCGCGCTGCTTAAAAACCCCGATAACGGCGTTGTGTTTCATCTCCAGTCGGTAGAAAACCAAAACCCGCGTCTTATTCTTGTCGACCCGTATCTCTTTTTCGCCGATTATAATCCGGTCTTCCCCGAGGGGGTAACGGAAAAGCTGTTTTGCGGCAAAAACGGCAAGCTTAACTTTTTTGTGGTGGCGGTGCTGCCGCCCCGGATTAAAGACACAACAGTCAACCTGAAAAGCCCCGTTGTCATTAACTTTGAAAAAAAAGTCGGCGGACAAATAATTCTTGAAAACAAGGACTATACGGTTAGGGAAAGGCTTTTTAGAAAAGCAGCCCCCAAAAACCGCCGGGAAGCGGTGGTCTGATGCTTGTTATTTCAAGAAAAAGCGATGAGAGCTTTGTGATCGGGGTTGGTACGGGGATAAAAATTTCTATTCTTGAAATAAACGGCGACAAGGTTAAAATAGGCATTGACGCCCCGCGGGAAATAAAAATCATGCGCACGGAAGTCGCCGATACCATAAAAAACAATATGGAGGCCGTGAAAGATATAGACACAACGGAATTAAAACTTCTAAAAGGGAACAAATAACCCCGCAAATCAACAAAACAAACGTAATAAAAAACCTAAAACGGTTAAGAGTTGTTAAATTATCGGCAATTTAGCAACTTTTCTTTATTATGGCGAAAAAGTATTTTATTTTGCCGATTTGTTGCCGATATATATTCCGGAGATGAATAATTCATATTAAAATGAATCATTCATATTAAGATGAATGAGTTTGTCTTACAAAAAACGGAATGGATTCCGGAAAAATTCAAGGAGGAAGAAAAAATGCGTATCAGTAACAACGTCGCGGCGATGAACACTTACCGTCAGTACAGTTCAAACGCCATTACCACGAACAAGTCGATGGAGAAACTCTCCAGCGGCTCCCGCATCAACAGAGCGGCCGACGACGCGGCAGGGCTTTCGATTTCCGAAAAAATGCGGAGCCAAATCCGCGGACTGACACAGGCTAACCGCAACGCGCAGGACGGCGTTTCGTTTATCCAAACCGCGGAGGGCGCTCTCAACGAAGTCAGCGACATGCTCACCCGTCTTAAAGAGCTTGCCGTTCAGGTGCAAAACGGAACTTACAGCACGGATGACAAGAAAAACATCGGCTCGGAAATGAAAGCGCTTGGCAACGCGATAGCGGACATTTATGTCAACACCAAGTTCAACGGCATTTCAGTCTTCGGCAGTCAAACGGCCGCGGACGGCGCGATCACAACCGCCGCCGCAGGTGACGCCGCGGTCATCAAGTACGGGGAGGACGGCGGGCAGTCAATCACAATCGCCGGCGCCGCCGTCACAAGCCTTAAAGCTTTAACGGCGGTAACAAAAGACGCGGCGACCACCCCCGGCGCGGTCACCGTCACGCTTGTGGAAGCGGCCATAACCGAGGTCAACACCACCCGCGCTTCTTACGGCGCCCAGCAGAACCAGCTCGAACACGCCTCTAACAACATGGCGACCACAAAAGAAAACCTGCAAGCGGCCGAAAGCCGGGTGAGAGACGTCGATATGGCGGAGGAGATAATGGAATACACAAAGGATAATATCCTGCTCCAAGCCGCTCAGGCAATGCTCGCGCAGGCGAATTCCCAGCCGCAGGGAGTGCTCCAACTGCTTAGGTAATGCTGCTTAAGTAAAGCCGCTTAGGGCAAAAAACAAATTATAAAGGAATGGATTCCAAAAAAATTCAAGGAGGAAGAAAATAATGCGTATCAGCAACAACGTCGCGGCGATGAACACCTACCGTCAGTACAGTTCAAACGCGATTACCACAAATAAGTCAATGGAAAAGCTCTCCAGCGGATCCCGCATAAACAGAGCGGCCGATGACGCGGCAGGTCTTTCGATTTCCGAAAAAATGCGGAGCCAAATCCGCGGGCTGACTCAGGCTAACCGCAACGCTCAGGACGGCGTGTCGTTTATCCAAACCGCGGAGGGAGCTCTCAACGAAGTCAGCGATATGCTCACTCGTCTTAAAGAGCTTGCCGTTCAGGTGCAAAACGGAACTTACAGCGACGCCGATAAAATTAATATCGGCGCGGAGATGAAAGCGCTCGGCACCGCGGTCGCCGAAATTTACGCCAATACCAAGTTTAACGGTATTTCCGTGTTCGGCGAGCAGGAAAACAGCGCCGGAGTTTTAACTTCCAAGGACGGCACAGGCAACGCCGCCACGATAGCGTACGGCGAAAACGCCACTCAATCGATAACCATCAAACAGTCCAAAACCGAAAAGCTTAACGCGCTGACGGTTAAAACAGCGGCCGCCACAACCGCGGAAAACGCGGCGAATGTAACTGTTGATTTGGTTGAAGAAGCCATAACCGAGGTCAACACCCAGCGCGCTTCTTACGGCGCTCAGCAGAACCAGCTCGAACACGCCTCAAACAACATGGCGACCACAAAAGAAAACCTGCAAGCGGCCGAAAGCCGGGTGAGAGACGTCGATATGGCGGAGGAGATAATGGAATACACAAAGGATAATATCCTGCTCCAAGCCGCTCAGGCAATGC
>JBAYZO010000024.1:0-23735 GCA_041672465.1 Eubacteriales bacterium
CGGGCTTCCGTTTGAGGATATTCACAGAGCGTTAAAAACCATAAAATTAAACGCGAGGATAAAATCCGATCGCGTGATCCCGAATATATTTTACCCCTACCCCGGCACGGCGCTCTATGATATTTCAAAAGAGGCGGGCTTTTTACCCGACGGCGCCGACCCGAAAAGAAGGGTTCCGCTGGTTCAGGAACAGTTCCCCGAAAAAGAAGTGCTGTTTATAGAGGCTTATTTCGCCCATTTTGTAAAGCGCTATAAGCTTGCCTACCGGCTGCCGCCCAAGATCGGCAAAATATATGAAAAGTTCCTTGACAAGCGGGTGACGGGGAAATATGTCCCCCACGCGTTTTTGGTGTTTGTTCACGACGTTTACTCTTCGGTTAGGAACAGGATAAAAGATTTTTTGGTAAACCATCTCCCCGTATTTTATCTCTGGCTGAGAAAAATCAAGCACCGCAAAAAGGCGGCCGAAAAAGAGGTTTGACATGGGGGAGTTATTTGTCGTCCCAACCCCGATCGGAAACATGTCGGACGTCTCCCCGCGGATAAGGGAAACGCTTGGGAGAGTTGATTTTATCGCCTGCGAGGACACACGGGTCGCGGGGAGGCTACTGAAAATATTAGGATTAAAAAAACCGCTTGTCTCCTACCATGAGCACAATAAAAACAAAAAAGGCCGGCTTATTTTGTCACGGTTAGCCGGCGGGGAAAGCGCGGCTCTCGTCACCGACGCCGGCACACCCGCGATATCCGACCCGGGGATGGTTCTTGTGAGGATGTGCCATGAGGGAAATATCCGGGTTATCCCCATTGCCGGCCCTTCCGCCGCCGCCGTCGCGGTCTCGTCAAGCGGGATTGACTGCGCGAGGTTTTGCTTTGAGGGTTTTCTCCCTGAAAAACGCTCGGAACTTAAGGCCCGGCTGGACGAATACAGGCGTGAGACCCGCGCCATGGTGTTTTTCTCGCCCCCGCACGACCTGCCGCGGGTGTTGGAGGAGCTGTTCTCGGCGCTTGGCGACAGACAGGCGTCGCTTTGCAAGGAACTCACAAAACTCAACGAGAAAATTACCTACTCAACCCTCGGCTCCCTGCTGCAAACGGCGAAAGAAACCGAAAACATAAAGGGCGAGTATGTCCTTGTGGTGGCGGGGGGCGAAAAAACCATCTCCGCCAATGACCGGGAGGGGCTTACCGCGGCCGAGCATGTTAATTATTACCTTGACATGGGACTTAGCAAAATGGACGCCATAAAAGCGGCGGCAAGCGACAGAGGGGTTAAAAAGAGCGAAGTTTACGGAGAAATCAACGCAAAGAATAATAAGCGCTGAAAAAGGGGGCGAGCCCCCTTTAATTTTCGCTTTTTTCTAAAAACGAACTGAAAATTTTAATTTGTTCCGCGACGCCCCCCGGCGAGGGGCCGCCGTATGAGACCCGCCGCGAAACACAGTTTTCAAGGGAGACGGCGTCATAGATGTCCTCCCCGAACAAGGCAGAAAATTCCCTGTATTTTTCAAGAGGCAGGCTGTCAAGCGTTTGGTTTGACCTGTCGCAAAAGGCGACTATTCTCCCCGCGGTTTTATACGCGTCGCGGAAGGGCATTCCTTTTTTTGCAAGGTAGTCGGCGCAGTCCGTCGCCCCGAGGAACCCCTCCTCCCCGGCTTTTTTCATTTTTTCTTTATTGACGCTCATGCTCTCAACCAGCGGAGCCATCACCAAAAGGCAGTTTTTCACGGTGTCGGCAGAGTCAAACACAAATTCTTTGTCTTCTTGCAAATCTTTGTTATAAGCGAGCGGAAGCCCTTTTACAACGGTGAGAAGCCCCATCAGATTTCCGTAAACCCTCCCGGTTTTTCCCCTTATCAGTTCGGGGATATCGGGATTTTTCTTTTGCGGCATTATTGACGAGCCGGTGGAAAAGTCGTCGCTTATGGTGATAAAGCCAAACTCAAGCCCCGACCAGTAGATTAGCTCCTCGGCAAAGCGGGACAAATGAGACGCCAAAACGGCGGAGGAATATAAAAAGTCAAGGCAAAAGTCGCGGTCGGAAACCCCGTCCATGGAGTTATCGCAGGGGCGGGAAAAGCCCAGCGACGATGATGTGAAAAATCTGTCAATGTCATATGTGGTGCCGGCGAGCGCGCCGCTGCCAAGCGGTGAGACGTTTGTCCGCCGAAGCGTGTCCTCAAACCTGTCGCAATCGCGGCGCAGCATGGCGGCATAGGCGGTGAGGTGATGGGCAAAAGTGACGGGCTGGGCGCGCCGAAGGTGGGTATACCCCGGCATAACGGTGTTGAGGTGTTCCCCCGCTTTTTTAAGGAGAGCACGCATCAAGGCTTTTATTCCTTTTAAAATCTCCCCCGTCTCGTCACGAACATACAGCCTTAAGTCAAGCGCCGCTTGGTCGTTCCGCGAACGCGCGGTATGGAGCTTTTTGCCGGCGTCGCCGACGCGCTTTGTAAGCTCGACTTCAATAAAAGTGTGGATATCCTCGGAACCCATATCAATTTCAAGCCGCCCGGAATCAAGGTCGTCGAGAATTCCGCTCAGCCCGCCTATTATGTCGTCGGCCTCGCTCTCGCTTATGATTCCCTGCTTTGAGAGCATAAGCGCGTGGGATGCCGAACCGGAAATATCCTGTTTATAAAGCCGCTTGTCAAATGAAACAGAGGCGTTAAAATCCTCCGCGAGTTTGCTCGGTTCCCCCGAAAGGCGGCCTTCCCAAAGTTTTGACATACTTCACCATCCTTTTTATATCAAACGCTCTCTTTTTTATTGTTTTGATTGCGACTGTTAATTGAAAAATTTATCCTTTAATACTTGTAAATTAAGAGAACTGCAACCATGCAAAAAAGCGGGCGAAAACAAAAAGAACGCCGTAAGCGATCTTCTTGCAAGGCATAACTTTATATTTTATATAAAATGACAGCCTATTTCTGCTTCATTGAAGCATAACATTCGCTGCAATAAACCGGTCTGTCCGTAGAGGGCTGGAAAGGAACGACGGCTTCGTTGCCGCAGTTGGCGCAAACGGTCGTAAACATCTCCCTCGGCGATTTTGCCGCGTTTTTTCTCGCGTCCCTACAGGCCTTGCACCGCTGGGGTTCGTTCTGGAAACCGCGCGCGGAGTAAAATTCCTGCTCGCCTGCGGTAAAAACAAATTCCCCCCCGCATTCCTTGCAAACCAATGTTTTGTCTTCGTACATTCTTGTCTACCTCGCTTGAATTTTTTATAATAACCCCAAGGCGGCTTTAAACCGCCATCTGCCTTCCGGCCGCTCTGGTTAAGCTATTCGGGCATATTACTTTAAGGTGAGTTTTTAGATTGTCTTTTGATTTTTAGCTTTGTCCGTGTAATGGCGTTGTCAATGCTCTTTTGCGAACAGTTAAGCTTATCGGCCATATCCGCGTAAGACATGCCCGACAAATAAAGCGTTAGGGTTTGCCGTTCAAATTCCGAAAGCGATTTTATAAATTCGTTATAACGAAGTCTCCCCGCTTCCCGCTCGATTACTTCCGTTTCCGGGAATATCGCTTCGGGGGGGAGCGTTCTTTCAATCGGCAGGGCAAAACCCGACTGACGCTTGTACTTCCGCAAGGCGCTTATAATGCTGCGCTTAACGCAAAGCGAGGCGTATGTCCTGAAAGACGCGTATGTTTTGTCATATGTGCGGATAGCTTTTATAAAACCGATTACGCCTTCCTGAACAAGGTCGTCTTTTTCCGAATACGGCGGGGAGAGCGATTTGACATACCAATAAATTGTGGGCAGGTAGCGTTTGTAAAGAATGCCGAAAGCTTCTTCATCGTTGCTTTTAGCCGAAGTGATAAGCTTTGATTCGTCGTCAGACGCGGGAATGGCGGTTGCGGAATAATTTTCTGTCATTTTACACCGCCAAAATATAAGTTATAAATATTTTAATATTTGTACACATTTGCATTATATACCAAAGAAAAAACTTTGTCAATAAAAAATATAAAAAATGTGAATTTTTTTGTAATTCATATAATTTTGTCAACAATTGCCGTCATTTCGTTAAACTTCGTTATCTCGTCTTTTAAAAGTTCCGCTTGACACTTCGCGCGCAGCATGTTGTGCTTGTCTTTTCTCGTTATAAAGTATTTGTCGCCCTCAAGGTAATCGGTGAGAAAGCGGGAGCTCAGCTCAAGGGTCATTGCGGTCACCCCGTGGGGGAGGGTTTTAAGCTCATGCGGTTCAAAGCTGTCCTTGACCTTTGGTATATAGCCCTCGGCGAACGAGCGGAACATTTCAAGGTCAAGCCCGATTTTTGACATGTCTTCTTCGTCCTCGCCGGAAAAGTTCGCGCCATAACGTATGGCGTCGCCGAAATCATGGGCGGCAAAGCCCGGCATAACCGTGTCGAGGTCGATTATGGCGAGCGGGGCGTAGGTTTTCTCGTCAAACATCACGTTGTTGCACTTGGTGTCGTTATGCGTCACTCGGAGCGGAATGTCGCCCTTGGCAAGAGCCTCTTTAAAGAAAACAGCCCTTTGGGATTGCGAACACAAAAAGTCAAACAAATCCTTAACCTCCCGCAGCCGGTCGTATTCATCTTTTTTGGCGGCGGAGATAAGGGATTTCATTCGCTTTTCGGTGTCGTGGAAGCCGGGGATTGTTTCGTGGAGCAGGTTTGCCGGGCAGTCGGACAAAAGCGACTGAAAGGTACCGAACGCCTCGCCCGTCTTTTGCATAATGACGAAGTCGGGCTTGTTAACCGTGAGCGCGCCGTACACAAAGCTCATCGCCCGCCAGTAGTGGCCCTCGCTGTCGACATAGAGATAGCTGCCGTATTCGGTTGTATAAAGCCTTACCGTTTTTCTTCCTACATCCGGGTCTGTCCTTAGCTTTTCTTCAAGATGTTTGGTTATAACGGCGTGGTTTTCAACGTTCTTCTGGGGGGTTTTAAACGCGTTTGAGTTTAGCATCTGGAGAATATAAGAGCGTATCCCTTTTTGTTTCCGCACATCCACGCGGTAGGTGTGGTTTACGTTGCCGTGTTTTATTTGTTCCCAATCAACAGGCTTCCCAAGTTTAAAACTTTCGCAGACTTCCCATAAAATAAGCGTGGTCTTGTTGTTTTGTTCTTGTTCCTGTCCCTGTCCCTGTCCTAATTCTTGTTTTGTTGTTTCTCTGAACATTGTCGATGTCTCTTTCATAAGCTGATATCCACAAAAAAACGGGGATATGCCTTTATGGCGTCATATCCCTTTTCCCACAGCGCGCGCGAAGACATAAGCGCGCAATTCGCTCCGAGCACGCGCCCTGATGATTTTTCATCCGAGTCTAAAAGCGCCTCCGCCCGATCATAACGCTGGACTACGCCGGCAAAGCCATGGATGCGGTATGTTGCATTATATGACACGCCGTCGTAATTTGTCAAGGTGTATTTATTATGCCCGCCGTACAGGTAGTCGGGCTCCAGCAATCCTTCCACGCCGTGCATGGAGGTGTTGGGCCGCGAAGAACAGCCTAAGAACAGAATTTTTCCGTTATAGTCGCGGATTTTTCTAAACGGCGAGTTTTCGCCGACAGGGGTGCGGTCGAGGTAATGACGCTTTGTTATTTCCTCCGCTTTTTCCCCGAGCGCGGCGCAGGAATGAGTGGGGTGGAGAGATCTGACAGCCCCGGGATAGTTTCTGAAGAGTTCCGGGAGGTATCCTATGCAGGAACTTGTCTCCCTGACGTCAAACGCGGGGTTTTCGCGGTTTACGTTCTTCCAGGACAAAGCCGGGAAGACAAGCGTTCCCCTCTCGCCCAGCGCCTCTTTCAGCCCCTCGATGACTTCTTCCCCGGTGACTCCGCCGCCGAGCGATCTGAACGATGAGTGAACGAGAAGAACATCGCCTTTCTCGACGCCGAGAGCGGCGAGGTCAAAAGCAATTTTAGTCTTCATTAATCTTTTCGTCCTCCTTATTTTTATGCTTTAAGAAATGTTTGTCAATAATCTCGGTAAAATATTCCCGTTGCCGACGGCCTGACCTCGCCTTTCGCCCCCGCTTCGTTCACCGGGGTGTACATGCCGTTAACTTTATAGCTGTGGCAGGGGTTAAGGTTGCACACGCAGAGCACGGATTTTCCGTCGAAGTTCCGCTCGAACACGAAAAACCCGTCGTTTGACTGCAAAATTTCGGTGCCGCCGTAAATAATCGGGTCAAGGGTCGCTCTCAGCTTGTTTGTTTGTTTAAAAAAGTCTGTCATTTCTGTGTCTTCCCTCCCCCACGGGAAGGTTTTTCGATTAAAGGGGTCGCGCCAGCCCTCAAGGGAAGTCTCGTCGCCGTAATACACGGTAGGGATTCCCGGCAGACAGACGAGAAGCGAATGAGCGGCTTTTAAAAGCCTCTTCCCTCTTTCCCTTTGCTCTTTTGAAAGGCTAAGGTTTTTAAGCTCCGTTCCGGTTTTGCCGCTCGGCATAACCCCCGACAAGGCGTTTATAACCCTTTCGGTGTCATGGCTGCCGAGCATGTTCATCATAAGCAAAAGCTTTTCTTTCGGGTAGTGTTTCAGTTGATTTTCAAGCTCTTTGGCAAGCACCCCGGCGGAACGGGTGGCAAAATAGTTTAAAATAGCCCCTCTCAGCGGATAATTGGTGGCGGAGTCAAGCGCGCCCCCGTAAAAATATGACTTCCGCTGTCCGTAGGCGATTTTTGTCGCGGCGTTCTCCCAAACCTCGCCGATTACCACGGCAGAGGGGTTAATTTGTTTGACGGCAGACGTTATTTGTTCCAAAAAGCTGTTGTCATACTCGTCCACCACGTCAAGCCGCCAGCCGTCGACGCCGGCTTTCATATACTTTGGTATAACAGTATCGCAGATAAAATCCCTGAACGATTTTGTCTTTTTAACTTTCGGCAGATTTGTCAGCCCCCACCAGCAATCATAGCTGCCGTCGTCCTTAATGTCAAACCATTCCCGGTATTGAGATTTGTCGTTGTGGAGCGCGCCGTCGAAAACGCCCTTGTAGTCAAAGTAAACGGAGTCTCTCCCCACATGGTTGAACACCCCGTCGAGGATAATTTTCATCCCCCTTTTATGGGACTGTGATATCAGACGGTCCAGCGCCTTGTCCCCGCCGAACATAGAGTCAACCGAAAGGTAATCGCCGGTGTCATATTTGTGGTTGGAATAGGCGTCGAACACCGGGCTTAGGTAAATCCATTCGCAGCCGAGCTGCTTTATGTAGTCGAGCTTTTCGGTTATTCCGGCGAGATTTCCGCCGAAAAATTCGTTGTTCTCGACATAGTCGCCGGGGTTTTCGGGGTACTGGGTAATTTGCCCGTGCCAGCCGCCGCGAAGAACTGACCCCGGCTTTGCCGTGACAACCCCCATTCTCGCGAAGCGGTCGACAAAGATATGATAAATAAGCCCTCTTGGCGGGGTGACGGGGGGGAAGATGTTTTCCACAACCAAGAAGAAGTCGCTGTGAGGGGGGCGGGGGGATTCCGGGAGCCCCGACCAAAGTGAAAAAGTATACATTCCGCGGGGCAGTTCGGGGAAGTCAAAAACCTCTCCCCCTCTTTTGTGTTCCGAAGTGTAAACGGGTATACCCTCGCTGAAAATAACAAGCTTTTGACTTCCCGGCACGCCGCTCGCCGCAAGCGAAAAACCCCTGCCGGCGTATTTGACAAGGCTGTTTGTGGCTTTGCCGTTTTCAAACATAAGCAGGGAGAGCGCGGGGTTTTCCATTTATAATTTCCTTTTTGTTTTATTTTAGCTCTACCGCGGGGTTTTTTCGGTAAAAAGCTTACGGCTGTCCGGATTCAAGCCCCCAAATGTTTTTCGCGTACTCGCCCACGCTTCTGTCGGCGGCGAAGCCCCCCGCTTTTGAAATATTTATAAGCGCGGAGGCGTTCCACGCCATCTTATCGGCGTACTTTTTAAGCGCCGCCTCTCGCGCGTCGGAATAAAACGCGAAATCGGCAAGGCACATATACGGGTCGGAAACGCCATAGGAATAGAGCAGATAGTTCGCGATATCCGAAAAAGACCTTGAGTTAAACCCTTTCTGGAGCGAGTCAATGGCGCTTTTAAGGTTTTCGTTCCTGTTGTAGTAAGAGGCGGAGGAATAGCCTTTCTTCCAAAGCTCGTCCACTTCGCTTGCGGTGTGGCCGAAGATAAACATATTATCCTCCCCCACCGCGGAGGCTATCTCGACGTTGGCGCCGTCAAGTGTGCCGATGGTGAGCGCGCCGTTTATCATAAACTTCATGTTGCCGGTTCCCGACGCCTCTTTCCCCGCGAGAGAAATCTGCTCGCTTAGCTCGGCGGCGGGGATAAGCCTTTCGGCAAGAGATACCGAATAATTTTCCAAAAACACAACTTTAAGCTTACCGCGGGCGACGGGGTTGTTGTCAATATCCTTTGCCAAAAAGCAGATAAACCTTATGATATCTTTCGCGAAATAATAGCCCGGCGCCGCCTTTGCGCCGAAAATAAAGGTTTGGGGCGGGAAAACAAGATTTGGGTCTTCTTTCAGCCTCGCGTACAGGGAGGCGATGTTAAGCGCGTTCATAAGCTGCCGCTTGTATTCGTGGAGCCGCTTT
This sequence comes from Eubacteriales bacterium, assembly GCA_041672465.1. Lineage (GTDB taxonomy): Bacteria > Bacillota > Clostridia > Oscillospirales > CAG-382 > UBA1206. The sequence continues at coordinate 8,557 of JBAYZO010000024.1, forward strand.
ACATGGACGTCAAAAATCGAGTCGGGGTCGATTATATTCCCCGTTTTCTTAGCAATATAATCCGCGAAATCCGCTTTATTTTGCCTTTTTATCTCGCCTATTCTTGAAAGCACCGAGCTGTCTTCGGCAAAAGCCGAAAAATCCTCGAGCAGCGCGGGGTTTTTAATAAAGCCGTCGCCTATACATTCGGCGATAAGGGAAGTAAGCCGGGGGTTTGACATACAGAGCCATCTCCGGTGGGCGATTCCGTTTGTGACATTTGTAAGCTTGCCGGGGTACATATCGTCGAAATCCTTAAACACTCCCGCTTTAAGGATATCCGAGTGGAGCTTTGAAACTCCGTTTACGCTGTGGGAGCCGATAACCGAAAGGTTTGCCATTTTGACAAGCCCGTAAGACAAGGGCGCCATTCGGCTGATTTTATCCCAAAGCCCGGGGAAAGCCTCCCACGCCTCGTTGCAAAAACGGCGGTTTATCTCTTTAATTATCATATAAATGCGGGGGAGCTTTATCCTGAACAAATTCTCGTTCCAGCACTCCATCGCCTCCGGCAAAACCGTGTGGTTGGTGTAGGAAATGGTTTTGACCGTGATATCCCAAGCCTTTTCCCAAGGGTAGTTGTGGATATCCAAAAGTATGCGCATGAGTTCCGGCACCGCCAGCGCGGGGTGGGTGTCGTTGATATGGATAGCGGTTTTGTCGGGCAGGGTGTCAAGGTTTCTGTAACGCGAGACATGGTGGGCGACAATATTCTGGAGCGACGCGGAGACGAGAAAATACTGCTGGCTCAGCCTTAGCAGCTTGCCCTCGTGGTGGTTGTCGGCGGGGTAAAGCACCCGGGTGAGGGTTTCGGCGATAGCGCTTTCCTCAACCGCTTTCAAGTACTGCCCCTGTGAGAACGCTTCCATATTAAAATCGGTGAGCGCTCTTGCCTTCCAAAGCCGAAGCGGGGCTACGCCTTTTGAGGCGTAACCTGAAATCAGCATATCGCAGGGGACAGCCTCGACTTCCTCATATTCGGTGTGGACGATATCGAGGTGGTTGTTTTGCCAGACTTCCTCCACCCTGCCGCCAAGCCTTACTTTTACCGCCTTATCCTCGCGGGGGATAAGCCACGACTCGCCGTTTTGAAGCCACGCGTCGGGGAGCTCAAGCTGTTCGCCGTCGACAATGCGCTGTCTGAAAAGCCCGTATTCATAACAAATTGAATATCCCCGCGCAGGGAAACCGAGCGTGGCGAACGAATCCATAAAACAGGCGGCGAGCCTGCCGAGCCCTCCGTTGCCCAACCCGGGGTCTTTTTCAAGCTCAAAAATCTCGTCGAGCGAAAAACCCATTTCGCCCAGCGCCGTCCTGTATTTTTCGGTCAGCCCAAGATTAAAGAGGTTATTTTTTAAAGAGGGCCCGACAAGAAACTCCATACAGAGGTAATTGACCTTCTTTTTCCCCCGGGAGCTGTTTTTTTCCTCAAAGCGCTGTTCCTCGGCGGCGAGAATATCCCGCACTGAAAGCGCGACCGCTTTATAAATCTGCTCTTTTGTCGCCTTGTCGACGGTCACGGCAAACAGCCTTGTTACCCGTTTCGCTATTTCGGCGTATATATCCCTTTCGGGGTAATTGTAATTGTTTTGGTGCTTTTGTGTTCCCTTATTGTTCTTCAAATATCTTCTCCTTTTAACGGCTTTTGTTTATTTTTTTATCCGTACAGTCTTTTTATATATTCCCTTGCCGACTTTTTCCAAGAAAAATCCCATTTCATAACGGTTTTTACAAGACAGTCCCATTTTTCCCCGTCGCGGTAGTATTCCTTGGCGCGGTCGGCGGCGTTAAAGAGTTCCCACGCGGAATACGGGGCGAAGGTAAAGCCGTTGCCGCCGCCCTCCCAGCCGACGTCTTTTATCGAATCGTAAAGCCCCCCCGTCTCCCTGACGACAGGCACCATGCCGTAGCGGCAGGCGATCATTTGCGCGAGCCCGCAGGGTTCCGACTGGGACGGCATTATAAGGGCGTCGCCTCCGGCGTAGATCTTTTTTGAAAGGTCTTTGTCAAAGGCTATCACCGACGCCACTTTGTCGGGGTATTTTTCCGAAAGCCGGGTAAAAAAGTTTTCGTAGTAATAGTCGCCTTTGCCGAGCACCGCGAGCTGAACGTCCCCGCGGAGTATATCATCGGCGGCAAGGGCGAGAAGGTCAAGCCCCTTGTGGTCGGCAAGCCGCGACACCACGGCGAAGAGAAGCGTCTTAGGCTTTGCCGGGAGCCCGAGAAGGTTTTGCAAATAAGCCTTGTTTTGGGCTTTTAAAGCCGGGTTTTTAAAGGTATAGTTAAAGGGGATTTCCCTGTCCTTGCCCGGGTTGTAATAGTTCCGGTCAATGCCGTTGAGAATTCCCGTTATCTTGCCGCTGTTTTGCTCAAGCGCGTAGTGGAGGCCGTGGGAAAACCTCGGCGACAGGATTTCCTTGGCGTAGGTGGGCGAGACGGTCGAGACGCTGTCCGCGCAGACAATCGCCCCTTTCATAAGGTTAAGGTCGCCGTTGTACTCCATCACCCTCCCCTCATCGGGCGTAAGGCCGAGAATGTCTTCCAATATTCCCGTTCCGTAAACGCCCTGATAGGCGATATTATGTATTGTAAACACCGCTTTAATGCCCGAATAACCCTCTTTTGCGGCATACTTCCGTTTTAGATATACCACCGAAAGAGCGCTCTGCCAGTCATGGGCATGGAGGATATCCGGGAAAAACCCAATGTGGGGGAGGATTTCCAGCGCCGCCTTTGAAAAAAAGGCAAACCGCTCGCCGTCGTCATAACTGCCGTAAAACGAGGGGCGGTTGAAATAATATTCGTTGTCGAGAAAATAATATGTAACCCCCTTTTTTTCAAGCGAAAATATCCCGCAGTATTGGTTCCGCCAAGAAAGCGGCACATATATCTCCCCTAACTTTTTCATTCGGGAGGTATGCTTTTTTTCGGTCTTGGTGTAAAGCGGAATAACAACCCGCACATCGGCTTTCTCGCCGTATTCTTTTTTCAGCGCTTCGGGGAGAGAGCCGATCACATCCCCCAGCCCGCCCGACGAGGCGAAAGGGTGACATTCCGAGGCGACAAATAAAATTTTTTTCATATTCATATGTTTATGTAAACCCCCCTTTTGTCTTTCAATAAATATTTACAGGCTAAATCTGAATATATTTGCCTATATAAAACGGGTGAGTCTCATGCCCGGACAGCGTTCTGCCGTCGCGGATAACGGCGTTTTTGTCGGTTATGACGGCGTTTAGCGTTACGTTTTCGCCGATAATCGTGTCCTGCATTAAAATTGAGTTTTTAATAACGGAGTTCTTCCCCACGCTTACCCCGCGGAACACCACCGAGTTTTCAACCGCTCCGTTTATAACGCAGCCGTCCGCGATAAGGGATGAAGTTACCCGGGCGGAATCCGAATAAACGGCGGGGGGTGAGTTGCGGACTTTGGTGAGGACAGGTCTTCCGCTCACGCCGAACAGGTTTTTGCGGACGGTTTCGTCAAGGAGATCCATATTGCACATATAATAAGCCTGCATTGAGTTTATCGTGGCGAAATAGCCGCCGTGGCGGTAAACGCGGAAGTTTTTCACCGGGGCGTTTTTGCGGACTACATCCTTGACAAACGAGTTGTAGTTATACGCGATCGCCTCCGACACAAAGCTTTCTAAAAACCTGCGGTTTATCACCCAGATATTGGTGCAGATATCGGCGTACCCGCCCGCCGGCGCGGAGTATTCGGAAATTGCGATAAGCCTGCCGTCGCCGTCGCTTTCCACCGTAACCATATCGCCGGCGCCGTTCGGGGTGAGGTACATGCTCTTAACCATAAGAGTGGCGTCCGCCCCCGTTGAAATATGATTCTCTATAAGCTCCACAAGGTCGATATTGCAAATCACGTCGCAGTCGCTAAGCACGACATAGTCTTCGGTACAGCCGGTTATAAACGACATTATATTCTTAAGCGCCTCCAGCCGGGTGGTATAGAGAAAGTTTTGGGGGTTGGCGAAAGCCGTGATATAGGGCGGGAGTATTTGGATCCCCCCCGCGCGGCGGGCGAGATCCCAGTCCTTGCCCGAACCCAAGTGGTCCATAAGCGACTGATAGTTATAGTGGGTTATTACCCCCACATGGTTTATGCCGCTGTTCACCATATTTGAGAGCGTGAAATCAATAAGCCGATAACGCGAACCGAAAGGCACCGACGCCATTGTGCGGTGATGGGTGAGTTCCGGCACGTTTTTGTCATGGATATTAGAAAATATTATGCCTACAACCGTCATTGTCCGCACTCCTTAGCAAGTAAAGTTTCGTTTATATATTCCTCGCCCGCGCTTACGTCATCGGGGATGATGGCAAACGGCGGAATACACAGCTCGCCCCCCACAAGGGTTATTCCCTTTGAAATTTCCTTCGGGCGGCCGATCATGGCGCCCTCGCCCACATTTGTGCCGAAATCGATTATCGAGTAGTTGACCGCGGCGTTTCTCCCTATAGTGACGTCGCTCATTATCACCGAATCGCAGACAAAGCCGCCTTTTTCTACCTTGACGCCGCTTGACAGCACCGAGTTTTCCACCCTGCCGAAAATCTCGCAGCCCTCGTTGATGAGCGAGTTTACCACATAGGCGTTCTCCCCCATATAATGGGGCGGGTCGGCGTAGTTTCGGGAATAAATCCGCCATGACCTGTCGTTGAGGTCAAACTTCGGCCTTTCGCCGAGAAGGTCCATGTTTGACTCCCACAGCGACTGCACGGTGCCGACGTCTTTCCAGTACCCGCCAAACGGATAGGCGAACAGTTTTTCGCCGTTTTTAAGCATATCGGGTATTATGTTTTTGCCGAAATCGTTGTCGCTTGATGCGTTTTGCTCGTCGTCCTCAAGGTATTTCATAAGAAGCCCCGCGGAAAAAATATACACACCCATGCTCGCGGTGGTGGAGGAGGAGTTTTTGGGCTTTTCCTCAAACTTATATATCCTGCCGTCCTTGCGCGCCGACATTATGCCAAAGCGTTCCGTCTCTTCCGGGGAGACCTCAATTACGGCGATAGTACAACCCGCTCCGCTTTTTTTATGGAAACTCAGCATGGCGCGGTAATCCATTTTATATATATGGTCGCCCGACAAAATAAGTACATACTCGGGCGAATACCGCTTGATAAAGCGAAGGTTCTGGTATATGGCGTTGGCGGTTCCCGAATACCAGTCGGCGCGGTGGGCTCCCTGATACGGCGGGAGGACGACAATCCCCCCGAAACTGCGGTCGAGGTCCCACGGCTTGCCGTTGCCTATATACTCGTTGAGCATAAGCGGCTGATACTGGGTGAGCACCCCAACGGTGTCGATGCCGGAATTAATACAGTTGGAAAGGGGAAAATCAATTATTTTATACTTGCCGCCGAAAGTAACGGCGGGCTTGGCGGTCTTTTCGGTGAGCAGCCTCAGCCTGCTCCCCTGCCCGCCGGCGAGGAGCATCGCCACGCATTCTTTTTTCTTTGCCATGACTATGACCATCCTTTCTAAGCGTAAAGCGGCCTTTGCCAAGTTTGTTTTGGTTATATATTTCTATACTGCGGAATTACTTTTTCCTTTCCCTTGCCGTTTCGGGGTTTGGTTTTTCTTTTGCTTTTGTTTTTGCTTTTGATGTTATTTTTAAGAAAAACGCCGAGAGCGGGGGCATTTCAAGGGTTAAGAGGGGCTTTTCGCCCTCGCCTCGGAGTTCGGCGGCAAGCGGTTTTACGGTTTTGCCCTTTGCTCCGAACGCGGGGGAGGTGGCGAAAACCTCCCGGTAAATTCCCGGCTGACTTACCGGGAAGATATATTTTTTATTTATCGGCGAAAAATTAAAAGCGCAAACGACCCGCCCGCCTTTTTCGCTTACCCGCTCAAACGCGAACAGGCTGTCTTCCCTGCTGTCGGCGTCAAGCCATAAAAAACCGCTTGAGTCGCCGTCAAGCTCAAAAAGCTCGGGGGTTTCTTTATAAAAAAAGTTAAGGCTTTTCACATATTCCCGCATATCTTTATGGGCGGGGTAGTTCAGCATAAACCATTCCAGCCCCGATTCATAATCCCATTCCCGGAACTGGGCGAATTCCGACCCCATAAACAAAAGCTTCTTCCCCGGGTGGGCGTACATCCACGCCAAAAATGTCTTCATACCGGAAAACTTCTGGTCGTAACTGCCGAACATTTTATCAATAAGGGACTTTTTGCCGTGGACGACCTCGTCGTGGGAGATTGGGTTGATATAGTTTTCCGAAAAAGCGTAGGCGGTGGAAAAAGTCATCGTGTTGTGAATATGCGGCCGGGAATTAAAGTCACTGCCGATATAGCTCAAAGCGTCGTTCATCCAGCCCATGTTCCACTTTAGGTTAAAGCCAAGCCCGCGCGACTTTGTGACATACGGGTAAGCGGTGGATTCCTCGGCTATCATAAGGGCGTCGGGGAAGGATTTCTTAACCGCCTTGTTTAAGTCTTTAAAAAACGACACCGACTGGATATTTATGTTGCCGCCGTCTGGGTTGGGGTTCCACTCGCCGGGCTCCCGCCCGTAGTCCAAATAAAGCATTGACGCAACCGCGTCAACCCGCAAGCCGTCTATGTGGTATTTGTCAAGCCAGAACAGCGCGTTTGAGATTAGAAAAGACCGTATTTCGTTCCTCCCGACGTCAAAAGCGCGGGTTCCCCAGCCCTTGTGCTCCATTCGGTCGCTGCCCTGATATTCATAAAGCGGCGAGCCATCAAACTCAAAAAGCCCGTGAATGTCTTTGGGGAAATGCGACGGAACCCAGTCGAGTATTACGCCTATGCCTTTTTTGTGGAAAGTCTCGACAAAAGCCATAAAGTCCTCGGGCGTGCCGAAGCGCGACGTGGGGGCGAAGTAGCCGCAGGTCTGGTACCCCCACGACCCGTCAAACGGGTGCTCCGCGACGGGGAGGATTTCAATATGCGTATACCCCATTTCGCGGAGATATTCGGAGAGCTCCCCGGCAAGCGCGGAATATGAGAGATAACCGCCGTCCTCCCCCCTCTTCCATGAGCCTAAATGAACCTCGTAAATATTTATGGGATAAGGCGGTGGAACGTCCCGGGAAAGAGAGGCGGCAAGGGTTTTTCGAGACGCCAGATAATTATATTCATCCTCCGACCACTCATAGCCGTCAAGCGAATAAAAAAGAGAAGCGGTATTAAGCTTTGTCTCTGAATAAAACGCGTATGGATCGGCCTTGTAGACAAGCTTTTCCCCCCGCTTTATTAAAAATTTATACCTCCGCTCGCCGTCTTTTTTTTCCGCGAAAGCGGAATTTTTATCAAGAAAAACCGCCCAAACGCCGTTTTCCGTGGTTTTTTCCATTTGGCAGGAGGTGTCCCAGCCGTTAAAATCCCCGGCGAGGTAAACCATATCCGCCCCGGGCGCCCAAGTGCGGAAAACAAAGCCGCCCTCTGTTTTATGGCAACCGAAATAATCATAGGATTTAAAGTTTGTCCCCTGATGAAACAAATACTCGGCCGTTTTGTCGGAAACGTCTCCGCGGCTTTCGGCAAAAGGTTTTTCCCCGAGTGTGTTTTGTTTTTGCTTTATCATTTTAATGACCATTCCTTTTGCAGCTGAGTTTGAAGTTTGTTTCGGTCGCGTCCTTCGCGATTCGCGTCATTCTGCCCGATGCGAAAGAAACAAACTTCGGGATTGAAAGTTTATCTTTCAATCTACCATTCCTTTTGCAGCTGAGTTTGAAGTTTGTTTCGGTCGCGTCCTTCGCGATTCGCGTCATTCTGCCTGACGCGAAAGAAACAAACTTCGGGATTGAAAGTTTATCTTTCAATCTACCATTCCTTTTGCAGCTGAGTTTGAAGTTTGTTTCGGTCGCGTCCTTCGCGATTCGCGTCATTCTGCCTGATGCGAAAGAAACAAACTTCGGGATTGAAAGTTTATCTTTCAATCTTTTTTAATTATTTTAATTGAAAAATAGTTAAAAATCAAGCGAAATTTGTCAAAATAATACAAGCGCCGGCTAATTTTTACAAGCGGCGCCCGTTTTAATGATATATTCTTATTTTAGAAATTATTTATTCATATATTATTTTTTTATGGGTAAATTTTAACAAAGATATTAATTCCGGCGGACTTTGAATAACAGGCGATAACCCCGCCAGAGCAGTCGGATACATAGTCGAAAACGGGTTTCAGCGCGAAGTCCCCCGAAGTGTCTATCACGCCGTAGCCGCCCCCCCTGACCTTAACCGCCGCTAACCCCTCAAGGAAGGGCCGTGCCTCCTCAAATACGGGGTCGGTAATCCAGTTGAGCCTGTTTGTCATATAGCCGTACTCGCCCGTGATTTTTGACTTTACAAGAAGAATTCCGTCGGAATAGCTGACAAGCGAAAAGTCGTCGAGGAGCGGGAGAATACTGCCGTCGCGGTCGATGAGTACCTCGTCATAGCCAAGGTCGGGTCTTTTTACCCGCGCTCTTGTGTAGCCGTCGTCATAATAAAAGAAGCCGATCGAAAACAGCCCTCTTTCCCCGGGCGGGTAAAACCCGGTGGCGACAAGGTTCCCCCCCGAAGTGTAGAAAAAATCGGAATACACCTCAAGCGTCGGAATGCCGTTCCGGTTGCGGATCGCCACTCCCCTCCCCCCGCCGAAAGCAAAGGTTTCAACGCAGTAATTGGCGTATACAAGCGAGTTTCCGTAATAGCCGTATTTTTGGTTTTCGGGGTAGGTTTTGTTATACATTCGCTTTATATTGCCGTCCTGAATCCCCAAATAAACGGGAACGTCAAAGTCAAGCTTCCGCCCGTCCGTGTTGGGGGAAAAAGCCGCTTCGCGGACGTTCAGGCTGCTGTCGAGATAATAATAGGCGCTCCCCTTTTTAAAAAGCGGGTTGCCCGCCAAGTCCCTGTCCCCCGCGAACTCATAGTCCGAAAGCCTTTCGGTCACGTCGACGAGCATAGAGGTAAAAATCTTCTCGCCGGCGAACACAAAGCCCATTCTGACTTGTATCTCGGCAGCGTTTTGAGTCTGCGAAAAAGGGTTGTTCCCAAACAGCACAAGTTTTTGCCCGGCTTTGTCAAACCTGTCTTCAGATACTTTCATAACCCCGCCGGGGATGATTTTATCAAATTCGCCGAGATAAGCCGACATATCAAACCCGGGCGGGGTAACGCCGCTGTTTTCGCCCGAAGTCTCGCCGCTCTCGGAGCCGGGGTTTTCGCTTTGGTCTTGCCCGGGAGAGGTTTCCTCTACGATGCTGTAATCCTGTTCGGCTTTTGACAAAAACGGGAGAGTTCGGGTGGAGGCAAAATAAACAAGCGCCCCGGCAGCCGCGGCAAGCGTCGCCGCCATAAACAGTTGCCTCAGCGCTCTAAATAACACACTCAGTCGGTTAGTTTTTTTTGCCATATAAATAAAAACCGCCTTTTTTGTTTCTGGAAATTATGATAACATTTATAAAATTTTTTATCTATGGTATAAATGTTAACAAAAACAGTAAAATAAATTATGAAAAACGCTTTACAAACCCCGCCTTTTGTGTTAAGATGATTAGGCGTCAAAAGTATGCGAAATTTACCCGAAACAAAGCGTTGTTCGGGTAAAAGTCAAAAAAGCGGCTTAAAACGCAGGGTTTCGCTCGGTCTCGCGGTCCTCCGCCGCCGGCTTGGTGAAAACCGTATTTTATAAAAAAGGAGGATAAACACAGTGCTGACACCCGAGATTAAAACTCAAATCATCAAAGACTACGCCATGCACGAGGGCGACACCGGTTCGCCCGAGGTTCAGATCGCTATTCTTACTTACAGGATAAACGATCTCACCGGGCATTTGAAGCGCAATCCAAAGGATAACCATTCGCGGAGAGGTCTTCTGCAAATGGTGGGTAAACGGAGAAAGTTTTTAAACTATCTAATAAAAACGGATATTAACCGTTACCGCGCTATAATAGAACGCCTTGGTATCAGAAAATAGTTGAGAACGGGGCTGCCGGACGCAGCCCCAAAAATTTATTCAGGTAAGGCGGAGGAGTAGCAGTTTAGCAGTTAAATATCCCCCAAAGGCTTTGGTTTTTGGGTTGTATTTAAGTGTTAAACTGGCTGCTTTCTCCGATTATTATGTTAAAAAAGAAAGGAAAAACAAAATGTTTGAAAATTACAGAACGTTCAAACACACGCTTGCCGGCAAAACGCTTACGATAGAAACCGGCAAAATCAGCCAGCTTTCAAACGGCTCCTGCCTTGTCAGATACGGCGACACGGTTATTTTGGCAAACGCCACCGCCTCGGCTTCGCCGAGAGACGGGATTGACTTCCTCCCGCTGTCCGTGGATTACGAGGAAAGACTTTATTCGGTGGGGAAAATCCCAGGCAGTTTTCTTAAAAGAGAGGGCCGCCCGAGCGAAAAGGCCGTGCTTGCCAGCAGGGTTATCGACCGCCCTTTCCGCCCGCTGTTCCCAAAAGATTTAAGAAACGACGTGGTGCTGTCGCTGACAGTGCTCTCAGTCGACCCCGACAGCTCGCCGGAAATATCCGCGATGATAGGCGCGTCGATAGCGCTTTCTATTTCCGATATCCCTTGGAACGGCCCCGTAGCCGGAGTGTTCGTGGGGTTGGTTGACGGCAAAATCGTCATTAACCCGGACGCCAAACAGCGCCTTGAGTCTGACCTTGAGCTCACCGTCGCCGGAACGGGCGAAAAAGTGGTGATGATTGAGGCGGGCGCCAAGGAAGTCGGCGAGGACATTATGTTCGAGGCGATTTCAAAAGCCCACGAAGTCATAAAGCCGCTCATCGCCTTTATAAAATCAATTCAAGCCGAAATCGGCAAGCCCAAATTCGGCTACACCTCCTGCGCCATCGATAAAGCGATGTTTGATAAAATCGAAACCATGGTCGGCGAGGACGTCAAGTCGGCGCTTGACACCGATGACAAAAAAGTCCGCGACGAAAAGCTTAAACCCATATATGAAAAAGTTTTTGAGTCGCTCTCGGAGGAATACCCCGAATCAAATGCCGAGATTAACGAGTGCATGTACCAGCTCCAGAAGAAAATCGTCCGCCGCTGGCTGCGCGAGGACAGGCGGAGGGTCGACGGCAGGGCTATGGATCAGATAAGGCCGCTTGCCGCCGAAGTCGCCGTTCTCCCCCGCACCCACGGCTCGGGTATGTTCACGCGGGGTCAGACGCAGGTTCTGACCGTGGCGACGCTCGCGCCGCTCCGCGAATCCCAGCTGCTTGACGGCATAGACGAGGAAGAGACAAAGCGCTATATGCACCACTACAACATGCCTGCCTATTCGGTGGGCGAGGCAAGAACGGCGCGCTCGCCCGGAAGGCGCGAAATCGGTCACGGCGCGCTTGCCGAAAGGGCGCTTGAAGTCGTCATCCCCTCCGTGGAAGACTTCCCCTACGCCATACGCCTTGTCTCGGAAGTGGTATCCTCAAACGGCTCGACCTCGCAGGCAGCGGTGTGCGGCTCTACGCTTGCGCTCATGGACGCGGGCGTTCCCATTTCCGCCCCCGTGGCGGGGATATCCTGCGGGCTTATAACCGACGAAAACGGCGGCTGGGCGACCATGATGGATATTCAGGGGCTGGAAGACTTTTTCGGCGATATGGACTTTAAAGTCGCCGGCACGAAAAAAGGCATAACAGCCATTCAGATGGATCTAAAAATAGACGGGCTCACCCCGGACATTATTAAAAACGCTCTTGAAGTCACCAAAAAGGGGAGACTTTATATAATTGACAACGTCATCTTGCCCTGCATTGAAAAACCAAGGGACGACGTTTCGGAATACGCCCCCAAAATGATTTCCACAAAGATTGACCCGGAAAAAATCCGCGAGGTCATCGGCACGGGCGGCAAGGTTATTCAAAAAATCTGCGCCGATACCGGCGCCCAGATTGATATCGAGGACGACGGCAGCGTGTTTATTTCGGCTGTTGACAAGGCAAACGCCTATAAGGCGCTCGACATTATCAACGCCATCGTCATGGACCCCGAACCCGGCGCCATCTACACCGGCAAGGTCACGGGGATTATCCCCATCGGCTGTTTTGTCGAGTACGCCCCCGGCAAGGAAGGGCTTGTGCATATCTCAAAGCTCGACACGAAGCGGGTTGAAAAGGTTGAGGACGTGGTGGCTATCGGCGACACGATTAAAATTATGGTTCTCGGCGTGGACAACAAGGGGAGGATAAATCTTTCCAGAAAAGACGCGCTCGGAGTGTTTGATTAATAACCTCTTACCGATAACAAAAAAACAATATCTAAAATATCCCCGGCGCTTTGGCGCCGGGGTGTTTTTATGCAATGGGGAAAAGCTTTTTAAATAAACCCGCTTTGCGAAATAATTGAAACGCCGCCGACCCCATTGTGACAAAAACCCCCAAAGCCTTGTTATATAATTGCCGTAAAGGAGTGAAAAACTATGGATTACAGCCTTGAAACCACAAACGGAGTAATGGTTATAAAGCTTTACGGGGAGATGGATCACCACTCCGCGAAATCCGCCAGAGAGGAAATCGATTCGGCGATTGCCCTTGAAAGCCCGATGATTCTTCGGCTTGACCTGTCGTCGCTTTCCTTTTGCGATTCGTCGGGGCTTGGCTTTATTATGGGGAGATACCGCAGAATGGAGGAGATTGGCGGCACGCTGACGCTTGTCGACCCCGCCATGCCCATAATGCGGATACTCCGGCTTTCCGGACTTGACAAGCTTATACGGACAGAAACAAGCAAAGGAGTGAAATAGCATGAGAAAAAAGCCACAAAACCGCTTTAAATGCGCCTTCCCGGCGAAATCCGTCAACGAGGGGTTCGCGCGGTACATAACGGCGGCGTTTGTCTCACAGCTCGACCTTAGGGTGAGCGACGTTTCCGACCTTAAAACGGCGGTTAGCGAGGCGGTCACAAACGCCGTCGTCCACGGTTACAGGGAAAGCGGCGACCCCCGCGACAATATGGTTTTCCTGTCGGGCGATTATTTTGCCGACGGCAAGATTATCATAACCGTAAAAGACAAAGGCTGCGGCATTGAAAACGTGGCGCAGGCGATGGAGCCGCTCTATACCACCGCCGCCGAGGAAGAGAGATCAGGCATGGGGTTTACCATTATGGAAACCCTCACCGACGAGATGCGCGTGGTGTCAAAGCCGGGCAAGGGGACGACGGTTCGGCTTATTAAAAAAGTTAAAATGTGATGTTTGAGGAAATTAACGCCTCCGACCTGCTGGAGCGGGCGAGGGGCGGCGAAAAGCCCGCCTTTGACAAAGTGGTGCTTGCGAACATGGGGCTGGTCAAAGCCATAGCGCGGCATTTCGCCGACCGCGGCACCGACTTTGAGGATTTGGTTCAGATAGGCTCGATCGGGCTTATGAAGGCGGTAAAAAACTTCGACCCCGAAAAAGGGACGAGGTTTTCAACCTACGCGGTGCCGCTTATAACGGGGGAAATAAAAAGGCATCTCCGCGACGACGGGATAATAAAAATCTCCCGCCAGCTAAAGCGGGAGGCGAGCCTTGTCGCGAAAACGCGGAGAGACTATATGGCAAAAAACGGGGAAGAGCCGCGGCTGGGCGTTATTTCGGCTTTGACCGGGCTTTCCGAACAGGAAGTGGCAAGGGCGTGCGAGGCGACCTGCCCCATGCTTCTCTTATCCGGCCCCGACGAGGAACACCCGCTTGAGGGGGTGCTCGGGGAAGACAATATCGCCTTGTCGGTTGAAAAAATCTCCCTCCGCCAAGCGTTGGGAATCCTTGAACGCCTTGAGAGGGAGCTTATAATAAACCGCTATTTTCTCGGCAAATCCCAAAAAGAGACGGGCGAGGTTCTCGGCATGACGCAGGTGATGGTTTCAAGAAAAGAAAAAAAGATAATTGAAAAAATAAGAAACGAAATGCTTTGACGCAGACTAAAACTCAATAACCCCGCGGCTAAGCCCCAAGCGGTCGATAAGGCGCTCGGCCTTTTCCCGCCCGTCAATGGGCCCCCAGCCGCCGCTTATCATATGCGCGTCGCCGGTGGCGCAAAACTTTACTCCAAGCTCGCCCGCGCGGACAAGCACTTTTTCATTCACAACGTCTTCTCCGTAAAGTTCCCATAAAACCCCCGCTTCCGCCGCCGTTTTCATAAGGGGTTCCAAAAGCTCCACGCATTTGTCAAACCCCAAAGAATCGACGTCGCAGAGGTAGGTTCGGAGGGGGAGCATTCCGTCCGCCATATGGGCGAGAGTTTTTATTTTGGGGAATCGCCTTATGGCGTTTATGTAGCCGTTCGCAAGCCCGGTTATAAGCCTTTCCGGCCCCGCGTCGTTTACTTTGTCGATCCACTTTTGCCTTTGTTCCCTGCCGTAAATGTTGTCAAAGCCCGGGCAGGCGGCAAGGTTCGGGTAGAGGTAAAAATCCATGTCAAAGCCGTCCAAGTCAATCATATAGTGAACCGACAGCGCGCACATATCTATTTTCTCCTGCTCGGAAGCCGGGATATTAATGTCGCCGCTTTCGTTTTTCAGCTCGGTTTCCACCCCGGAGCGGATTTTTAGCTTTTCGGGTTTATATTCCGAATATTCCTTAAGATATCTATTCCAGTCGTCTTCTTTTATTCTGTGCCAGTAGACCCAGTCGTCCTTTCCGTTCGGGAGCGTAGATGAGTAGTGCTTTAGCACGGCTATTTCGTCAAGCCCGATTTTGCGGCAGGCGACCTCAATGGCGGGGAAGGTCATTTCTGCCCGCGCGCAGGCGTCGAGATAATAATGGATATGGTAGTCTTTTGTCTTACGGTTAAAGCTCATTTTGTTTTTTCCTCCTTTGCGGGGACGGCTTTTTAAAGCCCGATACCCCTCCCCTTTCAAGCGCGCCGAATATGTTCTTTTTAATTCCGTGATTTTGTCTTTCAAGGCTTTCAATAAGATTTTTTATAACCTGCCTTTGGGTATGCCCGTCGCTCGGGCAGGCCTTTGCCGCCAAGGGCAGGTTTTCGGCCGCGGCGAAGCGGGTCAATTCTTTTTCCGGCGCGTAAATAAGCGGGCGGATAACGGTTATGTCTTTTCTGTCAAGGTAGGTGACGGGGGAAAAGGCGGCGATTCGCCCCTCGTTAAACAAATTGAGGAAAAACGTTTCGAGCACGTCCTCGCGGTTATGCCCAAGCGCTAACTTTTTAATC
>JBAYZO010000025.1:0-23468 GCA_041672465.1 Eubacteriales bacterium
CGAAAAACCCGGGGATAGGGTTTTTTCCCCCGCTTCGGCTGTGGAAAACTCCCCATTCGCCTCGCCCGGCGCAAGGGAATTTTTGCTTTCCAGAGGTTCCTGCAACCTCTCCCTCGCCGAACTCCACCCGTTATCGGAGCAAACCGCCCGGATAAGCGGCAACTCCCCCTCTTTTATCCGCCTTTCCCCCACCGCGCTTGAAAAATACGCCGGCTGTATGTTTTCCTACTTCGGCAAGTATCTGCTTAAGCTTTCCGACAACAAAAAGCACTCGTTTTCATATTCCGAAATCGGGACTTTTGTCCACAAAACGCTTGAGGTTTTTGTGTCCGAGCGCATGGGTACGGGGAGTTTTGAAAAAGCCGATGACAGTTTTATTGAAAATTGGGTCGACGAGTTTACTTCCGCCTACATAAACAAAATCTGCGGCGGCGAGGCGGCGGGCGCGGAGCGCTTCGCGTATATGACTAACCGTCTAAAAACAACCCTAAAACTGCTGCTGAAAAACATTTCGGACGAGCTTTCATGCTCGTCTTTTGCCCCGGAAATGCTTGAATATTCGTTTAGGGAATCCCCGGCCGAGTACATAGTTAATAAGGACGTCAAGGCGTCGCTTGGCGGGGTAATAGACCGGGTTGACATATATAAAGACAAAGAAAGCGGCGACACTTATGTGCGGGTTGTCGACTACAAGACGGGAAACAAGAGTTTTTCACAAAGCAGAATTGAAAAAGGGCTTGACATGCAGCTCTTGCTGTATCTCTTCGCGATTTGCGAAAAAATAAGCGGAAAGCCCGCTTCCGCCGTTTATCTAAGCTCAAAGCTTGAGACAGTCGCGGTATCTCCCGATATGAATGATGAGGCAAAAGAGAAAAAGCTAAACAGCGCGTTTAAGAGGAGCGGCATTGTGCTTGACGAAACAGCCTTGATAAACGCGCTTGACCCGAGTATGGACAAAAGATTTTCGCCCTTTACGGCAAAGGGGGACGGCAAGCCCTCCGCCTCAAAGTCCCGGGTTTCAAGGGATGAAATTGAAGAGCTGAAAGAAACAACCCACGGTCTCCTTAAAACCTTCGCCGGGCTTATAAGCGACGGGGTTATGGATGTGTCCCCGCTAAAGAGCGGCAGTTCCGTAAACGCCTGCGAGCATTGCGAATTAAAGCCCGTTTGCCGCCTCTCCCGCGAAAAAAGCGTGGAGCGAAGTTCCCCGCCGGAAAGGAGGCCGAGCGAAAATGAATAAAACAAAAAGCAAGTTTAATTTTACGCCCGATCAGCTCTCCGCCATAAACGCGGAAGACAAAACCCTTATAGTTTCGGCGGGCGCGGGGAGCGGAAAAACCACCGTGCTCACCCAAAGGGTGATTGAAACGGTTAAAAAAGGGGTTGACATAACTGAGATTTTAGTCACCACCTT
Source organism: Eubacteriales bacterium (assembly GCA_041672465.1). Lineage (GTDB taxonomy): Bacteria > Bacillota > Clostridia > Oscillospirales > CAG-382 > UBA1206. The sequence goes on from JBAYZO010000025.1 coordinate 1,415, forward strand.
TACCAAAGCCGCGGCCGCCGATATTAAAGACAAGCTTTATTCCTCGGTAGTCGCCGCCCTTGCAGAAAACCCCTCCGACGGCAGGCTCAGCCGCGCGCTTTATCTTTTGCCATCGGCTAAAATTTCCACGATTCACTCGTTTTGCCTTGATATTGTAAGGACAAACTTCGCCTCTCTTTCTATCCCGCCCTCTCTTCGCGTGGCGGACGATGCCGAAAGCGGTATGATTTTAGAAAACTGCCTTGAAGACCTTATTGACGATATGTTTGAGAACCAACCCGAGGGAGAAAACACATTTATTGAGATGTGCGACGCTTTCGCGGGGGAGAAAGACCTTAATAAACTTAAAACAACCGTCCTTGACGTATACCGGAAATACCGAGCGTTCCCTTTTTGGAAGCGCTTTATTTCAGAAAGCGGCGAAAGGGCGGAAGCTCAGCTTGTATTGGCAAGCGAAAAAGGCTTTTTCGCCGCCGATATTGGCAAAGAGCTTTTAGAAAACGTAAAAAGTCAGACAAGCGCCTTGATTCGCGAAATGCAGGCAATTAAAGAAGAACTCATATTCGCCGCCGCGAGCGAGAGTAACCTTAAATCCGCGGTAACTCAAATTGATTTTCTTAACGAACTGTCGGTGCTTTTTGAAAAAACCGGCTTAAAATTTGAAGACATCTTGGCAAAGCTAAACGCGTATCCCGCGACGCGAATAAATAAAAAAAATCTGCCGGAGGATCTTCAAAGCGCCTATCAAAACAAAAAGTCTGCTATCGACACGGTTGTAAAAGCTTTTAAGAAGGCCTTTTCGACTTCGGAAGAAGAAGTTTTGCGCGACTTTAAAAAATCTGTCCGCCTTAACCGCGTCACGGCCGATTTTATCTTCCGCCTTGACGACGCCTACGCAAAGTCAAAGCTCTCCCACTTTGTGCTTGACTATTCGGATATCGAGTCGTTAACGCTGGCTCTCCTTGCCGAACACACAAAAAGCGGGGTGGTACGGACAAAGCTTTGCCTTGAGCTGCAAAGCGGGTTTAAGCAGATATTTATTGACGAGTATCAGGACATTAACCCGCTCCAAGACTTAATCTTCCGCCTTATCTCAAAAGAAAACAACCGCTTTATGGTGGGCGACCTAAAGCAGTCGATTTATCGGTTCAGGAACGCCTCGCCGGACATTTTTCAGTCCTACCTGCGGGAATTCGGAACGCTTGACGGCGGCGGGGACAAGGCTAAAATCTACCTCACGCAAAACCACCGAAGCCGCAAACCCATTCTTGACTTTGTTAACATAATCTTTGAAAGGCTTTATACCGAAAAAACCGTGGGTGTATCTTATGAAGACGAACGGCTGACCCCCCCCGAGGACGCTGAAGTCGGCGGGTTCCCGGTTGAGTTAACGGTTTTTACCCTTGATAAAGACATAAAAACTACTCTTAAGCATACAGAGATCGAGGCTGAATATGTGGCGGAGAAAATTGCTTTTCTTGTCAGCGAAGCCGGCGGGGGGTATATGTACCGCGACATCGCTCTTCTCATGCGGGCCGTCTCCAACGGTTCCCGCGTGTTCGAGGAATCGCTTTTAAAGCGCGGGATTCCGTATACGCTTGAAAAAAGCGACGGGTTTCTTTTAGAGCCGGAGGTTTTGCTCGCCATGTCGCTGCTCGGAGTCATTGACAACGTGTTTGACGATATTTCGCTCGCCGCCTCGCTGCGGAGCCCCGTTTACAGGTTTACCGCCGAGGAGCTTTACCAAATCAAAAGCTTTTACGCCCGCCAAACCCTTTACGGCTGTCTTGTCTGCTGCGCGGGGGACTTTGTCAGGCACGCGAACCGCGATAAAAAATATAAACCGACGGCGGATTTTCGCCTTGCCGGCAGAAAACAGCGCTTTGCCGAGCCGAGAGGGAAGAGAGCGGGGAGCCGCCCGGGTGACGGCGTCGGCGAAAAGTGCAAAAATTTTATAGAAGAGATAAAATCCCTCGCCCGGCTTGGCGGGGAAGACCCCACCAGCAGGCTTATATGGCGGATGTACCAAAAGACGGGGCTTATCGCGATATGCGCCGCCGAAAAAAACGGAGAGATTAAGAAAAACAACCTTCTCGCTCTCTATAACCTCGCGCTCGAATATGAGAAAACATCGTTCAAAGGGCTTTCAAGCTTTCTTGATTATATCGGCGAGACGGCGAAAGCCCCCGACGACAGGCCGGGGGAAGACGGCGGCAACGCGGTTAAGATAATGTCAATACATAAGTCAAAAGGCATGGAATTTAAAGTTTGTTTTGTTTCCGCGCTGGGCAAGAAGTTTAATTTTAAGGATCTCAATAAGAATTATATCGTCCGCCCGGACGGCTTTGTGTTTTATAACCTCAGGAGCGGGGACGGCATTTTTGAATACAAGCCGCTGGTTAAGGAAATCGCGAGGAATACCGAAAAAAAAGCCGTTTTAAAAGAAGAGCTGCGCTGTCTTTATGTGGCGCTCACCCGCGCCAAAGAAAGGCTTTTTGTCACCGGGGCGGCAAAGGCGGTAAAAACAGACCTTTACGGCGACGAGGGCGGGGCGTTTTATGAAGTCACAACCCCGCTGGGCTGGCTTATCCCGATTTTTTCCCGAACCGAAAGCATATCTTTTAACTTCAGGATAATAAAAGGACTTCCCGAAGTCCCCGATACATACGAGCGAAGCGAGCCGCCCGCCGGCGAAGAGCAAGGCGGAATCCCGGAAGAAATCTACAAAGACGCGCTGGACTTTGTCTACCCATATGGGGAGGGCTTTAAAATCCCCGCCAAAGCGGCGGTGTCCGAGCTTAGGCTCGGCATACTTGAGGACGACGAATATATCCGCCTTATCTCAAAGGGAATGACAAAAACCCCATTTTTTGCCCGGCCGGAAAAAGCCCCCGTCGCCGTGGGGCTCGCCACTCATTTGTTTATGCAGTTCGCAGACTTCGGCGGCGCGCTTGAGTACGGCGTGGAAGAGGAAATAAAGCGGCTGGTCGATATAAAAATGATAAGCGAGGAAGAAGGGAAGTTAATAGACGCGGGGGCGGTTGAGGTATTCCTGCGAAGCGGCCTTTGCGGAGAGATTCTCGCCTCAGGCGAGGTATGGCGGGAAAAAAGATTCAACCTTATCGAGGACGCGTCGCTTGTTTCCAAAACCTCCGGCGAGAGCGTGATGATACAGGGGGTTATCGACTGTTTTTACAAGAACCCCGGCGGCGACTATACCGTCGTCGACTATAAAACCGACCGTCTCCCCAAAGGCGGGGAACAAATTTTAATTGACCGCCATATAACCCAAATCGGCTATTACTGCCGCGCCGTGGAAAAAATGACGGGCGGGCGGGTGAGCCGCGCGCTGCTCTACTCGTTTTCGCTCGGGCGGGAGATTGACGTCACTATTGCGGTTTGCGAAGATGAAAGATAAGCTTGTGGCAAAGCTCCCGCTGAGGGGGGCTTTGCTGCTGGGGGTAACTTCTTTCCCAAAGGGCGAATGTACTTTCGCCGAAACCGATGAAATTAAAAACGCTCTCGCCGTGGTGAGCGGCGGGGAGAAATTAGGGTTTGTCACGGGGGGAGTCTGCCCGCTTATAAAAACGCTTCTTAAAAGAGGGGTTTTTGTCTACTGTAAATGCGTTGAGGAAAAAATCCCCGGGGATAAAACCCCGGGTCACTTCGTTCTAATTTATTATAGAATTAACAAAATTTAATTTAACTTTTTCCGTTTTCATTCTTTTCTTTAAATTCCTTTGCCCTTGTTGTCGCCATTTCGTCGCACCTCTCGTTAAGGCTGTGCCCGGCATGCCCTTTGACCCAATGGAATTTCACCGCATGCTTTTCAAGGAGAGAAAGCAGTTCCTCCCATAAATCAATGTTTAAAGCCGGCTTACCGTCGGCTTTTTTCCAGCCCTTTGACCGCCACGAGTTCGCCCAGCCGCGGTTTACGGCGTCCACCACATACTTAGAATCGCTGTAAAGATTAACCCTGCAGGGCTCTTTGAGCGCCGTCAGCGCGGCGATAACGGCTGACAGCTCCATCCGGTTGTTGGTTGTGGACTTAAATCCCGCCGAAAATTCTTTTAGCTTCCCCTTGTATTCAAGTATCACGCCGTAGCCCCCGGGTCCGGGGTTATAGCTGCAGGCGCCGTCGGTGTAGGCGTTGATTTCTTTCATGCGCTACGCCTTTTCAGGGAGCTTAATCTTAAGCAGCCTCATATCCTTGCCCGAAAACCTTACCGGCACAAAATTGCCGAGCAGCCTTGAAAACAAACGCTTTTCATATCTCGCGTCAAGTTCCTCAAGGCTGAGATTTGTGGAAATTATCATCGGCAGCCCCCCGACAATTCTTTTATCGATAAGAGACGTCAAGGCGGAAACCGAAAAATCGCTTTTATATTCCGCCCCCAAGTCGTCGATAATCAAAAGTGTACAGCCGTAATAACTCTCATCGGCTCTGCTCTCGTTTGTGAACATGGCTTTTCGGCAGTCGGAAACCACCCCTTGGGCGGACTCATACACCACCGGAAAACCCTTCTCGGCCGCGGTATGCCCGATAGCGGCCGCGAGATGCGTTTTGCCAAGCCCCGTGCCGCCGAAGAACAAAAGGTTTTCGCTGTCCTCTCCGAAGCCGTCGGCGTAGCGCCGGCAAAACTCAAATACCTCCGCCATGCCCTGCCCCGTGCAAAGGCTTGGGTTAAAGGTTGAAAAGCGGCAGTTTTTAAGCCCTTTCCCAAGATATGTTTTTTCCATTACCTTGACCGCTTCCAGCGATTTCAGGCAGGAACATTTTTCAAGCTTTATATACCCCGTGTCGCGGCATTTCCCGCAGATAAATTTCGGCGAGTCAAAGTCCGGCGGAAAACCGAGCCTGCCGAGCAGTTCGTCCCGCCGCTCCTTAAGGCTAAGCCACTTATTTTTAACGGCGCTTTCGTCCCCGCCGCCGCTAAGTGACAAAAAAACCTCATAGGCGATATCGCCGAGCTGTTTGTCTATTTCCTCAATTTCGGGGTTTTGGCGGTAGAGAGACAGGGATTTTTCCCTTGCTTTCTCAATGGCGGCCTCGCGGTGTTTCGCCAGTCTTTCCTCGCCCTGCGCCAAAGCTGTCGTCATGCTCCCCCCACCCCTCTCTTGAGCGCCGCGTCAACAAATTCGCTTATGTCAAAGCTGTCGTCGGGGCGGAGCCGCTTTGGTTTTGCGGCTCCTTTCGCGGCGACCGCAGTTTTTATTCCCTGACTGTGCCAGTCGGTAAGTATTTTGTCAAGATACGCCAACTTCACCGTGCCGATGGCGTCCACCATTTTCTCGTACGCTTGCTTTACCAAATCGAAAGACAGGTCAAAGTCAATAAACCACTTTGTGAGGAATCCTTCCTCCCTCGGGGACAGCCGCCTCTGACCGAAACCGCAAAGAGACGCGAACCTTGCCCTTAAATCGTTCTTTTTCTGGATAGCAGACAGCGTTTCCTCAAGTTTTTCAAAGGTGTCCACCCCCTCGTCATAAAGCGAGAGCGCGGTGTTTGTTATGTAGCGCAGGTTTGTCTTCCCCGAACGCGACGCGTAGGCGGCGACGGTGCAGATATAGTCGGCGCCCAGCCCGGTAAAGTGAAACAAATTATATAAAAGATTAATATCGTTTTTATTTAAAAGCCTGCCGGTCATTTCCTCGATAGTGTCTTTAAGCGCGGCGAAGTCGGGCTCGTTTTGTATGGCGTCGGAGAGCGTCTCGCCGTCATAGCTTTGGATAATATTTTGGGGCTTTTTGGGATTGACGTCTTTTTTACCCAGCGAAAAAACCCCCGATTTTTCCCAAAACGAAAGGGCGTTTTCAAACTCGTCGGCCGTAACTCCTATTTCCTCGGCGGCGGCGGAGAGCTCAAACTCCACTTTCGCGAAAGAGTAGACAAGCACCCTCAGCAGCGTGCCGTCTGTTTTCGGCAATAAGGGAAGTATTTCGCAAGGCATGACGAAACTCCCCTCAAGGCCGGAATTTATTTTGACGGCTTTCATCTACAGCATTCCCTCGCTTTCTCTCCCGTGTTGTTTTGGCTTTTTATGAAGTGGTCGAACCCGAGTCCGGGTACACGGAAAGCGAAATGTGGTTGTTTTCCGCCCTGTTCGCGATTATATCCACGGTGTAGGTCACGTCAAGCTTCCCGCCGGTCTTGGATATCGTGTTTTTAAGCTTGTTTGTCTTAACCCTAAGCTCCATCGGGAAAAATCCGTTGTCAAACACATGGCTGTGGGTTTTCCCCTCCTCAAACACCATAAAGTTTCCCGAGCTGTTCCCCACGCTCATGGTCACAAGGTTGTCGCCCAGCAGATTCACGGTGGTTATGGTCTTTGCCCCCTCGGGCGCTTTTTCGGTGTACTCAAGCCTAAGCCCGTCTTTTGTGGTATGTATATAGCCGGCGGCGTTGACCTCGCGGGTTTCGGCCTCAAACTCGCCGTCGCCCCCCACGGGAATGCCTAAAATCTTTTTTGTTTTAACGCTTACGTTAACGGGTATTTTCATATCAGTCTCCCATGCCGCTCGGAGCGCGGCTCAAATACTCAATGTTATATATCTATGTTTACCTTTGTCACATGTCTTGAAATATCCCTGCCAAGAAAAGCAAAGGCGTTCTTCGCGAAAGACGCGGGGTCGTCGCTTACATAAAAGCTTCGTTTTCCCGCTTTTTTGCTCCCCCGCGCAAAGCTTTTTTCGTTTTTCGAGATAAAATCGCACAATTTTCTCGCGGCCTCCTCGGAAGCGTTTATAAGCAGGCTGTCCGGGAGAAATTTTGTAAAAACCTCAAAAAGCAGCGGATAGTGCGTGCAGCCGAGGATCACGGCGGCGGGGTTCAGCGGTATGATATCGCTTAGATATTCGCCAACGGCGATATTCGCCAGCTTGTCGCCGGCCGAAGTCCTGCCGTTTTCCACCAGCGGAACAAGCAGCGGGCAAGCTTGGGCCACAACCGTCACGCCGCCGCCTTTTGCGGCGATTTCTCTTTCAAAAGCAAGGCTTTCCACCGTCGCCGTTGTGCCGAGAACGGCGACAATCCCGTTGCCCGCCAACGCCGCTTCGCGGGCTTTTTCGGCAGCCCCCTCGACTACCCCGAAGATAGGGAGCGAAAAAGAACCCCGCAAAACGTCAAGGGCGTTTGAAGACACCGTGCCGCAGGCGACAAGAATATAATTAACCCCGAGAGAGAGCAAAAACTCGCAGTCCTGGAGAGCGTATTTCTCAATCGTTTCTTTTGTCCTGACCCCGTAAGGCACCCTCGCCGTGTCGCCGAAATAAACAATGTCGCGCTCCGGGCAAAAGCTCTCAAGCGCTTTAACCGCCGTAAGCCCTCCTATGCCCGAATCAAACACGCCAATCATTTAAAGCCGCCCTTCGGTTGCGGAATCGACGAGCGCGCCGACCAGCTCTTTTGCCGTAAAGCCCTCTTCAAACATTAGTTTGGGGTACATTGAAATAGGGGTAAAACCGGGGATAGTATTGATTTCGTTAAACACCACGTCGTCGCCGTCGACAAAAAAGTCAACCCTCGCGAGCCCTCTGCAGTCAAGCGCGCGGTAGACTTTCTCCGCCGTCTCCCTTGCCGCCCTCCCGGCGGCGGCAGGTATTTGCGCGGGGATAACGGTCTTTGCCGTTCCGTTTATATATTTCGCGTCATAGTCGTAAAATTCGGCGTTGGGGATAATCTCGCCGCAGCCCGACACCAAAATGTCCTCACCGCCCAAAACCGCGACTTCAATCTCTCTGCCCGAAGACGCTTTTTCGCATATGACTTTCTTGTCAAACTCAAACGCCTTTAAAACCGCGTCTTTAAATTCGCCGCGGTGCTTGACCTTTGACACCCCCACCGAAGAGCCCGCGCCTGCCGGTTTTACAAACATCGGGTAGTCAAAGCTTTCTTCCGCTCTTATGGAAAAAGCCGTTATATCAAAGCCGCTGACATTTAAGGCGTATACAAAGGGGAGAGTTTTAACCCCCGCTCTCTCGCATATGATTTTCGCCATAACCTTGTCCATGCAGGCGGCGGAGGAAAACGTGCCGCAGCCCACAAAGGGGATACCCGACAGCGTCAGCAGCCCCTGAACGGTGCCGTCCTCCCCGTTTTTGCCGTGAAGCGCGGGGAACGCCGCGTCTATGTAAATTATACCGCTTTTTGCCGGAGTTCCGCCGGGGTTTAGTATCAGCCCGTGGTGCTCGCCGGAGGGGGAAATAACCGCGGGGGTTAGGTTGGTTTTATCGGAAACCCAAGACCCGTCGGCGATATTTTCGGTTTTCCCGTCATAGAGAAACCATTCGCCGGACTTTGTTATGCCAAGCTTTTTAACCGTATATTTTTCTTCATCAAGGTTATTTATTATATAAGACGCCGAAACGCGGGAAATTTCATGTTCGGCCGAAACGCCGCCGAAAATAACAAGTATTACTTTTTTCATCGTTTGAACCCCTTGTTTTTCGCTTAATATTTGCCGGGCATAGACATACGCCATACAATTATACTGACGAGTATAATAATATATCACGTTTTATAATAATTGTAAAGCTTTTTTGGGATATATACCTTAACAAGTTGTAAAGATTCGGTTTTATGTTTTTAAAAAGACAAAACCGAATAGCCGGGATAAAATTCCCCGACGAGTAAATAATAAAATAACAGTTAAAGCAAAGCCATTAAAAAGTTTATATATCCATAAAATATATTAAGCGAAAGGACAGGCCATTAAGATGAACGAAAGCAATAAGTCTTCAGATATGCCGGAGACCAAAGCCGAAGACATAAAAGCCTCCAAGGGCATAACCACAAAGGCAAAAGACGGCTCTATCCACGCCCTTATTATAGCGGGGCTCATAGAAGGTCACTACGCCGCGCAGGATCAGGCGAAAACCACAAAATACGAGCAGTGCATACCCGCGCTCTTCGCCGTTGAGGAAAGCGACGACATAGGCGGGCTTCTCGTGCTGATTAACACCATAGGCGGCGATGTGGAAGCGGGGCTCGCCATCGCGGAGCTTATTTCGGGGATGAAAAAACCCACGGTCTCCCTTGTGCTTGGAGGGGGACACTCGATTGGCGTGCCGCTGGCGGTCTCTGCGAAAAAATCCTTTATCGCGCCGTCGGCGACCATGACTCTCCACCCCGTAAGGACAAACGGGCTTGTCATCGGCGTGCAGCAGTCGTTTGAGTATTTTTCAAAAATGCAAAAGCGCATTATTTCGTTTATAACCTCAAACTCCCGCGCGAGGGAAGAAGATTTATACCGCCTTATAACCCAAACCGACCAGATGACGACAGATATCGGCACTGTGCTGGAGGGAAAAGACGCCGTTCGCCTCGGTCTTATCGACGAAGTGGGGGGGCTGGGGTCAGCCGTGGAATCGCTTAAAGCAATGATAAAAGAAAACAGAAACAGGCCAAAACAAAAGTCTTCGGCAAAAAGCGGAGGACGAACAATGGTAAAACCCGGCGAAAAAAAGGCGTAAGAGTCGTTTTTTGTCTTGACAACACCCTCTTTTAAGCTATAATGGAATTGTTATTATGTAAACAAACCGCCGGCAGGGTTTTAGTCTGCCGGCGGGCGGTAAAAAGAGCTTAGAAGGTGTTTTTATGCGCAGGGCAAAATCGGCAAACGCCGCGGCGTTTGCCGCGGCGGCTCTTGTCTTTTTAACCCTCCCGTTTATCTTGACATTTTCAAAAAGCCTCGCGGCCGATACTGTCCGCGGGGACGTAAACGGCGACGGGGTCGTTGATTTTGACGACGCTTATTTAGTTTTTAACTATGTCGCGGGGACGGCGCCGCTTAACTCAAAGCAGCTTGCCGCGTCGGACATAAACGGGGACGGGCGCGTGACGGCCGCCGACGCGGCGCAGCTTTTCCACTTTGTCACGGGCTATTTGTCGGTTATCCCGTTTTCAAAAGAAGAATTCGCCCGGCTCGTCATACTCTCCTACCCCGAAAAAACCGAGTATATAGAGGGCGACCCGCTGAACCTCGCCGGTTTTGTGCTTGCCGCCGAGTACAAAGACGGAACGGCAAGGCAAATAACCAACTTCGCGTACAGCGGGTTTTCCTCTACCACCGGGGTTAAAATCGTTGTGATAGACGCCGAGATAAGCGGCGCGAGCGTTAAAACCGCTTTTACCGTAACCGTTTACCCGGCGGAAATTGACGAGCTGAAAATCCTCACCCACCCCAAAAAACTTGTTTATTCCCCCGGCGAACCGCTTGACCTCACAGGTCTTGTGCTTGCGGCGAGAGTGGCGGGCGGCCGATATGTCACGGTCAGCGATTATCTTGTCGAGGGCTATGAAAGCCTCCCGGGCGAGCAAACCGTCACGCTTGTGTACCGGAAAAAGAGGGTTTCGTTTACGGTCACGGTTGGGACAAGCTAAAAAACACCCCGAAAACAGCTGAAAGCAGCCGAAAGCCCCTCTAAAATTCAAAAAAAGCGTTGACAACGCCGTAGTTCTGTGTTAAAATATATCCCGCCGCTTGCCCGGGGCCATTTAAACGCGTTTACCCGCGTGCCTCATGGGGCAGCGAGCCTTATAACAGAAAGCGAGGTCCATTTCGTGTACGCTATAATCGAAACGGGCGGCAAACAGTACAAAGTCAGCGGCGGCGACATTATTTATGTCGAAAAGCTTGATGTTCCGGAGGGGGATACCGTTATCATCGACAAAGTGCTCGCGTATTCCGACGGCGGGGTTCTTGAGGTCGGCTCACCCTACACAGAATATAAATGCGAGGCGAGCGTCGTTAAAAACGGCAAGGGCAAAAAGCTTCGTATTATCCGCTACAAGCCCAAAAAGAACCAAAAAAGGCATATGGGACACAGACAGCCATACACCAAGCTCCAGATACTCACGTTTTCAAAATAAGCCGTGACATACGCGAGGTTTTACTTAAAGCACGGCGTTTACACAGGGTTTGCCATACGCGGGCATTCCGGTTTCGCCGGCGCGGGGGAGGATATCGTCTGCGCGGCGGTCTCCGCCATGACAAGCCTCGCCGTGACGTTTCTTGAGGAAACGGGGCAGGAATTTGAATTTTTCACGGATAAAAAAAGCGGTAGGGTTAGTCTCGCGCTATCTTCCCCAAACAACATCACCCAAGCGTGCTGCAACGGCCTTTACCGCGAGATAAAAGCCCTGTCGGGGGAATATCCCGAAAACGTAAAGGCGGTCAAACGCAAGGTTCAAGCAGAATAAAAGCGTCAAAAGAGTCAAAAGGAGTTATTTTAAATGCTAAGGTTATCAATTCAATTTTTCGCGCATAAAAAGGGCGTCGGCTCGACCAAAAACGGCCGTGACAGCCGCTCGCAGCGCCTTGGCGCCAAAAAGTCCGACGGCCAGTCGGTTCGCGCCGGCAATATAATTTACCGCCAGAGAGGCACTCGTATCCACCCGGGCAACAATGTCGGGCTGGGTTCTGACGACACGCTCTTTGCCCTGATTGACGGGGTCGTGAAATACGAGCCCTGCCAAAACGGCAGAAAAAAGGCAAGCGTCTACGCGAAATAGCCGCGGAGCGGTAAAGAGTATGCCAAGGCATTGGTATGCTCTTTTTTCATGCCCGGCAGGCTTTGCCTCGCGCCGGCGTTAAAGGAGACAAAAAGAAAGAAATGTTTATAGATAAAGTCGATATTTATATAAAAGCCGGCAGGGGAGGCAACGGGGCCGTGTCTTTCCGGCGGGAAAAATATGTCTCCCACGGCGGGCCGGACGGCGGCGACGGAGGACGGGGGGGGAACGTTGTTTTTGTCCCCGACGAGGGGGAAAACACCCTTTTGTTTTTTAAATACCGCAGAAAGTTTATCGCGGAAAACGGGGAAAACGGCGGCAACAAAAAGTTCCGCGGCAAAAACGGCGGGGACACCGTCATTCGGGTGCCGGCGGGGACGGTTATAAGGCATAAACCCACGGGAAAAGTGATTTACGATATGTCAAAGGCGCTTGCCGAATCAGACGGCGGCGGTCAAGATACAATTGACAAACATAAAGACAAAGCCACCGGCGGGTTTATCGCCGCCCGCGGGGGCAACGGCGGGTTCGGCAACACAAAGTTCGCCACCCCCACCCGTCAGGCGCCGCGCTTTGCCAAGGCGGGGCGGGAAGGCGAGGAGCTTGAGCTGACGCTGGAGCTTAAAACGCTTGCCGATATTGGCATAATCGGCTACCCCAACGTGGGCAAGTCCACAATGTTAGCGGCGGTTTCGGCGGCAAGGCCAAAGATAGCCGACTATCACTTTACCACGCTTTCCCCAAACCTCGGGGTTATCACCCGCCGCGGCAAAAATATCGTGGTCGCCGATATCCCCGGCCTTGTGGAGGGCGCCTCCGAGGGCAAGGGCTTGGGGCATGAGTTTTTAAGGCATATCGACCGCTGCCGTCTTCTCATCCACGTGTTTGACATTTCCGCAACCGAGCGCCCAGACCCGCTCGGCGACATTAAAAGCATTAATAAAGAGCTTAAAAAATGGTCTCCCGAGCTTGCCTCGCGCCCGCAGGCGCTTGCCGCCAACAAGTGCGACTTGGGTTATGACGAGAGCGTGCTGAAACAAATCAAAGCCTACGCTTCCCGCAGGGGCGAAAAACTGTTTTTAGTCTCGGCACACACCTCACAAGGGCTTGATGAGCTGTTTGACGGCGCGGCGGGGATGGCGCTTGAAATCCCCCCCGTAAAGCCTTACGAGAGGGAATACTTCGCGCCGGAGGAAAGCGACGACAGCTTTGAGATTGAGGTTAAAGACGGGGTGTTTTATGTAACCGGGCAAAGGCTGAAAAACCTATGCGACAACGTTAATTTCGACGACCGCGAATCGCTTGCCTTTTTCCAGAGAACGCTTAAAAACATAGGCGTTATAGAAAGCCTTGAAAAATCGGGCGTCAAAGAGGGCGACACCATAAATATTTACGGGGCGGAATTTGACTTTTTATACTGAAAAACCGTCTCAATAACTTTCGGGCAGGACTCGGGCGAGTATTTCCAGCGGGAAACGGGGCCGGGGAGGAGACGATAGTCATAGGAATAATCGGGCTTATCGCCCTCGGTTTTATCTATAATAACAAGCTTAACCTTCATTTTTTGGGGTATCACGCTCTTGATATACACCGAAACCCAATCCCCCGGGGAAAGACATTCGCGGTATTCGGCAAGGCCGGCGAGGTTGGGGGCGAGCTCGACGAAAATTCCGTATTTCTCAACGCTCCTGACAATCCCCGTTACCGCCTCCCCCGCCGGGAAGCGCTCCGCGTTTTCCTCCCATGTGCCGAGAAGTTCCTTATGGGTAAGCGATATCCTGCCGTCGCAGTCGCAGGAAGTCTTAACCACCGCTTTTATTTTCTGTCCGCTATAAAACCTGTCTTTGGGGTGGGAAATCCTTGAAACCGACATTGAATCGATCGGCAGCAGCGAAACAACCCCGCAGCCGATATCGCAAAACGCCCCGAAGGGTTCCATATGAGTGACCACCGCGTCGATAATATCCCCGGGCTCATAATACGCCACGCAGTTTTCAATGCAGTCGGTCTGCGCCGCCCGCCGCGACAGCGTAAGCCCCCCCTCGCCGGCGGAGGTCACTTTAAAGCACACATGTTTACCCACTCTTGTTATAATGGCAATTTCCCGTGAGCTCTCCCGCACCAGCCCCCCGAGACATTCCCCATAGGGGATAACGCCCGTAAGCCCGCCGGGGAGCCTGACGTGGAGGTTGTGGTTTTCATCGCATCTCACCGCTCTCCCTTCTAAAATAACGCCGGAATCCTTTGCTTTTTCAAGAAGCGCGAGCGACGCGCAGGTCTCTTTTACCCGCGGCAGCGACACAAGGCTGCCTTCGGGCGGATAGTTTAGATTTTTGGGGAAGAGCGGGTTACAATAATTTGTAAACATATAAAAATAAACACTCCTTGCATTTTACGATACAATTTTACGATACATTGTATATATACGAAAGGACTCCCCGTCATATGTTTGAAAAGCTGTCCCAAATAGAAAAAAAGCTTGTTGAAATAGAAGAAAGCCTTGCCGACCCAAAAACCGTGTCGGATATTTCCCGTTATGCCTCCCTTGCCAAAGAACACAAAAAAATCTCCCCCGTGGTGGAAAAATACCGCGCTTTCAAGCGCGCCGAGGAGGAAAAAACAGAGGCGGAGGAAATACTTGCCCAAAACTCCGACCCCGAACTGCGGCTTCTCGCCAAAGAACAGCTTGACGCTTCCTTAACGCTTATGGAAGAGCTTAAAACGGAGCTTAAAACCCTTTTAATACCCACCGACCCAAACGACGACAAAAACGTCATAGTTGAGATAAGGGGCGGCGCCGGGGGCGACGAGGCGATGCTTTTCGCCGCCGCGCTTTACCGAATGTACCTTATGTACGCCGAGCAGTCGGGCTATAAGACCGAGTTTGTCTATGTCAACGAAACCGAGCTTGGCGGGATAAAAGAAGTGTCGTTTATGGTCATCGGCGAGGGCGCGTATTCCCGCTTTAAATACGAGTCGGGGGTTCACAGGGTTCAAAGAGTGCCGGAGACCGAGTCGCAGGGGAGAATCCAAACCTCAACCGCGACCGTGGCGGTGCTCCCGGAGGCGGACGAATCGGCGTTTGAGCTGAATATGGAAGAGCTTGAAATTTCAACCCATCGCTCGTCGGGGGCGGGGGGGCAGCATGTCAACAAAACCGAGTCCGCCATACGGATAATTCATATCCCCACGGGAGTGGTGGTGGACTGTCAGGACGAACGGAGCCAGCTTAAAAACAAAGAGAGAGCGCTTAAGATAATGAAATCGCGCCTCGCCGAGCTTGAGAGGGATAAAAAAGAAAAAGAAATAGCCGACGAGCGAAAAAGTCAGGTCGGCACGGGCGACAGGAGCGAAAGGATCCGCACTTACAACTTCCCGCAGGGGAGGGTGACGGATCACAGAATATCCCTTACGCTTTATTCGATTGAGTCTTTTATGAACGGCAGGCTTGACGAAATGGTAAACGCTCTCGCCGCCGCCGATAAGGCCGCTTCGCTTGCGAAAGGCGGGGTGGATTAAATATAATGAAAAGCGGGAAAACCCCAAATTTATAGAAAAAAACTATTGCATTTATGGCTTTTGTGTGTTATACTCTACTGCAAATGAATTTTGCGTGAGAAAGCGAGGAAAATAAAATGAAGACAGGAATTCATCCGGTATATAAAGAAACAGTCGTCAGATGCGCTTGCGGCGAGGAATACAAAACCCTCTCCGGCAAGGAAAACATCAAGGTTGACATATGCGCCAAATGCCACCCGTTTTTTACCGGCAAACAAAAGTTTGTCGACGCGGGCGGACGTGTCGATAAGTTTAAAAAGCGCTTTAACCTTGAATAAAACCTTGTTTTGCAAAGCTTTACGCGACGCGGCTGTTTTAAAACGGCCGCTGTTTTTTTAGCGGCGATTAAATTATCTTTATTTATTTAAAATACTACTTTTAAGGAGCGAATATGGCTGAAAAACACTTTCCGCCAAGCGGCGGCGGCGAGCGCGGCGGCGGGCAAGCGGTGCTTGTGGCGGTAAAAACCCCCGAGATGACCGACGAGTCCGTTATGGAGTCACTGTCGGAGCTTGAGAGACTTCTTGAAACGGCGGGGGGAAACGCCGTTTTAAAAGTGACCCAAGCGAGAGAAAACCCTGACAAGAGAACTTATATAGGCAAAGGCAAATCAGAGGAAATAGCTGATTTTATAAAAAGCGAGGGGGGCGTATCGCTTGTGGTTTTTAACGACGAGCTGACGCCGTCCCAAATTAAAAACCTTGAGAACCTTCTCGGCGTAAGGGTTATTGACCGAACCATGCTCATCCTTGATATCTTCGCTCTCCGCGCCTCCACCGCCGAGGGCAAGCTTCAGGTTGAAATCGCCTGTCTCCGCTATACCTCCCCCCGCCTGACCGGCCACGGCAGGGAAATGTCAAGGCTGGGCGGCGGCATCGGCACCCGTGGGCCGGGGGAAAGCAAGCTTGAGACCGACCGCCGGCATATCCGCCAAAGGATCGGACTTCTCAACGAAAAGCTGTTAAAGCTTGAAAAGTCCCGCGAGATTATGCGAAAAGGCCGCGAGAGCAGCCTGCTCCCCACCGTGGCGATAGCCGGGTACACAAACGCGGGGAAGTCGACCCTTCTCAACTATCTTACTCAGGCGGGCGTTCTCGCCGAGGATAAACTCTTCGCCACCCTTGACCCCACAACCCGGGTAATAAATCTTCCCGGCGGTTTAGAGGCGCTCCTGACCGACACCGTGGGGTTTATCGACAGGCTCCCCACCCACCTTATAAAGGCGTTCAGGTCAACCCTTGACGAGCTTAAATACGCCGACGCGGTGGTCTGTCTTGTCGACTCGTCCGAGCCCGACGCCGAAAGATCGCGCAAAAGGAGCGTTACCGAAAAACTGGTAAAGGAAATCGCCGGCGGCGACAAAAGCGTCGTCTGGTGCTACAACAAGCGCGACAAAGAAATCGATGTTGATTTTATCCCCCCCGACGCGGTGAGGGTGTCGTCCGTCACCGGCGAGGGCATGGATGAACTGCTTGTTAAAATTAAAGACGCCCTTAAAAAAGATAGGGTGAGCCTTAACTTTTTCTTCCCCCACTCAAAAGCCGCCGAAATGTACGGGCTTTTGCAAAGGGCGGCGGTTAAAACAAAAGAAACAACCGACGAAGGGGTGTTTATAAGCGCCGAGTGCCCAAAAGAGTTCGCCGGGCGTTACAAAGCTTTTGTAAGTAATAACCTAAAAAAACCGGACTAAAAACAGATGATTTCCGCCCTTTTTGCCTTTATAATCAGTAATGAGAAGAAAAAAATTTCTTCTCAATTACAACTATAAGGGGAAGCGTTTTCCCCGGGAAATGAAAGAGGGGTAATTGTATGAACGGCATTGACGTCTCCCATCATCAGGGGAACATTAACTGGAAGAAGGTCAAGGAGGGCGGAATTAGTTTCGCCATGGTAAAAGCCAGTCAGGGAAGCAGGCTTAGCGAGGCGGGAAGTCGGCCTTTTATTGACGAAAAGTTCTACGCCAACATCAAAAGCGCCGCGGAAAACGGGATTTTTTGCGGCGCGTATCATTTTTTGACCGGGGTTACTTTAAGCGAGGTAGCGGCGGAAGCCGAGTTTTTTACCGGAGCGGCGAGCGCGGTGAGGGAGCTTTTAACCTTCCCCTGCGCGGTCGACATTGAGGACGCCCGCTACACAAAGCTTACAAAAAAAGAAAACACCGCGCTCATAAGGCGGTTTTGCGGCAGAGTTCGGGAGGGCGGGCTTACTCCCATGCTCTACACAAATCTTAACTTTTCGCGAAATTATCTCGATATGAAGCCGCTTTGCGATATCGACGTCTGGTTCGCCCGCTACTACGCGGTGAGGTCCCCCCTGCCAAAGCCTGTTTTGGAGGGTTCAAACATTACCATATTCCAGTGGAATGACGCCGGCAGGGCTGACGGCGTGGAGGGCGGGGTTGACCAAAACGTCTGTTATTTTGACTACTCAAAAGGTCAAAAGATAACAGAAACGCCGGCGATACAGGCCGGCGATAAAGTTAAATTCCTGCCCACAGCGGAGTATTATTACCCCGGGGGGAGTAAAATCCCCGCTTTCGCGAAGAAAAGCGTGTTTGCGGTGGCTCAAACCCAAAGCAAAAACCGAGATGTGCTAAAAGGCGGCAAGAAATGCGTTCTTTTGTCGGGAATCGAAAGCTGGGCGGATATGGATTTGCTTTGCAGGGCGGAAGATTAGATTAGATTAGATTAAATTGGCGTTTTGTTTTTATAACCCCGCGATAAGGGCTTTCGCCACGTTAAAATAAACCAAAAGCGCGAGCGCGTCCACAATTGTGGTTATCAGCGGAGACGCCATAACGGCGGGGTCTATTCCCACGCGTTTCGCGTAGATAGAAAGCGTCGCCCCCACGAGTTTTGAGAACACCACCACTAAAACAAGCGTTACGCACACGGCGGCGGCAACGTTGAGCGACACATCGTTGTGAAAAATCATATTGTCTATCAAAACAATTTTTAAAAAGTTCGCCGCCGCGAGAGCGAGCCCGCTTAGCAGCGAAACCCTAAGCTCTTTCCAAACGACGGATGCGGTGTCCTTTACCGTTATTTCCCGCAGCGCGAGCCCGCGGATAATCGTAACGGAAGATTGGCTCCCCGCGTTTCCGCCCGTGTCCATAAGCATGGGTATGAACGCCGTGAGGGTTACGCTTGCCGCCAGCGCGGACTCGTAACTTGTGATAATAAGCCCGGTAAAGGTCGCCGAAACCATAAGAAAAAGCAGCCAAGGTATTCGCTTTTTCCAAATTTCAATAACCGAAGTCTTAAGGTAAGGCTTGTCGGAGGGGAGAATGGCCGCCATTTTTTCAATGTCCTCGGTGGTCTCTTCCTCAAGCACGTCCATGGCGTCGTCAAAGGTGACTATACCTAACAGCCGTTTTTCCCTGTCCACGACAGGCATTGCCAAAAAGTCATATTTTATAAGTTGGCGCGCCACGTCTTCTTTGTCCATATCGTGCTCGGCGTAGATGACGCGGGTGTCCATTATATCCCCCACGATATCCCCGTCGTCCGAGGTCAGCAGGTCTTTCACCGACACCACGCCGAGGAGTATCCTGTCGGGGGAAGTGACATAGCAGGTATAAATAGTTTCTTTGTTTATTCCGGTACGCCGTATTCGCAGAATGGCCTCCTCCACCGTCATTGCGGGGCGGAGGGTGACGTACTCGGTGTTCATTATGCTCCCCGCCGAGTCTTCGGGGAAGTGGAGCAGCTCGTTTATCTGCCTGCGCGCGTCGGCGTCGGCGGATTTCAATATCCGCTTTACGACATTTGCCGGCATTTCCTCTATAATATCAACCGTGTCGTCAAAGTAGAGCTCGTCAAAAATTTGTTTTAGTTGGGTGTCGGTAAACGATCTTATAAGCAGCCGCTGCTTGTCGGGGTCCATTTCAACAAACGTTTCCGCGGCAAGCTCTTTGGGGAGCACGCGGAAAACAATGGGGAGCTGCTTCTCGTCCGTCTCCGAAAGCGAAGCGGCAATGTCCTGCGGGGTTTCTTCGGCGAGAAAAGCTTTAAGCGCGGAATAATCCTTTGCCTCAAGCAAAGCTTTGATTTTTCTTGTCACGACCTTACCTCCTTAATGAATAAAACTGTCGGGAGTATAAGGCAAGCGCGTGTTGTGGTTTTGTCTATTTGCGGTTTAAAAAGGCAAAAAGACGCCGTCGCGGTTTGCCTGTACTACTGCCGGATTCCATCCTTTTCGCCTCTTTCTTTGTTATTTTTGTGTTTAATTTTGTTATATAGCAATAATGTATTATCGCGCCAAAGCGCTTTTATATATTATTCTATTTTTTTTGTTTTGTCAAGTTTTAATTAAGCCCTCCCCGGCGCGTTTGTAAAAAAGTAAGCCATAAGAAAAAAACTGTTGATTTTTGTTGTTTTGGTGTTATAATTTATCTAAGAAATATTTTTACCGCCTTGCTTTATAAGCCGCTTTAAAAACCCGTGAACTTCATTCGGGGTAAAGCGTTTTGCTCGGCGAAAGCGGCGTAACGCCGGAAGGGAAGTATTAATGAGTAAAGTAACAGTGTTCGACCACCCGCTGATTATCCACAAACTGACGATAATGCGGAACAAAAACACCGGGTCAAAGGATTTCCGCGAACTTTTAACTGAAATTTCAATGCTTATGACATATGAAATTACCCGCGACCTGCCGCTTGAGGACGTTGAGATAGAAACTCCCATCTGCAGAACCACCCAACGAATGGTCGCGGGTAAAAAAATAGCCATTGTCCCCATTCTCCGCGCGGGTCTTGGCATGGTTGACGGTTTTCTCACGGTTTGCCCCGTCGCGAAGGTAGGGCATATGGGCGTGTACCGCGACCCTGACACCAAGCTCCCCGTGCGGTATTATTTTAAAACCCCTCAGGACATAGCCGAGCGGAAAGTCGTCATCCTTGACCCGATGCTCGCCACGGGGGGCTCAAGCAACGCCGCCATCGACGAGCTCCACCGTTTGGGGTGCGGAGATATCTCGCTTCTCAATCTTGTGGCGGCGCCGGAGGGGATAAGCGCCGTTCAAAGAGAAAACCCCGACGTGAACATTTACACCGCCTCGATTGACGAGCGCCTTAACGACCACGCCTATATCGTGCCGGGGCTGGGCGACGCGGGTGATCGAATTTTCGGAACCAAATAAAAAATGATTAAGTTTAACAACGGCTGGGACAAAATCCTCGGCAAAGAGTTCCAAAAGGACTATTATAAAAAGCTCCGATTGTTTTTAAAGGGCGAATACCTTTCTTATAATGTTTACCCAAACATGCATAACATATTCAACGCCTTTAAATATACCGACTACGACGACGTAAAAGCGGTCATAATCGGTCAGGACCCCTATCACGGGGAGGGGCAGGCGCACGGGCTTGCCTTTTCTGTGCCCGACGGGGTGACCATACCCCCGTCTTTGAAAAATATCTTTAAAGAGCTTAGCGACGACTTAGGGGTCCCGATACCCGAAACGGGGAATCTGTCGCGCTGGGCGGGCTCGGGGCTGCTGTGCCTCAACGCGGTGCTGACGGTGAGAGCGGGCATGGCGGGGAGCCACAGGGGAAAAGGCTGGGAAACTTTTACCGACAACGTCATAAAGTCGCTTGACGAGCGGGAAGTTCCCACGGTATTTTTTTTGTGGGGCAACTACGCCAAGGAGAAAGCGCGCCTCATAACAAAAAAGCGGCACCTTGTGCTTACGGCGCCGCACCCCTCGCCGCTTTCGGCGCGAACCGGTTTTTTCGGCTGCCGCCACTTTTCAAAGTGCGAGGAATTTTTAAAACAAAATAATATCGAGGGGATTCGGTGGTAAAATTAGTCCCCGCTTGGAATAATCGTATAACCTTCGGGGACGGTAAACACCCCGCTTGTTATATCTTCGCTTATAGTCAGCCCGATGACAATCGTGTCTTTTAGCTTTTCGTCATAACTGCGGTAACGCTTAAGCGCCCCGCCGCTGAAGAACACCGAAAACTCAAAGCCCGTCTCGTCTTTATAGCTCTCGTAGTCGTAGGTTTTGTCAAAGAGTTCGATTTCGCCATAGTCCGTAAGGGTTATTTTCCCCGTCCAAAGGGTTTTTTCGCTGAAGATATCGTTTGTGTAGGGGAGCACAAGCGCGGTTTTTGTAAAATCGTCAAGCGCGACGGCGCTGCCGTCCTTTATTATATACTTGCTTTTAAACCCATAGCTCTCTTCAATCTCGGCGTAAAGCGCGCCTTTTGTGTGATAGGCGGTTATGGTATAAGGCACCGCCTCGCCGCCCTCCGCCCTTGTCTCAACCGTTTTTCGCATATATTCGCCCGTCAATATAATGTCAAAATAAGGCGCGAACAGCTCCCCGAGCGACAAGTTTTCTTCCTCCGAGGTTTCGGAGGAATTTTCTTTGCTGTTGTTGTTCTCCCCTTGACTTTGGCTTTGGTTTTGGCTGCCGCTCTGAGCCGGTTGGCTTGGGCGCGAAGGAATTTCAAGGCTTGACTCGCCCTGAGTTTCACTTATTTGGGAACTTTCCCCGCCTTTTGAGGAGTTTACCGGGCTTTTACCGCTGTCGTCGTCCTCGCCGTAAAACGGCAGGCAAGAATAAAAAACAACAGAAAGCGACAGCGCGGCCGAAACGGCGAGCGCCAACAGAAAACAGGCGCGGAAAGGCCGGGCTCTGCCGCGAAAAGTCTTCCTCATGGCTTTCCCTTTTCCTCATTGTCTTTTGACTTATCTTTGTTTCGGTTTTTATCGGAGCTTTTTAGGTATTGCAAAATATCGCTCAGCTCTTTTTCAATATCCTTGCCGGGTTGATTTCCGGCGTTTTCGTCTTCCCCGTCAAGCTTTTGCCTTGACTTTTTAATAGAGCGGGAAAGCTCCGACAACAGCTCGTCAATATTCCCGCCGTCTTTTTCTTCGGATTCGGGGGGGATAAGACTTTCGGGTTGACGGGATTTTTTAACGGCGTTTTCAATTTCCTTTACGGGGAGCGGGCGCGTGGGGGCAATGTCTTCCTCCG
>JBAYZO010000026.1:0-23167 GCA_041672465.1 Eubacteriales bacterium
CAATTTTTGCCTTGAATTCTGCGCTGAATGTTCTTCTTTTCATAGATAATCATCCTGCTTTCTTCTTTTTTATTTTATCAGGTTCATTATCTTTACGCAATATTTTTGTCGAGTTTTCTTAGACTATTATAATACTGTTTGTTTCTAGACAAAGAACAGCATGAAATGGACTATCCTTGCCCGCAAATGGTTTTGGTAGCAGATAAATAACAATTATTCAAAAATCACCAACCGTTTCATTTTTAGTTCCACTATATAGTCAAACGGCGCCGGAGTAATCAATGTGGATAAACAAAAAGCAGATATCATCATAACTGAATATTTGCCCAAAATCTATGGATTTGCCATCAAGAAGTCTTTTTCATATGGCGAAGCGGAAGAGTTATGCTCTGATATTATTGGACAACTATATCCTTCATTGCTTAAATCAAAAGAGATTTACAATATAGAAGGATATGTTTGGCGAATATGCGAACATACATATTCTAAATTCGTTTCATCAAAGAAAAAGCATCAGGGCATTTCTATCGACGGCATGAATGTTCTGTTTGAAGATGATTATGGCTTGGGTGAAGCGGAGGAGGAGGTTTTTCGTCTGCGGCGTGAAATCGCATTTCTCACCCAAGTACGACGTAAAATTGTTTATTCTTATTATTACGAAAACAAGTCTGTTCCCCTTATTGCAAATGAAACAAAAATACCTGAGGGAACGGTCAAATGGCATTTAAGCAAAGCGAGAAACGAATTAAAGAAAGGATTTATTATGGAAAGAAAAATTGGAAGGCTCGGATTAAATCCTATTAAAGCGATTGGTTTCGGGCACAGCGGAAACCCCGGAACAAACGGCGGTCCTGAGTTCTATTTAAAAGACAGTTTAAATCTAAACATTGTGTACAGCGTGTATTACACACCGAAAACAAAGGACGAAATTGCAGAGGAATTAGGCGTAACCCCCGTATTTATCGAAGAAAAAATTGAATTTCTCGAAGAAAACGGGTTTTTGATAAAGCAAGCGAAAAATAAGTATACGACATATGTGAGATTTGATTCGGAAACGTATTCACTCGAGCTTCAGGAAAATAAATTTAAGAAACAGCTTGAAATTGCGGAAATACTTGCTAAAGACTATGCTACTTCTGTGAGAGCTGCGATTGCCGATATAGCAGATGTATATATTCCGAGCGGAAATCGAGAGTTATTGGAAGCAGCTGCTATCCTATACGGTGTCGCAAACAAGTGCCAATTGGAAGTTAAAAAGGACTTGTCGCAGTATTACATCAAAACCACCGGCGGCGGCGATTTTATCGCGTTTGTAGAAATCGCATCAATTCGATCTGATACAGACTATAAACCTACATTGAAATTGCCTTCTTATTATGCCTGTGGAAATATGACCCGTATATCAGACAAATACCCTGTTTATTCATGGTCTATTGATACACGATATTCCTCAAGAGAAGGTCATTGGGTGAACAACTATACATCCGACTATGAATATCTTTATGAATTTATGACAGGCGCCATTTCAGATGATAACGCAAGTGCAGAAAAATTTAAGCGGCTTCGGGATCGCAAATACATCACAGATGACAACAAAGTAAATATCATGATAATCAAAGGAAAAGCGGATGATTTTTTCGCAAAAATCCCTGAACTTAACGAAAAAACAAAAAAGCTTTTCGCGTCTTATGCGCTTGAATCCGCTGAGGTTGCCGCAAGAGATTATCCACCTCAAATGCGTGATTTGATAATCAGCTGGAACGCCGGCGGATTTGTCAGCAATACCGTTGCCGTTATGGTTAAGGATGTCCTCTATAAAAGCGGTACGTTTAAAGAACTAACCGAAAGAGAAAAAGTGACTTCAGATCTTATAATGTTTTGTGATATGTTACCGGAAAAATAAGTTTGTTTACTAAAATCAAGCGAGAAATCAATTTGGTTACTCGCTTGATTTTTATTAGTCGTAAATCAATTCATTTCATTTCATTTCATTTCATATAACCTCACTAGCGTAGCTATGAATATTATTCATTATTCCAACTCATTTCATCATATCATCAGCTTTGGGCTGTTCGGTCACGCCCCCGGCTTTCATCATCTGTCTGATTATCTTTTTCAAAACCCCCCGCCAAAATTATCGTTTTCGGGCAAAAAATAACAGGTTAAATATTGCCCGGAATTGCAATTTACCGAAATTTTATTTTTACAGCTATTGTAAAAATATTTTTTTATTGTATAATAGTAATAGGTCTTAGTAACAATAGTTAAAATATCGTGTCTTGTTTCGGATCAAAAAACACTGTTTGGTTAAAACATTTTATACTTCGTGTTTTGGCGAAGCGGGTATATTTTGCTTATGTATATCTAAATCCAAAGACAAAAGGCAAAATAAAAGACAAAAAAGGATAAAACAAAATGAAACGCGTGTTTGGAACGGTTGAGGCGGTGTTTGACATATTATATCTCACTTCCGCGTTGGCTTTGGCTTGTATTTTGCTTTTTGGCGCCAATGGAAACGCTTCGCGAGCACTGGCGGGAATTATGGCTTTGGTTTTGGCGGGAGGCGACGCTTTTCATCTGTTGCCGCGCGTGCTTGCAATAAGGACAGGCGGGGAGGAAAAGCTGCGAAAGGCGCTTGGAACCGGAAAACAGATTGCTTCCGTCACCATGACATTGTTTTACCTGCTGCTTTGGCATGTCGGCGTTATTGTTTTTTCGCAAAAAGATATTAGCGTCCGGTTCTATGTGATATATATACTGGCGGGCGCGCGGGTTTTTCTATGCCTGTTGCCTCAAAACAAATGGCGGGACCGTTACCCTCCCGTAAAGTGGGGAATCATACGCAACATTCCGTTTTTACTGCAAGGCTTGGCAGTCGCGGGGTTGTACTTTTCGCAAAGACACGCTTTGCCGGGATTAAGCTTTATATGGCTCGCTATTTTGTTCAGCTTCGCGTTTTATTTACCGGTAGTGGTTTGGGCGAACAAAAACCCCAAAATCGGTATGCTCATGCTGCCAAAGACCTGCTGCTATTTGTGGATACTGACCATGTGTCTGTCATTGTAGATGTAAATTTCGCTTAGATATTTACATTTATTAAAATAGAAGAATGAAAGGATAATTATTATGAACGAACACAAAAAACTTACAAACGAAGTCGGAGCCCCGGTAGCCGACAATGAAAACGCCGTTACCGCCGGCCCCCGCGGGCCTGTCGTAATGCAGGACGTATGGCTTATGGAAAAAATGGCGCACTTCAACCGCGAGGTTATCCCGGAACGCCGAATGCACGCCAAGGGTTGGGGCGCGTACGGCAAGCTGACGGTGACAAATGATATCTCCCGGTACACCAAGGCGAAAGTCCTCCAGCCGGGCAAGGAGACCGAGCTTTTTGTCAGGTTTTCGACTGTCGCGGGCGAACGCGGCGCGGCCGACTGCGAGCGCGATATCCGCGGCGTCGCCGTGAAGTTTTACACCGAGGAGGGCAACTGGGACCTTGTCGGCAACAACACCCCCACATTTTTTATTCGCGACGTACATAACTTTGCCGACTTGAACCGCGCCGTCAAGCGCGACCCCCGCACCGGCCGCCGCTCCGCCCAAAACAACTGGGATTTCTGGACGCTGCTGCCCGAATGTTTTCATCAGATTACCGTTGTAATGAGCGACCGGGGTATCCCCGCTTCTTTCCGCAACATGCACTTTTTTGGCGAGCATACCTTTTCTTTCTATAACGAAAAGAACGAGCGCGTCTGGTGCAAGTTCCATTTTAAAACCCGGCAGGGAATCAAAAACCTCTCGAACAAAGAGGCCGCCGAGATTAACGGGATGAACCGCGAATACCACGGCAAGGATTTATACGACGCAATCGAGCGCGGTGAGTTCCCCAAATGGACAATGTATGTTCAGATAATGACCGAAGAACAGGCGAAAAACCATTATGAAAACCCGTTTGACATAACCAAAATATGGCGTCACGCGGAATACCCTCTCATTGAGGTCGGCGTTCTTGAGCTTAATCGCAATCCCGAGAACTTCTTTGCCGAAGTCGAGCAGGCCGCCTTTACACCCGCGCATGTCGTTCCCGGAATCGGATTCAGCCCCGACCGTTTCCTGCAGGGCAGGCTGTTTTCATACGGCGACGCGCAGCGCTACCGCCTGGGGGTAAATCACAACCACATTCCGGTGAATCGCGCGAAGGTCGAGGTCAACGAATATCACCGCGACGGCGCGATGCGGACGGACGGCAACTACGGCGGCACGCCGGCTTATTCCCCGAACAGTTACGGCGCGTGGACGGCGCAGCCCGAGGTAATGGAGCCGCCGCTGGATTTGGAAGGCGCAATGTACCGTTACGACCCTAAGGATGACCCCACGGACGATTGTTTCCGCGCGGGCGGAGATTTATGGCGCGTACTGACGGAGGATAAAAAGCAAATTCTGATTGATAATACGGTCGAGGATATGGCTTCCGTAACTGAAAACATTAAGTATCGCCACGCGGCGCACTGCTATTTGGCAGACCCGGAATATGGCGAGCGCTTTACCAAAGCCGCCGGGCTTTGCATGGACAAAGTTCTGGAGCTTTCTAAACTGGATCATAACGGCTTGGTTCAGGCTACTCTTGCGAACTCGCTGTAAGCACAAAGGGTTAAAGGAAGTGTTCAACAATGAAACAGCGGCGGAATACCAAGCAGCGCCGGATGGTTTTGGACGCGGTTCTGGCGCGCCGCGACCATCCGGGCGCGGATCAAATATATCTTGATGTTCGCTCTATTGACGGCAAGATAAGCCGCGGCACGGTATATCGCAATTTAAACTTTTTGGTTCGTCAAGGGGAAGTGCTCCGTATTAAGCTGCCGCATATGGATAAGTACGAAGGGGGATCGGATAAGCACTACCACCTTTTATGCACCGAATGCGGCGCTGTTTGCGACGCGCCGTTGCCATATCATTCAAATCTGGACAAGCGGGTGGCGGAAAAAACAGGCTACACCGTTGAAAGACACCGCGCGGTGTTTGAGGGATTATGTCCGGCTTGCCGGCAAAAGAAGAATCAGACAAGCAAATAATAAGATATCAGTAAACGGCTCAACCGATCGGATGAGCCGTTTTGCTTGGATATAAATTGTTAAAACATTGAACGCCATAATCAGAAGAGCAAGTTCTAAAGCAACCGGTATTGCGACGGGGTATAGCCTGTTGAGCGTTTGAACTCATGGCTGAAATAAGTTGAATTCGCAAACCCCGATAACTCCGCTATATCGGCTATCGTGTGGAAACCGTCTTCCAATAGCTGTTTCGCGTAATTAACCCTAAGGGTTTTCAGATATTCTATAGGGGAAATTTTATACACCCTTTTAAAGACGCGCCGAAAATATGCGGGGCTTATGTAGATTTGCTCATAAAATTCTTTCATATTAAAATTGCTGTTCCTATAATTTTTATGCATATAAATAAGTGAATCGCGGATCAACCGATCTTTTACATGTTTTTTTTGGTTTATATTTTTTGAAATTTCAACGAGAATATTATAAAAGATAGACATGCAGTGAAGATCATTTTTTATTTGCGTGCGTTCCCATTGGTTGTATAATGAAAAAAACAGGCGGTCTATTTCACTTCGCAGAGGTAGCGTGAAGTTTTCAATTGCTGTCCCAATACATTCCTTTGCGGTAAACAGAACTATAATTTGCTGTGATGTAGTGAGAACTTGATGAACATAAGCTTTTTTCGCGGGCACAAACGTTAAAGAACCGCCGTTGCAAACAATTGTTGAATCTCCGTCATAAAGTAAATTTTCACCCTCGATTCTGTACGATAAACTATAAAAATCCCGCGGCGTCACACTGCAACGGATCGGATCCGTTGTTGTTTTTATAACAATAAGCGAATCAATAAGCGCGGTATCCAAATTCATACAACCATATCCTTTTCATGATTTTTCTACATTATATCTTATAATGTATTTTTATGTAAAGGACAAATATGTAAAGTATCAAAAAATTAAAATAATAGTTCGTTTTATTTATTGGTTAATAATTTTTTTGATATAGAATATAGGCATAAGCATAAAAACAAGGAAGGTGTTAATGATGAGTCAATTAAAAGAAAATCTGCAAAACTTCGCAAAAAATAATGGGATTGATGTGTTAGGCTTTGCCCCCAAGGAAAGATTCGCGCGTGTCCCGGCTGAGTACAATCCTTTTTCAATTTTTCCCGAAGGAGAAACCGTAATAATTTTGGGAAAGCGGATTTGCCGCGGTTCGCTCAGAGGGGTTGAAGAAGGTTCAAATTTTGCGGATTACAGCTTCTTCGGCCATGTCTGGTTGGAGGATAATTTTTTGACTATCGCTTGCTATGATATGACAAGGATTTTGGAAGACAGCGGCTGGGAGGCGGTGCCGATTTTCCCAAACCCGCCTGAGGTGCTTGCGCAGGGCGTTTCTGTCGCGGAAGGCAGGCCGGCGCCTAATGTGCACCCGGACTTTGAATATGCCGCCGTAGCGGCCGGCGTGGCGGAAATCGCGTTCAGCGGGCTGTTATTTACACCTGAATACGGGTCGCGCCAGCGGTTTCATATGATTATTACAGACGCGGTATTTGAACCGACGCCGATTTTGGAAAAAAGCATATGTGATGATTGCGGAAAATGCGCCGATGTATGCCCGCTTCAAGCAATATCCAAAACGGAGTATAAAATTATATCAATTTCCGGCAAAAACATGAAAGTCGCGAAAATTGATTATTCCCTGTGCTCAAAGTGCAAAAACGGCGCCGTTCCCAATCGTTTTACATCCGCCGGCAAGCCGGACAGAGTTGCGGCACTTTGCAATCGCACCTGCTTAGAGCATTTGGAACAGAAAAAATTGATCGGGAACATCTTTAAAAATCCTTTTAGGCAGAGCGATTTCTGGGCGCTGGACGAACATGGGAATTATATCGGCGAGAGCGAGGGGTGAGGATATGTTAACCTCTCAAATGATTAAAAACAGAGCCAAAGAATTGGGTATTGACGATATCGGTATCGGTAACATTGAAAGATTCGAAAATGCGCCCCCTTTA
Source organism: Eubacteriales bacterium (assembly GCA_041672465.1). GTDB lineage: Bacteria > Bacillota > Clostridia > Oscillospirales > CAG-382 > UBA1206. The sequence continues at coordinate 7,066 of JBAYZO010000026.1, forward strand.
ATGTCTGTCAAAAGTTATTTTCCCAAAGCGAAATCGGTCATTTCTATCATTATGCGTATTCCGCGTGGCTCTTACAGGGGGATCGAGGAAGGCACTCATTGGCATAATTATACGTTTTATTCGTACAACAAATTGAACACGCTCATCCGTCCGAGACTTACATACGAGTTATGCCGGTTTATAGAGGACTTTGGTTGGGAAGCGATTCCCCATTATCCGGCGGTACCCGAGCGAAACCCCTCAAGGGATCCGGTCGCCCCCGGAAAACTTCCTCCCGACATTGTAACCAGCGTTCGGCTTATTGCGGCGGGCACGGGCGTGGGGGAAATCGGGCACTCAAAGGTGTTTCTTAATAAAAAATTCGGCCCTCGGTTAAGAATTGGTTTAATATTTACCGACGCTGAACTTGAACCTGACCCTATTTTAGACACCGGAACAATCTGCACCCATTGCGGTGCCTGCGTGCGGGAATGTCCCGGCAACGCTATTCCCACGGTCAAGGACGAAGCCAATAAAGTTGTAATTGATTATGGAGAAAAGCAGGTGTACTACTCAAACGTGCATATGGGGCGCTGCACACTTACTCACCATGGAATGAATAATGAAATCTCACCGTTTCTCAAAAAATCATTTCCCAATATGGCGTTTGACGTAAGAAACTCTGAAATGAGCGAGGAAGAAGCATACCGTTTGTGTTATCCTATCGCGACGGCTCAATGGTCTGTGACATATAACGCCAACAATAACAAAGCCATTAATGAATATTACGATTATATTATGAAGCATGTTGGGTATTTTGCCGTCTGCGGGGCGAAGGGATGCATCCGCGCCTGCATGAACAGCCTTGAAAAAAGCAAAAGGATTACAAATATCTTTCATAACCCTTTTTATAAAAAGAAATCATGGCGGATAAAAGTTCAACCGGACACGGCCGGTAAGGAGATAAATCCGTTCCGCAACAAATGGTTAGATAAACATTATCCCGGCGTAAGAGAAAAAGAGAAATAAAACCCAACCGACCGATAAAAACAAAACCTGCTTGAAAAGTTTAAATTGCTTTCGCGGCGGGTTTTTGTTATAATAAAATCGTTAAAATTTATTAAAATTCGTTTTGGCGGGGTTATAATATGAAATGCTATTGCTATGAAACAGAAACTGATTTTGTGCTGCTTGTCGAAAACGCCGAACCAAAACATATAGACACTATTTTACACGCTTGGTTTGTGAAAACCAAAAGAGGATATGAAAAAACATACCCCAAAAACGGCGAAGACAAGTTATGGCACAAAAATTCCGCCGACAAAGAGCTTATCAAAAAGAATTTTGCCCGTCTTGGGCAATCAATGTTTAGCGGGGTGTTTGACTGGAAAAGCGTATTGACGGCTCTCGCGCAAAAGTTTTTGGAAAACAAAATCCAATGGTACATATTCGGCAGTTGCTGCGAAGCGGTGCGCGGCGTTAAAATCACGCCGAACGATATTGATATAATCGTTCACACAAGTGATTTTTACAAGGTAAAGGAATTATTCCCCGATAATATTGTCGAGCCGTTTGTTGACAACCATGGCACATGGCTTGTGCGGTATTTCGGGCGGCTTTGTTTAGGCGGCGCTATTGTTGATATCGCGGCCGATGAAAAACTAAATATGGAAAACCACCCTTATGAAAATTTAACATGGAACGGATTTGAAGTATTTGCTGAACCTTTTCACAAGCGATATAAGATTGAAACAGAGCGCGGCAGAGAGAACAGGTTAAAGGCTATGAGAGAATATATGGACTTGACCAAATAAATGTTTTGCGCTAATCGGCGGTTGTAAAAAATAAATTATCAAAAAAGAAAGGACTTTTGTTATGGCAAAACTTGCGCAAACCCCTCCTATGGGCTGGAACACATGGAACACATTCTGCTGGAATATTGACGAGGCGCTCATTCGCGAAACGGCGGATATTATGGCGTCAGAGGGCTATCTTGACGCGGGATATGACACTTTGGTGCTCGACGACGCGTGGATGGCAAGGCAGCGCGACAGCGACGGCAACTTGACGGCCGATCCGGTAAAATTCCCCGGAGGTATGAAAAACCTTATCGACTATGTCCACTCAAAAGGGCTGAAGTTCGGGCTTTACAGCGATTCGGGCACCCAGACCTGCGCGGGGTTCCCGGGGAGCTTTGGCAACGAAAGGCGGGACGCGAACCTTTTTGCCTCATGGGGGGTTGATTTTCTCAAATATGACGGCTGTTATATGACTCCGGGCTCAAACGCCGAGGTCCTCTACCGCCGCATGGGGCAGGCGCTCCGCGAGAGCGGCAGGGATATTCTTTATTCCGCCTGCTATTCGGCGGACGGAGTTTGGACATGGATGAAAAAAACCGGCGCTCATATGTGGAGAATCGCCGGAGATATCGCCGACAGTTGGGAATCGATAGAAAAAGTGGGTTTCGGCGCGGTTGGGATCGGGTCTTATTCGGGGCCCGGCGGTTGGAACGATCTCGATATGCTTGTGGTCGGTGTCGACGGCAAGGGGTGGGTCGGCGAGATCGGCAAGGGCTCCACCGTCACCGAATATCAAACGCATTTCGCGCTCTGGTGTATAATGGGCTCGCCGCTTATGATGGGAAACGACCTTAGAAAAGCCTCCCCGGAAATTAAAAACATACTGCTTAACAAGGATTTAATCGCGATAAACCAAGACAAGGCTTGCGTCCCCGCCACCCGCGTTCCGGGATACGCCGAAGTGTTTGCCAAACCGCTTTCAGACGGCAGGATTGCCTTTGGGCTGTTTAACAGGAACAAAGACAGGCGAAGTTTGGCGCTCTCCTGGGATTACAGCGGTTGGGAAATAACCGACAGCGTCGCCCTTTATGACGCTATCGCTCACAGAGAGCTGGGGGTTTACTCGGGGAGCGCGACCTTCCCCGTTGAAGGCCATGGCTGCAGGGTTATTATTGGCAAGAGAATGTAAAAAAAGCAAAAAGGACAGGGGGCGGCAAGACTTATAAATAACATGTTTAATGAACCGGTTCACAACTGTTCTTCCGACACGGAAACAGTCATACGCACTATTGAGGCTTGCCACCCTGTTTTTTTGCTTTGTAAAGAAATTCCCGGATATCAAAAGGCTAAAACGGAATATAAAGGTTTTACAAGCGATAAAATTTCATTTACTGAGTTTAGGCTTGCCACGCTAAAATATTTTAAAGTACTTGGCGACAGTCACACGACAATAGGCGGAGTGCATAAAAACGGAATATATATTGATATAAATTGGTTTGCAAGGCAAGGCAAGCTGTTCTTGCTTGATAAAAACCAAAAACCGACCGATATTGAGATTATAACAATTGGCGGTATACCAAAAAGCAAAATACTCGCCCATGTCGACTTGCATTACCCTTGGGAAAACAAAGCCGCGCGGCAATATAATTACGCTGTGTTTTGCCATAACAAAGAAATGCTTCTGTCTGCGGGTTGTGAGTTTTCTTCTTCGGGAATAGAAATATCCACCTCAGACGGGAAAACAGCTATTTATAAATTTGCTAAAGCGGTGAGTGATGACACATATACTGTAACCAATAAAATGATAGGCGATGTGTTTTATATTGATTTAAAAGCGTTTTGTATGGACAAAACTGTTTATAAAGTCGGCGATGAAATTAAAAGCGCCGTTCAAAACGGCGTTAACAAGTTTATAATTGACGTTCGCGACAATAACGGCGGAAATTCTAATGTCGGTCATTATCTTCTTTATATGATGGGTATGAATATCCCGCGTTTTGGGGTATATATTCGGAACAGCGATTTATCGAGGTTACAAAAAAACAGCAAATCAAAGGATGAATTTACCGTTATCGACCCCGACATAACCACCGCGGTACCTAATGAAAATATAAATTTACTCGTGCTTGTAAACACAAAATCATTTAGCGCGGCTAAAATGCTCGGCGTTTGGGTTCAGGATGGCAATCTTGGGAAGATAGTCGGGCAAATAAGCAGAAATAAACCTAATTCATACGGCGACCCGATTGTCCTTAAACTGCCGTTTAGCAACTTTGGCTTTTCGGTTTCTCACAAGCAGTTCCGGCGCCCCGATACAAGAAACAATCCGGACTGCTTGGTTCCCGATATTGAAGTTCCTTTCGGTGAAGATATATTGTCCCCCGCCTTACAGTATCTGGCGTCTGTTTAGAAAGTAAAAGTTTTATAAATAATCAGAAATTGTATGATTAAATCTATTTGAACTTGTTTGTACTAAATAAAACCCGCCAAAAAGTTTAAATGCTTTTGCCGCGTGTTTATATAAATATTTATAGTGGAAATAAGTGGTCATTTATGGTATTATGATTCAAAACAATAATTTTAGGCGGTGGAAAAATGTCAGGCAAGTTTACGATAAACGAAACAGTAAACACATTAAAAGCCATTTTTGAAAAGCATAAAAATGAACGAATATATGTGCTTGCAACAATGTGCTGCGGGAAGACAACACTTTTGGAACATATTCCCGATTGTGTTGATATGGATTCAATTGCATTTTTAAATATAACAGGTGAAGAGGCTGCAATACTTAGCCAAAAACCTTGGACGAAAGAAGTTGGGGATGTTGTTGACACTTTAGTTTACAGGAATGTAAAGGTTCAACCCGGGCATCCCGTTTTCGGAACGGTTATAGTGGACTGTGATGTCATTATTTATTTGGATATTAGCGATGAATTACTTGAAGCGCACTGTAAAAAAAGAGGGGCAGATTTTACAGACGCTAAAAAGATAAAAGAAGCAATAGAAAGCGATTGGAATAATCATAAATTACAAAAAAGTAAAATGTTTTATTATGTAACAATGTTAGAATAACCTTTTATATTTTAACACCTTGTTATAAATAACTTTTTGGTGTGTTTCAAAACTTGAATGAAAATCTGCACTTGCTTTATTGACAGTTATTATCAAAACAACGAATAATTGTAGGAGGTAAATTTATATTGAGAATTTTGCCGTTGGAAAACATAGATGCCGAATTAATTGTGCAATGGAACAATAAAAAAACAGCTGATTTTCTAAATCAATGGGCAGGTCGGGGATATGAATATCCGATAACCGTTAAACAAATTACTTATAGGGAAAGCGCGGGCTTGTCAATAAAGCGGGCGATGATGAGGTCTTTACAAAAAACCTGCTTTTAATAAGAGGTTGAGGGGTCTACAAACGCGCACAAAAAGCAAAGGCGGGAGCAAACCCCGCTTTTTTTCTATTTATCTTTAATAAATGTGTGATAAAATCTTGGATATACAGGAAAAGCAAAACCTACTCACACCTTCGTGCTATTGTAAGGCTTGCTTTGCTTTTTATACATTTCCGAATAAAGCTCTCCCCTTGCCATAAGCTCGCCATGACTGCCGTATTCCGCGATTTTCCCCGATTCAAACACGGCGATATTATCCGCCGACTTTGAGCAGGCAAGGCGGTGAGAAATAAAAATAGTCGTCTTGTTTTTTGCTAAATTAAAGAAATTTTCATAAATCTCGCTTTCCGCCCTAACGTCAAGGCTTGCGGTCGGCTCGTCTAAAATCACAAGTGGCGAATCCTTATACACGGCGCGGGCGACGGCAAGCTTTTGTCCCTCTCCGCCGGACGGCTCTATCCCGCCGGGCGAAAAGTTCCTTGAAATATATATGTCCGTCTTGTCGGCATAACCTTCCATACCTAACTTTCGCAAAACCTCGCTTGCCTTCCCCGCGTCAAAGTTTTCGGCAAAGGCGATATTTTCACCAATAGTAAAGGCGAAATTTGTAAAATCCTGAAAAACCGCCGAAATCAATGGGTAATAGCGGGAGTTCGGTATGCTCCATATATCAATACCGTTTAACGTTATTTTCCCCGAGGTAGGCTTGTAAAACTTACAAAGAAGCTTTATAAAAGTTGACTTTCCCGCGCCGTTTGGCTCGACGATAACGAGCTTTTCGCCTTTTTTAATTTTAATATTAATATCTGACAAAACCGGGCTGTCCCCGCCGGGGTAGGTAAAGCAAACGCGCTCAAAATGAATTTCGCCAAACTCGCCCGGCGGTATCTCCGTCATGTCCCCGGCTATTCCGTCTTGATCGTCTTCGCGGAGCGACGATAGTTTTTTAAAGTCCGATATGTTTGTCATCTGACGGCTATAGCGGGAAATCTGGTCGCTGAGGGAAGACAGCGCCGAAGTGAGCGAAGTCACTGCCGCGAATATCATGGTGAAATCCGCTATCCCAATCTCGCCGCTTAAGTAATTTTCAGTAAGCACGCCAAGCACAAGGAGGGATTGAAGCGCGGCGGCGACCGAAATCAACGCCTCAAACCCCGCGTTGTTTGCGAAGTTACGGTATTGCAGCGTTACCATTTCTTTTCGGTAGGCTTTGATTTTCCCCATAAACCAGTTTTGCAAATTGCCGACACGGATTTCTTTTTCAGCACCATGGTTAAAATAAGCAAGCCCCGACAGGTAATTACCCACCCGCTCGTTCCGCGAAGCCAAAAGGCGGGCTTTTTTTGTATAGCGATACTGAAAAAAAGCAAAAAATGATTTAAGCGCGACCACCCCCAGCACCGACAGCAAACAAACGGCGTCAAGGCGGGCGATTAAATAACCCAACCCCGCGATTGTTATAACGTTTGACGCCGCACCGCCGAGGTACGACATGGTTTCAGTTATCTCCGACGCGTTTTTCGCGAGGTTTACGGTTTCGGCGGTGGACGCGCGCTCAAGAGCTGAGAGTTGAAGCGACATTGTGATCCCGCCGATTTCAAACTTAAGCTTTTTTGCAAACCTGTCAGCGGCGAGTGCAGATCTGCTTGTAAAAATTGCATAGCATAAATTTACGCTCAGCAAAACCCCGCCGTACAGAAGAACGATTTTTACCACTTCCGCAAACGCTTTGCCTTTGGTAAGCGACTCAAGAATAAGCTTTGGGGCGTACACATAAAGAATCGGCAAAGCGGAGTTTATAATAATAGTCAGCGAAGACCAAAAAAGATAAACCGGCTCGTAACGGTATATAAACTTGAAAACATAAGCGGCCGAAGCTTGCTTTTTTGTTGAGCTTTTCAAAACTTATCCCCCGCTTTTTCGTAATATTTCGCCTGTGACGCGAACATATCCGAATATATTCCGCCGGAATTGATCAGACTTTTGTGGCTCCCGGATTCGGCTATCACGCCGTTTGACAGCACAAAGATCCTGTCGCAGAACCGGGTGGACGATAGCCGGTGGGAGATAAACAGCGTTGTTTTGTTACCGGAGATGTCTGAAAGCCTTGAAAACAGCTCGTATTCCGCGATAGGGTCAAGCGTGGAGGTCGGCTCGTCAAGTATCATAACCCCCGCGTTTTTATAAATCGCGCGGGCGATGGCAAGCTTTTGCCCCTCTCCGCCGGAAAACTCGACGCCGCTGTCGTCAAGCGCTTTATATATCGCGGTTTCAAGGCCGGCCGGAAGCCCGGCGATTTTCCCGCCAAGCCCGGCTTTGGAAATCGCTTGAACCAACTTTTCGCCGTCGGGAGGGTTGTCAAACACAATATTTTCCCTAACGGAATAGGCAAACAGGCAAAAATCCTGCAGGACAACCCCGAGGTGTTTTATATATTCCCCATGAGGCAGGGTTTTAATGTCAACGCCGTCTATTGTGATCACGCCCTCAGTCGGGTCGTAAAGGCGGCAGAGAAGCTTTATCAGCGTTGTTTTACCCGAGCCGTTAAGCCCGACTACGCCGATTTTCTCACCGGGCTCAATGGTAAAGTTAATATCTTTAAGAATCAACTTGTCAGAACCCGGGTAGGAAAACGAAACATGCGAAAACATTATCTTGGGGCTTTGCCGGCTAACTTTAAGCTTACCGTTTTGGTTTTCAAGCGAAATGTTGCTGTTATCCGCGACCTTTTGCCGGTATTCGCGGAATAAGTCCGTGTAGCTTAAAGTTTGGTTTATCCTCCCCGCGCAGTCAAAAAAGCCAAACAGCGCCGACAAGAGAAGCGTTGCCCCGCTGACGAGAACCGTATATTCCGCGATACTTATCTCCCCCGCCGACGCCTGATAAGAAAAAAACCCATACATCGCCACCGACTGGACAACGGTTATAACGCATGAAGTCATGTCAAGGCAAAGCTTTTTGCGCGACAAAACGCGAAGACGGCTTATTTGCCGCTTTAGCGCCGACAGGTATTTGCCGGACAAAAACTCCGAAGCTTGCCCTACGCGGATATCCTTTGCGTAGGCGTAGTCAGACATGACGCGGTACAAATACTCTAACTTTCGGTTGGCCGGAACCTGACTGTTCGCGTAGTCGAAGTCGCTTTTTTGTTTTTTGAAGTTTAACGCCACCGAAACGGATGAAGTCAAGGCGATAACGGCGATAAACCACGGAGACAGTAAGGCAAATAAATACGCCACCCCCGCGAACTGAACGAGATAAAAAAGCAGTTTGAACAAACTGTCGAGAAACCAGACCGGGTTCGCGCCCAGCGATTTGTTTTTTAAGTCAAGTATACTTCCGTCCTCGGCATAGTGATAGTTAATAAAAACGCAGTCCGACATATAGTCGAGCTGCGTTATATCCGACGCTTTCCGCATTACAATGTTGTCTATATATGTGATTGCTGTCTTTAAAAGATTCACGGCAAGGCTTATGGAAAGGTACACAACGACAGTTACGCGGACTTCCCCCGCGGTTTTCCCCGAAACAAGCGCGTCCACGACAGACCCGAGCCCGACAATTCCGACGAGCGGCAAAACGGCTGAAAATATGTACTTTAGCGAGGTTGTGAAAAACAGCGAACTGCATTTGCCCCACGCGTAGCCTAAAAGATAAGCCGCGTTCTTGCACTTTTTGCTCACAGCTCGTTGTTTTTCTTTTGCTTTTCCCAAAGCGCCTTTAGCCCCTCGCGGACGGTGACAAGCGCCCCCCACGGCAGCGCGCCCTCCACCACGGCCGCCTCGACCTGCGACGACATATATTCGGCGTATGGGATAAGCGTTTTTATAAGGTGCCAATCCATTTCGCCGTCAAGGATTTTGCCAAAGACCATTCCCTTTGCCCTTTCGTCAAGGAGGGGTATGAGCTTTTCAAGAAGCGCGTCGCTGACGGTTTCAAAGTCCGCGTCTTTTAGGAGAGAAGCAACGCTGTCGTCGTTTAAATATTCGGCGAGGTCTACGACACTTGATATATCAATACCCTGTTTGGAAAGCCCGGCGGCAAGCCTGCCGAGCGCGCTGGGCTTAAGAAGCGGGGCGAGGTTTATAATGTCTTCAACGCTCTCGGCGACAACACTTCCGTCGCCCGCGGCGGCGGCGCCGAGGATCAAAGCCTCCCCGCGGGTGGGCTCGCCGGAATTTATAAGGACGTCGAGCGAAACGCCAAAAATATCGGCGATAAGCACAAGAATAGAAACGTCGGGGAAACTGTCGCCGCGCTCATAGCCCGAAACCGCCTGCCGCGTAACCAAAAGCTTTTCGGCAAGGTATGACTGCGTCATATCCGCCGACTTGCGAAGCCTTGAGAGATACCCCCCGAATTTTTTTGTGTCAAACACAAGCCTCACCTCGCTTTTATTATAAGGAAAATTTGTTTTGCGGTCAAGCAAAGGCTGCTTGCCTTTACCGAAAAAAAAGCCCACAAAGCGGGTTTTATTACTGAATTCACATTATTTAGAAAAATTTGGTTTAATTATTGCATTTTCTGCAATAATAATATATAATTAAGTAATTATTTTATAAAAGCAAGGCTCCGGGGTGATAAAATGAATCCAGATATAAACATATATAATAATTTGAGTTTGGGGGAAAAGCTTAAAAAAGTCCGCAAGGAAGCGGGGATTTCCCGCGCGGAGCTGGTGGCGCTGCTCAAAAAGAACGGGCTTGACATAAAGCCCTACACCGTCTGCAAGTGGGAGACGGGCGCGTCAAGGCCGACGGTCGAGGCTTTTCTCGCGATATGCGACATTTGCCGCGTGGCGGATATAAGGGGCGTTTTCGCGCCAAAGCGGCGGCTGAGGCTTTACGACATGCCCGCCTCCGCGGGGGCGGGGAATTACCTTGAACAAAGCGGCTTTGAGGTTTTCGAGGCCGACGGTCTGGTTCCGTCGGACGCCGACTTTGCCATAAGGGTTAGCGGCGACAGCATGACCCCGAGGTTTGTTGACAAACAGGTGGTTTTCGTAAAAAAACAGCCCGACCTTTCCATTGGGGAAATCGGCGTGTTTTACCTTGGCGGCGAAGTTTTTTTAAAAAAGTTAGGCAACGGCTGTCTTGTCTCGCTTAACCCTTTGTATGCGCCGATTCCTATCGGAGAGGACGACGATTTCAGGGTTTTCGGCAAGGTTGTGGGGTAAAATGTTCAAGCCTTTGCGGCGGAGGGTTTTTATAAGTGGACAATGGCGTTAGTATCGATTTCGGCGAAAACGGCGATAGCGGGGAAGTCAGCTTAAGCGGAATTAAAGACGCGAACAGCGGCGGCAAAACATATACGCCGTTTAAAATCCCAAGCCGCGGTTCTGAACAGAGCGGCGAAAAATCCGCCGTACCCGGCGAAGCGGAAAAGAAAATCGACAACCAAAAAACCGTTTTTTATGAAATAGAGTATAATTCCCACCCCATACCCGGAGTAGGGAGATTTGTGGAAAGCCCCCAAAAAATAAAAAAGCCCGAACCCGACGAAAAAAGCGCTATATTTTCAAAAATGCGGGACATCGCGCGGGATTGCTCGGGAACGCGGGGCTTTTACAGCTTGTTTTACAACCGCGCCTACAGGGAAAACTCAAAGGTTTTTTATAAACAGGGAGTGTTTATGAAAGACTTTGAGGACGATTTTACCGGAAACGTTCAATTTACCCAGTATTACCCGTGCTATGAGCTTATGGGGTACAATCAGCTTAGGACATATTTCACCTGGAGGACGAATGTAAGGCGGGGGGTGATAGCCGACACGTCGTTGTCTTACGCGTTCCTTTATATTTATGAGCTTTTAGCTAACATCGGGGTAGAAAACCCCGACGACGGCCTTGCGAAACTTATGGTTTTTTACCAGGCGTTCAGAGCCTACAACAAAGGCATAGACAAATATGTGTTGGGCTGGCTTAAAGACTACCACATTTATTACAGCCATTTGCTTAAAAACACGTTTGAGGACTTTTTAAGCTCCGCCGGGCTTTGCGGGCTTTACCCCGGGGTCGCGGTAAGCGACGATTTTGAGCTTTACTGCTCTTTTTCAAAGTATGACATAAGAAAATCAAACTTTTACAAAAGCGGCAACGAGGAACTTATAAAAGAGTGCTTTTACTTTGTTTTGGATAAATTAAAGCTTGCTTTTACTAAAAAAGGCATTGACTTTGACGAGATTATGTTTTCCCCCAAAAAAGGCCTGAAGCCTTGGACGCCTTTTAAAAACGCCCTGTTTTACGAATGGGCGGTTCAGCCGGACAAAAGGGTGGTCTTGTCAAAGGACGAAATATATGTCTGCCAAAAAAATAAATGGGTTTACAGCAGCGCCATTTCGGGCGAGGGCGGCAGGCTTGCCATAGGCTTTATTTTAAAACAAATGGAAGAAGTTTTGCGGCGCGCCGTAGGCTACAAGTTTAAAATAAACGCCGGCAGCGCCGTTCTGCCGGCCGAAACCGAGCTTAAACTAAAGTCCGCCGGACTTTCGCTTGGCGAAACCGTAAAGCAGGCGACCGCGGGATTTTACCGCGAAGCCACCAAAACCGTCGTCAGGGTGGATTTGTCCTCCCTTGACAAAATACGCGCCGAATCGCTTGTCACTCAGGAAAAGCTCACCGTGCCGGAAGAAAAGCCGCCGGTTTTGGTTGATTTACCCGGGGGTTTACTTCAGACATCCGCCCCCGCCAAGCCCCAGAAAAAGCGGGGCGACGCCCCCCTCCCCGACGCGTGGGAGGAACTGCGGGAAGCGCTGACAGAAGTTGAAATCAAAGCTCTTGCCGTTTTAGTGAGCGGGGAAAAGGACATAAAGGCGTTTGCCGACAAAAAAGGCGTTATGCTCGAGGTGCTTTTTGACGGCATAAACGAAAAATCCACGGATATTGTCGGCGACAGCCTCACCGACGGAGAATTTGAAATTTACGGCGAATATAAAAGAATGGTAAAGGAAATGGTTAAATGAGCGGAGAGAGTTTTGTCCCGAACAGAATAGCCCATATCCTCCTCAACGCCCTTAAGGGCGGGGTCGTGCCGAGGGTGGGGCTTGAGTTTATCACGGTGGGGAGGGCGCGGGAGATTTCCGCCATACTGAGGGATATTGAAATTGTCGGGGATGGCGGGGCGTCGTTCCGCTTTGTTGTCGGCAGGTACGGGAGCGGTAAAAGCTTTATGCTCCAGACAATACGAAACTATGCGTCGTCAAAGGGCTTTGCCGTCGCCGACGCGGACCTCTCGCCCGAACGCCGTTTCGCCGGGACAAAAGGGCAGGGGCTCGCCACTTATAAAGAGCTCATTAAAAACCTTTCCACAAAATCAAAGCCCGACGGCGGCGCGCTCCCGCTCATCCTTGAAAAATGGATTTCGGGAATCATGTCCTGCGTAAAAGCCGAAACAAACGCCGACGGCGAAGAGTTTGACTTTCTTGTGGAGCGGCAGATTTACTCGGTGGCGGAAAACCTTGAAGGAATGGTGAACGGCTTTGAGTTCGCGAAGGCTATCGTTGTCTACTGGCAGGCGTATAAAAACGACGATATATCCAAAAAGAGCGGCGTGCTCAAGTGGTTCCGCGGCGAATATATATCAAGGCGGGACGCCAAAGAAGACATAGGCATTAATTTTATAGTGACGGATGAGACTTGGTACGACTTTTTAAAGATTTTCGCCGTCTTTCTCGTCAGCGCGGGCTATAAGGGGCTTATTATTCTTATTGACGAGCTTGTGAACATTTTTAAAATACCAAACTCAATAACAAGGGCGAACAACTATGAGAAAATCCTAACGATGTATAACGACGTGCTTCAGGGCAAAGCAAGCTATATCGGCTTTTTAATGGGCGGCACGCCCCAGTGCGTCGAGGACAGATACAAGGGTATTTTCAGCTATGAGGCGCTCCGCTCAAGGCTTGCGGAGGGGCATTTTTCAAGCGGCGGGCTCAAGGACCTCTCCGCCCCTATAATCAGGCTTGAAATGCTTTCCCAAGAGGAGATGTATATCCTTGTGGAAAAACTTCAGAATCTTCACGCGCAGATTTACTCTTACCCCCCCGCGCTGAACCACGACGACCTCGTTTACTTCTTGACGGCGGAGTACAACCGCGTGGGGGCGGGGACGCATATCACCCCGCGGGAGATAATCCGCGATTTTATCGAGCTGTTAAATATCCTCCACCAAAACCCGTCAAAAAGCGTGGCGGGGGTTTTGGGGGACAACAGCTTTGAAATGGCAAAGGGCGGCCTTTCCGATGAGGAAATCCACAGCGAATTTAAGGAATTTGAGGTGTAGCCAATGGACGCGTTCGGCAGGCTTGCGCCGTTTATCCAAGACTTTATCTATCAAAACAACTGGGAAGAGCTTCGCGGCAATCAAGTCGCCGCCTGCGAGGTTATCTTTGACAGCGGCGACAACCTCCTGCTCTCTTCCGGCACGGCGTCGGGGAAGACAGAGGCGGCGTTTTTGCCTGTTCTGACAGAGCTGTGGGGCAAGCCGTCGCGTTCGGTGGGCGTCATGTATATTTCGCCGCTTAAGGCGCTTATCAACGACCAGTTCAAACGCTTGGGGCAAATGCTTCTCGACTCAAACATTCCCGTTACAAAATGGCACGGCGACGCCTCTCAGGCCGAAAAGAACAACCTTGTTAAAAACCCGGCGGGGCTTATTCAAATCACCCCGGAATCGCTTGAAAGCCTTATCACCAACAAGCGCGGCGCCTGTCTCGCCATGTTTTTTGACCTGAAGTTTGTTATTATCGACGAGGTGCATTACTTTATGCGCGACGCGCGGGGGACTCAGCTCCTTTGCGTGCTTGAAAGGCTGAAGAAACTGACCGGCGCCAACCCGCGGAGGGTGGGGCTTTCCGCGACGCTCGGGGACTTGTCGCTGGCGGAAAGCTGGCTTAACACCGGCACCGGGCGGAAATGCGCCTCTCCGGTTTTTGACGAGGGCAAAAAGAAGGTCAGGCTGTTTGTAGAGCGGTTTGTAAATTACGCCGAAGAGCGCGATTTGGCAGAAAGGGATTCGTCCGGAAACGAGATAAAAGTAAACGCGGGGGATTTCGGCACCCGCGAACACTATGATTATCTGTTTAAGCAAACGCTTGACAAAAAGACTATTGTCTTCACCAACAGCCGTGAGGAAAGCGAGCTTATAATAGCGCATCTTAAAGAGATAGCCCGCAAAAACAAAGCCCCCGACGTTTACCGCGTTCACCACGGGAACGTCTCCGCGCTGCTGAGGGAGAGCGCAGAGGACGAGATGAAGACGGGGGAGGAAAAAATCGTCACCGGCGCCACGATAACGCTTGAGCTCGGTATTGACATAGGCTCGCTTGACCAGGCGGTTCAGGTGGGCGCGCCGCTTAATGTCTCAAGCTTTGCCCAGCGGCTTGGGAGATGCGGGCGGCGGGGGCAGGTGTCCCAGCTTTTGTTCACCTTTGTGGAAAGCGTTAAAATCAATTCCGAAGATATTTTGGGGCCGATAAACTGGGAATTTATCCGGACTATCGGCATAATCGAGCTTTACCTAAAAGAGCGCTGGATAGAGCCGATTCCCCCCCATAAACACTCATATAACCTTTTGTACCACCAAACAATGAGCGTTCTTAAGAGCAACGGCGAAATGACCCCCGCGCGCCTTGCCGAGACAATGCTTTCGCTGGGTTGTTTTAAGGCTGTTTCGCAAGACGATTATAAAACTCTGCTGTCATTTATGCTTGAAATGAATCAGATAGAGCGCACTGAGCTCGGCGGGCTTATTATCGGCCGGGAGGGCGAAAAGGTGGTAAACAGCCATAAGTTCCTCACCGTGTTTATCGCCCCGGAATATTTGCTTGTCAAAGATGAAAACAAAACTATCGGCACGGTTGATAAAATTTACCCCGTCGGGGTAAATTTCGCTCTCGCCGGCATGACATGGGAAACTGTCGCGGTAAACGAAAAATCAAAGGTTATCTTTGTAAAGCGCGTGCCGGGCATTGCCGTCGTCGACTGGGACGTGGACTTTAATTATGAGCTCCACACGGTGCTTGTAAGAAAAATTCGAGAAGTGCTTAAGAGCGACGAAACCTACCCGTTTTTATCCGACCGCTGCGCCGAAAGGCTCGAGGAAATTCGCTATATCTCCCGCAACAGCGGGATCCTTGACAATCTCGTCACCCCGCTGTCGGACAAAAAATACGCCGTATTCCCATGGGTGGGCACACGGCAAATCAAAACCCTAAGCTACGCGCTCTTAAAAAAAGGGGTAAAAAATAAACACCCGTGGATAACCTGCGTTTACCTCGAGGTGATTTATAGCGGCTCAAAGCAAGAGCTTGAGGATATTATTTTCAGTATTTTGAAAACTGACCTTGACCTTTATTCTCTCCCTTTATCGGATAAAGCGCAAATCAAGGGTAAATACAATGAATTTGTCCCGAAATCCCTGCTTAAAAAGCAGTTTATTGAAGATTACCTTGACTTTGAGGGGCTGAAAAGCGATATCTTCCGTCCCCGCCAAAACTAAGCTTAAGGGGTTTTAAACAATACACCAACCCTCTAAGGCGTAAATTTAACGGCGACCCGCTGCTTTTTTATAAATTCGGGGGGTTCCCACCGTTAAACGCTTTTGGGGGTTTGCAACAAAAAAGGGGCTGCTTTGTTACAGCCCCGGTAAATATTTTGTCACCGCTAAAAAAACTTACGCGTCCGGAACGCCGGAAATCACTTAATAATTCCTTGACATTTGTCCCTTTACGGCCTCCAGCATGGAGCTCCACGCCTGCTCGTCGTATTCGTCGCGGTTTTGGTTTTTCAGCCACGCCGCCAGTTCGTCAAGCCTTGATACGGTATTATATAGTGGCTCGGTTGTCAAGACAAAATTTCAGGGGTAAGATAATGAACCATAAATAACCAATAAATATAACCCTGTTCGCCATTGAGCTGCGCGATCAA
>JBAYZO010000027.1:0-23102 GCA_041672465.1 Eubacteriales bacterium
ATGGGATACAATCTTGTTAAAGAATATGATCGAGATTATAATGCTCTAAATAATGATATGGGCCTTAATGATTTGAACCGGTATGTGCTTGATCCCCCCGAAGGTCGAATTGGTGGGCATTGTGTATTGCCGAATATAGGGCTTTTACAGAAACAAAAACCGTGGTGTGGTTTATTGAATTATATTGAAAAAGTCAATAATTTATCTGGGTTTATCGATAATATATTTGAGTTTACCGATTCATTAAAAAATATCATTAAAAAAAAATAATAAGGAGGTGGCAAAGTGAATTTTACAAAAGCAAAAAACGCATTGAATGATAAGATTTATTTGTTTGCAATCCGGTATTTGCCAAAGTGGGCTTCAAAGATTGTACTTGCCATGATAGGGTTTTGGGATTACCGTATGGGTGATCGGTTTTGCTATTGGATTGTTCGTAATATGCACAATAAAATTCTTGGTTGGTGCGTGATTGAAGTATGGGCAAAAACAACCAGTGGCAAATATAGCAATACCATCACGACAGAACTTACTGTATCCGATATGATGAAACGTTGGGTTGAAATGACCGGTGGAATATCAAAAAAGGGGATTAATAATGGAAATTAAAGAAGCAATTAAAAAGAAGTGTTTGGTTGAAAGTAAGATAAAAGATTTGTTGAATGAATTTTCAACTGAAACCGGTTTGTATTTAACACAAATAAATATTGATGTGATTAAAAATGATTTATTTTGTCAGGATGGTAGCGATGGGTTGGTATATGTTAATGTAAAACTTGATGTTAAAATTTAAAAGGATTACCATGAAAATTGCAATTATTAGTGACTTCAATATTGCCGGGCAACCGACGGCACTTATGAGGGCTATAAATAAACATACCAATCATGAAGCCCGGTGTATTATCGCCCACAACGACCACTTCCAATACGACAAGGACATTGTGTTAGACGATGGGGAAAAGTCCCTTGTGGAGGCGACTGAGTGGGTTAAACAATGTGATTTCTTCCATTTTGGCAGGGGAATATTTAGCTGGCATGGTATGGACTGGAATGAATTAAATTTATTGACCAAAGAAAATTGCATTATAAAGTATTATGGTTCTGAATTGCGAAATAATGCTGAACGGATTCTCGACTTTCATTGCCGCACTGGCATTGCCGCAATAACCGGAACTGATTGGAGTATTACCGGGCTGTTGCCAATCGGGTTTTATCATCTTGGTTCATATTTTACAAAATTTGGTGATATGGAAGTTGAGAATTTACCAATGCTTTTAAGCAAAGATGACAATACATTTAAAAATCGGGTTTGTGCTGGTTCGGCCGGCAGTCCGATGAAAGGGTATGATTGCCTCGCTCAGGTGATAAAAGAATTGCAAGTTGATGAAGGCAGATCAATTGATTTGGATGTAATTGCCGGACTTGACAATGCAACTTGTCTTGAAAGAAAACGAGAAAGCAACATTACGTTCACAAGTCTTCATGGGGCGTGGGGTATAAGCGGCGTGGAAAGCATGTTTATGGGCCATATTGTTTTGTCTTGTATGGACTCATGGATTATGAGTCTTTACCCGGATACGCCAACAATTGTTATAAATAAAAAAAATCTGAAAGATAAGCTTCGGGAAATTTGTATGATGCACGATGATGATTTTTATGAATTGCAAACAGTGACCCGTGATTTTGCAGTTCGTAACTTCAGCACAAAAACAATCCTGAAGAGGTATCTGTATTTATTTGATTTGGTGATGAACCGAGCAAAGTATTTGAAGGGGTATTGCAATCCGACGGAAATTTATGATTTCTGATTTTGCGTAAGTAACTTACGTTCTCGAAGGGTTATTTTTAAAGATTTTTAAAAATAATCCTTTTCTTTTTTAAAAAACTGATATATGATGAATTTAAATGGGTAAGGAAGGAAGGAAGCAAGCAATTAACCATTAAATAAAGGAACCGACAATGAAAAAAGAACCAATTATTGACGCAACCGTAAACATCTGGCACAAGGACAAAGTTAACATTTATGGCGACTGTAAAATTGGCAAAAATGTTAATATTGGAGCTTTTGTTGAGATTGGGCCGGGTGTTGAGATTGGCCATGATACTTCAATTGCTGCATTTTGTTTTATTCCAAGTGGGGTTAAGATCGGCCATAATTGCTTTATTGGCCCGAGAGTTACTTTCACAAATGATAAATATCCACCAAGTGGAGAAGAAAATTGGCTGAAAACAGCGGTGCTTAATAAAGCGTCCATTGGAGCGGGTTCAACAATTTTACCCGGTGTTATTATTGGATATGACGCAAAGGTTGGAGCCGGTTCCGTTGTAACAAAAAATGTGCCTGCTGGGGCGACGGTTTGTGGGAATCCTGCAAAAATTATTAATAAGAGGAATGAAAAATGATCCCATTAAGTAAACCATATTTTGATTCATACGAATTGAATGAACTGGCTGGTGTTTTGGATTCTGGTTGGGTTGCCAAAGGGCCAAAGGCGGCGGAGTTTGAACGTGGAATAGGCAGATTCCTTATTAGAGATTATTCTAATGTGATTGCTGTTAATAATTGCACTGCGGCTTTACATTTATCTTTGATGGCGTTTGGCATTGGGCCGGGTGATGAAGTGTTGGTGCCTGATTTTACATTCCCGGCGACCGCATTGGCTGTAATGTATGTTGGGGCGACACCTGTTTTTGTTGACATTAATCCCTATACATACAATATAGATATGGATGATGCAGCTTATAAAGTTACTGAAAAAACTAAGGCAATAATTCCGGTTCATACATTTGGACAGTGTGCTGATATGAATTTAGTAATGCATCTTGCATTTAAAATGAACCTTTATGTTATTGAGGATGCGGCTTGTGCTTTTGGTTCAAAATATGATGGGCAATATGCCGGCACATTTGGGCATGCAGGGTGTTTTTCATTTCATGCAAGAAAAGGCCTTACAACTGGCGAAGGTGGCGCTGTTGTTGTAAAGGGTAAAATTGCTTCAAAAAAAATCAGGTTGATGAGCCAGTTTGGAATTGAAGGAGCTTTTGAAAGAAGCAATAAAGAAACAATAATTCCGAAAGTTGAAATGGTCGGGTATAATTATAAAATGAGTGATATTGTTGCGGCTGTTGGTGTGGCGCAGTTAAAAAAAATTGATAGAATGATTGAAGGTCGAAGGGAGTGGGCAAACCGACTTGACCGGTTTGTTGAAAAATCCCTTGAGCTTAAGGTTCCGTACAGAGATGCAAGATGTTACCATACATTTCAATCATATGTTGCATTGGCAAAGGATAACGAAACGAGAGATAAATTGATTGTTGGGTTGAAAACAAGGCGAAATCCCATTCAGGCTTCTGTTGGAACTTATTCTTTGCAGGAACAGCCAATATTTAAACGATTTAATAAAAATGATTGTCCCGTATCAAGAGACATTGCTCATCGGGCTATTGCACTGCCGATGTATTACGGCATTATGAAAAACCATAGAAAGGGAATAAAATGAAAATTTTCGATACGATTATGATAATTTTGATTTTGGGTTTAATTTTTTATATTGGTTTTTGTATTGGTTTGAATACTCAATCTTTAGGCCATATTCTTTACGAATCCAATACCGGCATTTTATGTTGCTGAACCACAGAAAGGGACAAGATGAAACTTATTAAACCATCTGTTGAATTACTTTATTTTAATGACGATGCATTGAAGCTGATTGAAATTGCCGGCCGAACTTGTTACAAAAGTGAAGATAAAATTATAGAAACGTCTTCAGAAAAATTTGCATTACAGCGGCTTAAAACCGGGCATGAATCGGTAATTGAACATTCCATGGCAACTGTACGCTTTACTTGTGATCGTGGAGTAAGTCATGAACTGGTTCGGCATCGTCTTGCATCTTACAGTCAAGAATCAACCCGGTACTGTGATTATGAAGGTGGGAATGTTGTTTTCATCATTCCGAAGATTGTTGTCGGTTGCTTTCCGACTGTTGGGGGTGATGATATATGGGATGAGACTCGGGTCATTAAGCTTTCCGGGGTGTTGGGTTTTCATCATCCTGCGGTAATATGGGCCGATATCATGTTGTATGCGGAAGCAAGGTATAAAAGGCTCCGGGATGCGGGTTGGTCGCCACAATGGGCAAGAAGTGTTCTGACAAACAGCCTTAAAACCGAAGTCGTCATGACGGCAAACTTCCGAGAGTGGCGGCATTTTTTCAAACTCCGAACTTCTGCTGCGTCCCACCCACAGATGAGAGAAGTTGCTATTCCGCTGTTGAAAGAAATGCAAAGCAAAATCCCGGTTATGTTTGATGATATCATTCCGGAAGAAAAAAAAATAACAATTAACTGAAAAATACAGTATACTTTAATTAAGCAGGGTGACGGATAAATAATGTCCGTCACCCTTTAACCATTTAATAAATTACCGGGGGTAACATGGAACTGAAAAATATTGTAACCAATAACAAACAAAATAAGAATGTTGCAATTAATTATCAACAAAAAGAAACTGAATCATCTTTAACAGGGTATCTGTATTTTTCAAAAAAGCAGTACAGAAAGCATCGTGATGAAGGTCGGGATCGCATGTTTGCAAAGCTTATTGATGGCAGAACCGTTGAATATACCGAATTGATAAGCCTTGAAGCAATGTCTGATGACCTTTTTGTAAGGCCGATGGAAGAAGATTCATTGTTTATTGGGGAAGGCGCTTTTGATTATTTTGCTGATGAAAAAGGGCGGGAATACAAATAATGAAAAACAGACGAATAATGGTGCTTGGTGGGGCTGGGTTTATTGGTAGCCACTTGTCAAATAAATTGGCAAAGGAAGGGGCTGAAGTTGTTGTTGTTGATAATTTGTTTCTTGGCAACATTAAAAATTTGAATGATGATATAGAATTTTGCAGAACCGATGCAAGTGACTATGTTCTTTTAAACCAAGAAATTATGATTTTCAATCCAGAGATTATAATTAACCTTGCTGTGTTGCCGTTGATTCATTCGTTGAAAATGCCAAGATGCAACTTTGATATTAACACGAAAATTGTTTTAAACCTGCTGGAACTTTTACGGATAGGGGCATATAAGCGGCTCATACACTTTTCAAGTTCTGAAGTTTACGGTTCCGCCGAATATGCTCCGATGGACGAAAAACATCCATTATCCGCTTCAACACCTTATGCAGCAAGCAAAGCGGCCGGTGACGTGCTGGCGCTCTCGTACGCCAAGACCTTTGGAAGTAACGTTGCAATAATTAGACCGTTTAATAACTATGGGCCAAAGCAAAATGGCGGCTCTTATGCGGGTATTATTCCATTAACCATTAACCGAATTTTGGACGGCGAAGAACCGGTGATTGAAGGTGCTGGCAAACAAACGCGGGATTATATTTTTGTTGAAGATACAGTTGAAGCGGTGTTGAAGCTTATTGAAAAAGAAGATATCCGTGGTGAAGTTTTTAACGTTGCAAGTGGGCATGATATTTCTATCGAATGGCTTGTAAAAGAAATTTGCTGGCTTATGAATTATTCTGGTAAAATAAAGTATACGCCGGAAAGAGCAGGAGATGTTAAACGACATATTGCAAATACGTTAAAAGCAAAGGACGTACTTGGTTTTCATCATAAAATTGGAATGGAAACTGGTCTGAACAAAACGATTGATTGGTATTGTTATTTAAGGGGCGGAAGGGTGTGAAACATGATAAAAATTAGTATTGCAAACACAAAAAAAGATTTTTTGGATTGGGACGAATACGTTTTAACAAAAGAATATTCCGGATTTAATGCGAGTTCCGGCTTTTTGCGTTTTCTTAAAGAAGTGTTCACAAATAAAGGAACGGTGCCTTATTATATTGTTGCTCGTGAGGCCGGTCAAATTGTTGGGGTTTTACCGTCAATATTGATCAAAGGTAAATATGGGCCTGTTTTAAATTCCATGCCGTGGTTTGGGTCTAATCCCGGCGTTATTGCCGATAACTTTAAAGTGGAAGCGCAACTGATAGAAGTATTTATGAACATTGCAAAATGGACTGAATGCTTAAGCGCAACTATCATTTCAAGGCCGTTTCAGAATACAATTACGCATCAGGATTTTGATTGGACTCATTTTGCATTAAGAATTGGTTCTGTCACAGAATTGCCTGAATATGTTAACGATGAACAATTTTATTCAGATCTCATGAAAAAGTTGCATACAAAAACCCGGAACCAATTGCGTAAATCTTTCAAAGATTGTTCAGTTATTTTCAGTGGATCAATATCATCATTTAATTTTTTATCCAAAACTCACAGAGAAAATATGGAAGCTATTGGCGCTCCTGTAAAAGTCCGTGAATTTTGGTCTTTATTGGAAAAATTCACACTTGATGTTGATTATAATTTGTTAATATCTTATGATCGGGAAAATAACGATAAATCTGCCGGCTTGTTGGTAAAGTATTTCAACAAAACGGTTGATTATATGACCCCAGCTGTCTTGAAAGAAAAGAGAAATCTGAATCCACTCCATACTTTGATTTATCATGCTATGAAAAATGCGGCAATCCGTGGTTTTAAATATTGGAATTGGGGCGGCACAATGCCGATTGGTATGGAAGGTGTAATGCGGTTTAAAAAACGATTTGGTTCTGAGCAATGCGAATATATTTATTTTACAAAAGTGTTCAAGGCAATGCCGACTGAAGTCACAAAAGAAATTTTATTGGCTGAATATCCTTATTTTTATGTTTTTCCATTTAATGAGTTGGAGATAAAATAATGAAAGTGTTGATTACAGGTGGAAAGGGTTTTATTGGCCGTTATCTTACCGCAAAGATGAATGAATTGGGGTGGGAAGTTTGTTCAATTGGTCATAATAATAGTAAAACATCAGATGTTAATGGGGGAAAATATAGTAATTGGCAAGATTTTGAGGGGAATCCACTTGTTACAAATCAACGTTTTGATGCTCTCGTTCATCTTGCTGCGAAGTTGATGATAAACAACCACACGGCTCAAGAATATTTTGGTGTAAATGCATGTCTAACCTTTAATGTGTTGGAATATTGCCGGGTAAACAAAATTCCGAAAATTGTTTATGCCATGACCCATTCTGATATGAACAATGTTAATCACCCTATTCATGAAAGAATGTCTTCAAACTTTAAAACAAATTCTTTCGAGAATAATTCCATTCCATTTGTTGCTTCAAAAATAGCCGGGGCAAATATGGTTGAAGCTTATACAAATTCGGGTGCAATAAAAGGGGTTATATTAAGGCTTGCAAATATTCGTGGTGTTGGTTCTTCCGATACAAAATATAATTCGCCATTTCATCAGTTTATAAAAAAGGCTCGGGCCGGTGAATCGATTGAAATATGGGGCAATCCGCCAAAAACAAAGCGGGATTTGATTTATATTAAAGATGTTGTTGATGCAATAATTAAATCCATATCCATTAAAGGGGCTGTTGGAACTTTTAATATTGGTTCGGGTCAAAGCTTGACGGTAAAAGAAGAAGTATTGGCAATAAAGAAAGTTTTCTGTCAACCGGATAATTTGTCAAAAATTATTTATCGTTCTGATATCCCTGAACTTAGAAAACAAAGTAGCTTGTTCAATATAAACCGGGCAAGAATTCTTTTAAATTGGAAACCAAAGTTTACATATGTTCAAGCACTTGAAGACATGAAAAAAATAATGGAAAAGACTGATTGATAAAATATTATTAATTAATTATGCAATCAAAGGATTATTTTTAAAGTTTTTTAAAAATAATCCTTTTCTTTTTTAAAAAACTGATATATGATGAATTTAAAAAAAGGAGGGGGGGGGTAAAATGATTAACGAATTTGTTTTAACCTTTGATGTAGATTGGGCTCCAGATTATATGATTGAACATACAGTTCGGCTTCTTCGATCATATAATGTTAAAAGCACTTGGTTTTTAACACATGAATCAAAAGCAATAAACAATCTGTTGCATAATGATTTGATTGAAGTTGGCATTCATCCGAACTTCCTTCCGGGCAGTACACAGGGCGAATCAATAACCGAAGTGATGGATAATTTAGTTAAGGCTTTTCCAATGGCAAAAGTGGTTCGTACTCATTCAATGTTTTATTCATCAGAAATAGCAAGATTATTTTGTGCCTATAATCTTGAACGTGATTCTTCAATATTTCTGGATGGTATGCCGGGTATACAGCCTTATACGACCCGTTACACTGATTGGAAAAGTATTGTAAGGTTACCTTATTGCTGGGCTGACGATGGTGAATTACGTTGCCGACCAAAGTGGATAATACCACAGTATGAAGGAATGAAGATTCTTGATTTTCATCCGGTACATATTTTTTTGAATATAGCAACAAAACAGGATTATTTAGATTATAAAGCCACAGGTACAATGAACCTTGGTAACCGACATTTAACAGGTTCCGAAGATTATTTAAAGCGAATAATTGCTTATCAAGAAAACTTCAAATTTTTATCTGAATTATAAGGAGCATAAAAATGACAAGGGAAATGCTTCGGAAATTTAAAACGACTCGACAACTGGTTAAAAAATATAACCTTGATTTAACGGGCCTGAATGTTTTTACTGAAGCTGCAACCGGAAATTATTTTTTTACGACCGTGGCGGCGGCGTTGGCCGGAGCAAAAAATGTTTTTGCTTACAATTCAGAAGTCATTAATATTATGGTGGAGTTTTGTGGGTTTTTTAAAATGTTTCAATATGATTTCCCTGAATTAAATTCAATTGAATTTGTGACTGATAAAAATAAAATAGCAGAAGCCGATATTATTACAAATTCAGGATATGTTCGGCCTATAACCAGTAAAGATGTTGAGTCGATGAAAAAGACGGCTGTTATTGCTTTGATGATGCAAACTGATCAAGTTCGTAACTCTGATATTAATTTGGTAGAATGCTTTTTAAGCGGTATTAAGTGTGTCCCAGTTGATGAATATGAAATTGGCATTGCCCATTCCATGAATTTTAAATTGATGAAAGCTCTGTTTTCAGCTGGGTTGTCTGTATGGGGCGATAAATATCTTTTTTGTGGTGGTGGAGATTTAACTTATAATATTTTGGATTTTTTTAATAAAAATGGTATACAGGTAGATAAGATTAATGGTTCTTGGCTTTGCGATACAAACAAATTATGTTATGATGCAATCGTTATCCATGATTATTATACCAATACGTTATGGGTGGGTGAAGAAAAGGATCATCCAGTAATTTCTGTTGAAAGAATATTGACACAAAATCCATTATTGAAAATAATTAACATTTCTGGCAATGCGGATATAATATCTTTAGTTTCTGCTGATATAGATGTGTTTCCTTTGCAAGAAGCTGTTTACGGCAAAACGACGATAAGCGGTGATTATTTATCACATAAGGTCACCATAGAATTAAATGTCGCGGCTTTAAAAGCTGCTGAAAAAGAATCAAGAAGGAGATTAAATAATGATGGAATTGCGTCCTGATACAAAAAGTATCCATTATGAAAGGATGATAAAAGAGTGGATAAAAATTTCCGTGATAATGGCCGGTGATCCTGCCATTAAAGAGGCTGGTCAAATTTATCTGCCGAAATTAACTGGTCAAACCCCAGCTCAATATAAAGCGTATAAAAACAGAGGGGTATTTTTTAATGCGTTTGACAGAACGGTTGTTGGATTTTCCGGTGCCATTGTTAAGAAAAATCCTATCTTTGAAGTTTCCCCAAGAATTAAAGAAATGTTGCCTCATATTACAGTAAACAACGAATCCATTGAAGAAGTGACAGAAATAATAGGCAAGAATTTATTGTCATATGGGTATTATGGAATCCTTGTGGATATGCCTGTTGTAAGGGAAGGCGACATACAAACAGACGAACCATACTTTGCGTTGTATACCTGTGATGCAATACTTAATCCGCTTGTACAGCGTGAAGGTTCAGAGAATAAATTGATAAGGCTTACCCTTGCAGAAACGGTTGAAAGACAAAACCCTAAAAATAAATATGAAATTTTTACGCAGGATGTTATCCGTGAATTGGCAATAGAAGACGGTATTTTGGTTGTGCGGCTTTATGAAAAAAAAGAAATTGCAAAAGATAAATATGAATGGGTACAGATTGGTGATGATATGTACCCAGCTGTACGGGGTAAAAAACTTAATTACATTCCGTTCGTTTTCTTTGGCGCTGTTACAAATGATCCGACCCCGAAGAAACCGCCATTGGAGACCCTCGCGAACCTTAATATAAAACACTGGCAAGTTACCGTTGATTATTATCATGCTATTCATTATTGCTGTATGCCTACTCCATGGGCGGCCGGTTTCCCGAAGTCAAGTGAATTGTATGTTGGTGGTGAAAAAGCATGGGTCTCAGAAAATCCGGATGCAAAATGTGGTTATTTAGAGTTGGTCGGCAAAAGCCTTGAATATGTGCAAAATGCCATGGATAGGCTAGAAAATCAAATGGCTGTTGCTGGCGCAAAAATTCTTGAGGCGAGAAAAAATGCTGCTGAAACTGCGGAAACTGTTCGGTTGCATTTTTCTGGAGATTCGGCAAGCTTGTCCTCTATAGTTTCAAGCATTGAAGCGGGACTTATAAAGGCCTTTGAATTTATGAGTCTTTGGATCGGCGAAAAACCAAAATGCGTTGTGAAACTTAATCGCGAATTTGTTTCAGATAAGCTTTCTTCACAGGATATTATTGCTTTGTTACAAGCTTGGCAAGGTGGCGGCATTAGTTTGAATACATTCTTGATGAATATGAAAAATGGTGAAATTTTAGGGCAAGATCAAACTATTGAAGACGAAAAATTAAGAATTGAAGCCGAAGGATCGAAACCGGGTAAATCAAATAATATTTTTGGTTTGGAAGGATAAATTATATGGATTTGGCAGAAGTTAAAAATATCATTAAAGAACATAAAGGACAATTCTATACTTATATTTTATCTTCTGCCGGGAAACCGTTTTATATTGGTAAGGGTGGAGGAGGAAGAAAAGGCTTTAGAATCGAAAGTCATATAAAAGAAGCTAAACTAAATAAACATAAAAATTGTTTTAAAATAAAAGTTATAAGAAAAATGATTCGAAATAATAAAGAAATTGATTATGGAATAGCTTTATTTACAAAAGATGAAGAAATGGCTTTTGATAAAGAAATGGAATTGATAAATTTTTATGGTCGTAGAGATAAGAAAACTGGAATACTTACGAATATGACGGATGGTGGAGAAGGAACAAGCGGATTAAAATGTTCTGAAGAAACACGGGAAAAAATATCTATTATTCATAAAGGCAAGATTGTTTCAAAGGAAACGCGGCAAAAAATGTCTGATTCAAAAAAAGGAATAACCCTTTCTGATGAAACAAAACAAAAAATGTCATTAACCCGTAAGGGCAAAAAGAATTCTTTCTTTGGAAAGAAACATTCTGAAGAAACAAAACAAAAAATATCGTTAGCCAACAAGGGTTTTAAACATTCTGAAGAAGCAAAACAAAAAATTTCCAAAAATAATTCTCGTTTTTGGAAAGATAAACATCATTCTGAAAAATCAAAAAGAAAAATGTCTAATACAAAAATTGGCAAAAAACATTCTGAAGAAACGAAACAAAAATTATCAGAATCAATAAAAATATGGTGGGCAAACAAAAAGAAAAATTAAATGCCATTATGAAAGGAAAATTTTGTGGCTGATAATATTCCAAAGAAAATCCACAATGATGCCATCAAAGATCAAATTTATTTTGAACAGTATTCAAACGGAATAAGCAAGTCTGTTCAGAATTTGTTGGAAACGGCTCAGGCAGAAATAGCCGGTGCCATTGCAAAGAATGACCCGACTGCTCCAACAATGACAAAGTGGAAAGCTGCAAGGCTTGAAAAATTAAATGAAGATATTTCTGATATATTGGATGTTACATATAACGAAGCGGAAAAGATTACCAACAAAGCCTTGCTTTCAGTCGGACTTGTTCAGGCCGATAATGTTGTGAATAAATTTAATAGCGCAATTGGTGTTGATATATTTACCGTTACCCTTACCAGAGATAATGTTCAATCCATTGTAGAAAATTCAATGATACAAGGCAAGGTAATCGGTGATTGGTGGGCAACTGCAAAAGAAGCTTCGAAAGCGAAAATATCCGCAAGTTTGGCGGCTGGCACACAGGCAATTCAAATTGGAATGGTTCAAGGCGAATCCATCGGACAACTTGTAAGACGAATTACAGGCACTAAAACTACACCGGGCATAATGAATGTATCCAAAAGAGAAGCCAATGCCCTCGTAAGGACGAGTGTTATGCAGGTGGCTGGTAATACCCGAGCCGAAGTGTTTAAAGCCAATGCGGATGTTTTGGCTGGCATTACGTTCGTCGCAACGTTGGATAGTCGTACAACTCCAATTTGTAGGGCGATAGATGGTGCTTCATACGATATGGATATGAAGCCGATTGGCGGGAAGGCAATCCCTTTCCCGGGGAATCCGCCTTTGCACTGGCAATGTTTTGTTGATTACAAACAACCAATTTATACTTCGAAAGGTTGGGTTCCAATTGGTAAAATTAAAGTTGGTGATTTAGTTCTTACTCATAAAGGAAGATTTAAAAAGGTTACAGAATTAATTTTTACACCAAAACAATCTCCAGAAATTGTTAAAATAAAATTAAAAAATAATTTTAATAAGATAACGTCTGTTACTTCAGAACATCCATTTATGGTTAATGGGAAATGGGTTTGTGCTGGAGAAATAAAAAATGGTGATAAAGTTGCTTTTTTATCTCATAAATGTGCGAATAAAAATTGTTCAAATATGATTCCGTATTTCAATAAATATTGTTGCGTTTCATGTTCGAGTTTATCTCAAGAGTTTACAGAAGAAAGAAAAACTAAAATTTCATTTTCTCAAAAAGGAAAAAAGAAAAATTTAAAAAGCGTTGAAAAAATGATTGCAAAAAGATGGACAAAAGAAAAAAAAGAAAAGCAAGCTGAATTGTCAAGAAAGCAAATATTACAAGAGTATGAATTTGGGTTAAGAAATAAAAATACGATTGCATTAAAAGCAAATGATAAAACAAGAGAATTGATAAAACAAGGCAAACATGTTTTTCAAGACCCAATTATTTGTTGTCGTGCAGTAGAAAATTCTCACAAATCTTTAATATGGAAAAACGCTGTTGTTGATCATATGAAAAATAGAAACCCATCTTTTAATCCTAAGGCCAAAAAGAAAAGATTGGATTCGTTTTTAAGATTTATGAAAAAACATCCTGAAAAACGGATAAATTCTATAGTTGCGCAAAAAGAATTTGTAAGCAGTTTAGAAATTAAAATGATAGGAATATTGAATGAATTAGAAATCAATTTTATTCATCAATATCCAATTGGAAAATACAGGGTTGATTTTGCTATTCCTGATTTAAAAATAGTCATAGAAGCGGATGGCGATTATTGGCACCAAAATAAAGAAAAGGATCGTGTAAGGCAAATTAAAATTGAACAGATGGGTTGGCAAGTTATTCGATTTAACGAAAATCAAATAACCAAAAATCCGAATGAAATTTATTTTGAACTAAATAGAATATTTGCGAATCATGAAGGTGATTATGAATTTGCAGATTTTGAAGTGATTGTTGAAAATGTCGGTGTAAGTAAAAGAGCCAAAAAACTTTATAATTTTAGTGTTGAAGATGACGAAAGTTATATCGCAAGTGGATTTGTTGTTCATAATTGCAGAACAACACTTGCGCCAAAAACCAAAACCTTTGAAGATTTGGCCGGGCCAAATTCAAAGCTGAATAAAAAACAGCTTAAAGAGTTGGATAATATGCCTGTTGGAGTTCGTTCGAGTTTGGGTGGGCCGGTTCCAGCCGATATGAATTATAACGATTGGTTGTTGACTCAACCGACAGACGTTCAAAAAAACATTCTCGGGCAGGGTCGCTGGAAATTATGGACAGAAAATAAACTGGACATGATTGACCTTGTAAACAACAATGGGAAGCAACTAACGCTTATTGAACTGCAAGCGGCGCTTGGAGATATAGCTGCGAAGAACATTGTTTACCTTGAAAATGAATTGAAGACCATTGCTGTAAATAGTGTGGATTTAAATGAATTTATTGCAAATATTGGAACATTGACGCCTCAAAAAATTGTTTCCTTTGGGGAAATAATAGCCGATGAAGGCGGTATTCACGAATATTATGCAAAAGTTCAAAAGACTGTTGCTGTTCAAAGAGCATGGCGTGCAGAACAAAAACTTGTAAAGAATCTTGCAGATCCTGAAGCCATTGTGACATTTAAGCCGGGTAAAACCCTGCCGGCTGATTTATATTCGCCTGTAAAAGGTGCCGAACAAACGCTCAAACAAGGCGATAAATACGTTTACGGCGAACTTGAAATAAAAATAAATCCGGCTTTAGAAACCCCATTTGAACCGGTTCCGGGATATAAACAATCCGCCGGCATGATACTTATCGACAAGAAGACCGGCAAGATTTATCTTAATTCACCGAAGAATCAATTCGGCGGTTATAAAAACAGTTTCCCCAAGGGAACCATTGAAACCGGGTTGAATTCACAAGAAGTAGCCATAAAGGAAGTTTTTGAAGAGACTGGATTGCAAGGTAAACCGCTTTATTTGCTGGGTGACTATAAAAAAACCACTTCTATTTCTCGGTATTATGTTGGGGTTAAAACTGGCGGAACACCCGCAATGATGGGTTGGGAATCTGAAGCGGTGCAGCTTTGTCCGCTTAATAAACTGGACGACCTGTTGAATGTTGGTATTGATAAGAAAATTGCACAGGATTTTATTGTGCAGTATGAAAAGGCCCTTAAGCTTGGCAATGGCAATATTGAAAACGGCTTTAAAATATTGACGGAAGAAATTACCAATAAACAAATTTACTTGCAAGAAATGAAAAAGGCCGGCACATTTGGCGTTAAAGCCGACAAGTTTGTTCAGAATGTTTTTAAAGATATCCCGGATGTAACATGGGTTGAAAAAACTAAAGTTTTAAAGGAAAAGTTAGATGATTTATCTATGGGTTTAAAATTAGAAATCGGAAATTGGAAACATATTCCTAATTCTGTTTTTCAAGAAGTTGCAAAAGACTATAAATTAACAAACAATGTGTTTGATGATTATGATAAAATTAAAGGGCTTGTTGACAAAAAGTCTGTTGAATATAATAATCAATTTCTTAACCTGCTCAGCGACAAACCAAAGTTCGGCAGCGTTGAAATAAATACAGAGGTCATTACAGAACTTAAAAAAATAACGCCGGGCTGGGATACCTTAGATCCAAAAGTTAAAATGACATTATTCAAAAGTAAACAAGAATTTATTGAAGAATTGCAATGGGCTGATTTTAAAGCGGCGATTGTTCCGGACACTATTGAAGAAGCGGCCATGCAAGGCATTAAGGATGCTAACTTTAGACTTGGTACATCATATAAAGAAAAAATGGATTTCTTCAATAAACAAGTTGCTATAGTTAAACAAGAATCAATTAAAAATTATACAGAATATTTAGACCTTGTTGATTCTGATCCATTGGAATATAAAATTTATTCTGAAATGCAAAAGAAAGAAGGTTGGAGTAATTTAACTTCTTTTGATAAATTAAAAATTGTTTATGCTGAAGCCGAAACCGGTGAAATAAAAATTGCTGTTAAACAGCTTGAAGACCTGATTAACGCAGATGCAGGAACAAAAATTTATGATGCCATTGTTGATAAAACGCCAACTTTCAAATCATTGCCGATAAAAGAACAGATAGCATTATTTCAAAAAGAAATGAAAGCACAGGCTGCAACCATTACGGTTAAAGGCAAGGGTATTCTTGATTTGACGGAACAAGAACTTGATACGTTGTCTTATTTGGATTCTTCAATTTCTGGAACAACAAACATACCCTTTTCTGTTTGGAACCCGACAACAAAAAGTGCGAGTGTAACTGTTTTTAATTCTCTTGAAGATTCATTAAAACAAACATACCTAAAAAAATGGCATAATCTTGACGCTATAATTCCAGATGAATTATTATCTATTGAAAATAAAAAACTTATTAAACAGGCAAATGATATTGAATTGGTTGCTGGGGTTGGTACAAAAGAAATATCACAATTAACCAAAATTCAATTTTCTGAAAACTTCGATATGTGGGATAATATCCAAAAAGGTATTGATCCAACAGAACTACAAATTAAAATCTTTCAGCTTTTAAAATCAGATGTTCAACAAGCACAAATAAAATCTTTTAATAAAAATTCTGTAACTCCACTTTCAGAAGCTGTTGAAGCAAAATTAAAAGGCGTTAAGGCGTTTGGTTTTTCTGATGAATACGAAAGTTTGATGGGCGTTAAATTATTTAAACAGGTTGACGCCATTGAAGAAAGTGTTTTTGATGGATACAAAGATTTGCCTGTAGATAAAAAAGTCGAACATTTGAAAAAGGTTTTAGGACATGAAATTGAAGGCAAAACTCGAGAATTGTTTATAAATTATCAAACAGCCAATGATAATATTACCGCTGAAATACTTAAGGTTGGGACGGGAATAGGGCCTTACGAGGTTGGCATTTGGGAAAATACAGATTCAACAATTAAAGCAATGTTAGTTAAAAAATGGCTAAAGCAAGGCGTTGCCGCTGAACAAATGGTGGCGCTTGCTGGCGATAAAAAATTAGAGAAGATTGTTACTGAAAAATTAAAACCTGCTTTGCCGGGTAAACATGTAGTTGCAAGTATTAAAACTGTCGATTGGAAAAGCATTAATGATTTTGACGACTTGCTTGATTTGGCAAATAAAGAAGGTTGGATTGATAATATCGGCGAAGAAACCGCTGATTTTGCGAAAGAATTTTTTTTGAATATGAATACAGATGCAATTTTGAAGTTTAATAAAGAATTTGATGCCAGTGAAGAAATTTTATTGCCGTTTATAAAAAGTAAGGTGGCAACGTATAAATTCAGCCTTCTTAAGCCTGATGAAACAATTCAGTTTATGATGAATCCAAATTATATTCCAGACTCAAAGATTGTTAAAATAGCAAACAAAACATTTAATCTTGCCGACCCTGAACAATTGAAACAATTTACATCGGCTCAAAAAAATGGGCTTAACAAATACGCAAAAAGCATTGCAGAAGGTAAAGCTCCGACAAAAATGCAAAATGCTTTTTTTGAAAATCTTGATGAAGCTGGTAAAGTTGACGTTAAAAAAAAGATTGATAAGTATAAAATTAAATTTGGCATTGCCGACGATATGGACGTTGTTCCTTCCGCTCCGCCACCACTGGCAAACGTGCCGAAGCTTAATTTTGATGACTTTGTAAAATACAAGGAACAAGAAGGAAGCAACACAGGCGGTTATTATTACAATATAAATAATCCGGCTGAAAAATATTATATCAAGATTCCTGGAAACCCTGAAATTGCAAAGAATGAGATGCTGGCAAGCAAGCTTTATGAAGCTGCTGGAACCGAAGTGCCTAATCTTCAGTTTATAAATGTAAATGGTGAACAGGCCATAGCATCTCAAATTATTGACGGTGTTGAAAAAGCAAAAATGGCGCTTATTAATGGCGAAATACGGGCCGGCGTATATGATGATTATGTTGTAGACGCTTGGTTGGCAAATTGGGACGTTGTGGGGCTCGGGTATGACAACCTCATGGTTAAGAACGGTATTAAGGGTGTTCGTATAGATGTTGGCGGTTCTTTAAGATTTAGGGCTCAGGGCCTTGCTAAAGGCGATAAATTTGGTAAAGAAGTTTTTGAATTATCATCACTTAGAGATGCGGCTACAAATAGGCAATCAGAATCGATATTTAAATTTATCACAAAGGCGGAATTAGATGCCGGCGCAAGAAAAGTACTTGCTGTATCTGATAATAAGATTCGTCAACTTATTGAAGAATTTGGCCCGATTGATGTTGCAGAAAGAAAAAAACTCGCTGATACTTTAATTGAAAGAAAGAAATATATTGCAGAACAATTTCCACATATTAAGGTTGATGTCGTTGCTGAAATACCGAAGGATTTGCTTGAAAAAATATCTGACTTTGAAGCGGATAGTATAATAAAAGGACGGTCAAATGGCTTTGTAATAAAATTCGACAAAGAAGGCATCGAAGACAATCGGATTTTATTTTGGACAGAAAAAGACGTGCAGGGTAATTTTCAAGTTGGAGCGACACTTAAAGTCAGAGAAGACGCCTTGCAAAAAATAACTGAAGGCACTACTAAAAAAGCAGCAATCAAAGATTTATCAACAAAAAATGTTTATGACAGTTTTATGATTGCTTTACGTGGTATAGGTCAACAAAGTAGAAGTAATGAAATATTAAGGCCAAAAGATATTGCTCGGGTTAAAGAAGCGTTATATTTATTCGATAGAAATAAAAAAATTATTAAAGAAGGCATTGAAAAAGGTTTTTATGGTGCTGAATCAATTGGGCAATTTGAATATCATTATAAAGATTTTATAAAAGTATTAAGAGAAGCCGTAAATAAAGAGGGCGAAATTTTCAAATGGGATCATGATTCTGACTTTAAAACAATTTTTCATCCTTTTTCTGATATAAAGGCAATTAAAAAAGAACTTAAATCAAGTAAGATACAATGGGTTAAGAAAAAGGGTTTGTTTGAAGAAAAAACCATTTTGAATGGTGTTATGCAGGAAACTGGTGAAAATATTCCATTGATAGATGATGAAGGTTTTGTACTTGATGATAGAGTTTTTCAACATTATTATGAAGCAGATATTGATGGAGTAAGGGTTAGAGTTTGGCCGGACGAGGAAGGGATTGTTTTTGCCAATAGGGGTAAAATTGATGTTATGGTAAAAGGTGGTGGCGGTAAAGAGCAAATGGTAAAGGCGTTAAAGGCTCTCGAAGACATTGGTATTGATGTATCGAGAACCACACAGCTTGATGAAGAATATCTTTATTTAAAACAGTGTATTTATGCAAGAAATGACCCCAACTTCAAAACAATAATGGGGCAAGTTGATAGTAACATACTTTATAAAACGCTCGAAGATAAGGTTGTTTTCTTGAGAAATAAATTAAGTGAATTAATCGGAGTTAGCGACATTACAAAGATGAAAGAATATAATTACACTGGTATTCGGCAAGCTTTTGATAACGGTGAAATACAGCTATTTAGGCCGGACTTACAAGGGTTTAAATGGAATCTATTCCAAAAAAAATATACACTTAAACATGAAGTTACTAAGGGTGGAATAATAAAATCTCTTGAATCTATTCTAAATTCCGGGGGCAATCTTTTACCAACAACACAAAAAGTTAGATATGGTTTTTCTTGGGGTGGCAAATCTCCAATAGCAGATTTGCAAACTGGCGGCGCTTCTTATTTTTTTACAAGATTTAAAAGTGTTTATCATGCATTAAGTTCTGAAGGGTTAGTATGGGATAGTAAAATGGCTTCAAGATTAGATGCAATTTCTTATTCTGGAGATGAATATGGAAAATGTACTCCGGGCTTTGTTGAAAAAATGAGAAAAACAACCATTGAAGATTGGAAGAATAATGCCGATATGTTTTATAATAATGAAGTTATTTTTAAAAATGCCTTGTCTATTTTTGATCATTTAAAATATGTTGTATGTGATTCAAATAAAAAAAGACAAGAAGTTATAGATTTGTTTAAAAAACATAAAATTAATGATTTATCAGGAAGGTCACTTGAAGATGTAGTTGTTGTAATGAAATAAAAAATCTCAAATCTTAATTTTTTTGATGTATAATAAAAAAAAGGAGAAAATACAATGAAAATATTCGATGAAAAAAGACCACTGGGTATAAAAATCGTTTTTAATTATGATGGTGATGTAATGTTTAGACCGATTGCTGAATTATTTAAAACAGAGAAAGGACTGATATTTTTCGATATTTTTTGGCCGGAAGCATCGTTGAACCCAATTCATCATATTGACGGGGAAATAACCGGGGAAGGGCCTTGGAAAATTGATTATGATGATAAAAAATTTACCATTTTTGTTCTTGAAGAAAATGATCCATTGCTTGAAGAATATAACAATTGGATTGGTTACACCAAACACATGAAATATCCTGCTGATTATGGAAAAAGGCGATTTGAACAGGAATTGAAAAGAATAGCAGGTTACAAAAAGGGGTGATAATTAATGTGGATATTTACAAAGGATGGTTTTTTCAGTGTAGTTCATAAGCCCGGACAAGCAGATGATATGATTGCCGTTCGAGCCAGAAGCCGAGCTGATCTTGTAAGGGTGAATAAAAAGCTTGTGAAGAAAAGAATTAAGATTATTTCCAATAAAGGCACAGATTACGAATTTAGAATTGAAATTGACAAGGCAACATGGGCGAAATATTTATCTGATGAAACAATGGGCCTTGATTATGAAAACTTCAAGGATGAAGTAACCTTAATTGATGAAAGGAGGGCAAAAATATATCATAATGTTTGGGTCACACTGTTAGATATTTTTAAACAAACAAAAAAAATTTATAATCACTATAACATGCAGATGTAAAAAAAAAAGAGGTGTATAAATGGAATTTTATACAAGGGTAGCTGGCGTTACGTTTCGGAACTCTGATGGCAAAAACCGTCAGGGCATTATTGCGTCCACCAGAGGGGATGAAGCAATAAGTTTGATTCGTGAACCGGAAAATCCTTATGATTCAAATGCAATTATGGTTTTGGATTCAAATGGCCGGCAATTGGGTTGTATAAAAAAATCAATTGCAGCTTGGTTGGCTCCACAGATGGATTCTGGCAAAAATGTAACCGCAATAATATCTTCTATTTCTGGTGGAAGCGAAGGGTATAGTTATGGCATTAATCTTCGAATAAATTGTTCGTGTGAAGATATTTTTGATTAAAATAAAAAAATCTCTTTATTTTTTTTTTAAAATGTATTAAATGATAAACATAACATAACCGGGGAATGGAGGATTTATAAAAAATGTTAAAATTCATTGTTAATAATCTTGAAGATGTTGAAGAAGCCTTAAGACCACTTTATAAGGTTGCTGCAGATGGTAAATTTCATTTGCAGACCGAGGTAGATCCTGATGCAAAAAAGAAAGTTGATGAATTCCGTGATAATAATGTCAAGCTTATGAAAGAGCTTGACGAAATGAAAAAAAAGTATGGCAATATTGATCCGGAAAAAGTCAAAGAACTTGAAAAAATGCAACAAGACATTGATGATAAAAAAATGCTTGATGTAAAGGGCGTTGATGAACTGGTTGCTCAAAAAACTGAACGTATGCGGCAAGATTATGAAGATCAAATTACCGAACTGAAAAAAACAATTGATGCCAAATCTACAGAACTTAATCAAACTGCCGAAAGGCTTTCGGAAGTTTTAATTGATGGTGAAATTACCAAAGCGGCGACGGCAATTGGCGGAGTAAGGCCGGGGGCAATGGAAGATATTATTGCAAGGGGTCGAAGGGTTTGGCGGCTTGAAGAAGGCAAACCAGTTCCAAAAGAAGGCGATAAAATTCTGTATGGCAAAGATGCTAAAGAAATAATGACGTTTGACGAATGGGCGCGAGTTCTCGCAACATCAGCACCATTTTTATTTGAACCTTCTTCCGGTGGTGGTGCTGGTGGTGCTGGCGGTGCTGGCGGTGGAAGTAAGAAATTCGGTGGACAAGACCTTAGCAAAATTCCAGCGCAAGAACGCCTTAGAATGATTCATGCTGACGTGGCTGAATAAAAAAACCTCGGTGAGGGCAACAATATAATTTTTTAAAACCGTTTTTGGGTCTGAGACCCAAAATAAAGTCCCGGTGGGATTTAACCGTTTGTAATATGGTTATTTCTTTCGGGACTTTTTTTATTTGTCGATAAAAAAACATTAATAAATCATGGAGGTAAATTATGGCTTTAACATTGGTTGAAAGTGCGAAAATTGCTCTTGGTCGTGATGAAGTTTTAAAAGCAACTATTATGGAACTTTTTGCTCGCGGTTCTGATCTGATGGCGGTTCTTCCGTTTGAAGATATTACCGGCAATGCTCTGAAATTTGATCGTGAAAAAACATTACCGAATGTTGCTTTTCGTGGTGTAAATGAAGGATATGAGGAAGGCACCGGCGAGACTGAAAAAGTCATTGAATCTCTGGCCATTGCTGGCGGTGATCTTGACGTTGATAAGTTTCTTGTAAAAACTGGCGGAACAGGTCAGAGGGCAGTTCAGGAAGGCTTAAAAATTAAGGCCTTGACGCTGAACATTACAAAGCAGTTTATTAAGGGCTCCATTCTTACGGATGCAAAGGGTTTTGATGGTCTTC
The DNA here is from genome assembly GCA_041672465.1 of Eubacteriales bacterium. Taxonomy (GTDB): domain Bacteria; phylum Bacillota; class Clostridia; order Oscillospirales; family CAG-382; genus UBA1206. The sequence continues at coordinate 22,316 of JBAYZO010000027.1, forward strand.
AGGTTCGTTGTACTGGCGACCAGCTTATAAATGCTGGAGCGACTGCTGCCAGTGGCGCGGCTCTGTCTCTCGTAAAACTGGACGAACTGATTGACTCTGTTGAAGATGCAACCCATCTGCTTATGAATAAGGGTATGAGACGTCGGCTTTCTGCTGCTTCTCGTAACAGTTCAGTTGGTGGTTATATTACCTATGATCAGGACGCCTTCGGTCGCCGAGTAACAATGTATAATGATTTGCCGATTCTTATTGCAGACAAGGATGAAAGCAATGTCGACATTCTTGGTTTTTCAGAATCAGGAAGCGGAACCAGTGCGTTATATACGTCTATTTATTGCTTGTCCATGGCGGAAAATGGCGTTCTCGGTTTGCAATCCGGCGAAATGGATGTTAATGATCTTGGCGAACAAGACAGTAAACCCGTTATGAGAACTCGTGTTGAATGGTATGTTACTCTTGCAATCCTGCGGCCGAGAGCGGCAAGTCGGCTTTACAGCATTCTTGACGGTGCTGTAACTGCGTAATCTTTAAGTAACAAGTAACATTTTTTGTTGAATATAACGTTTAATAACATAGGAGGATTATTATGCTTGATAGTAGAAGACTTATTATTGATGATGCTTGCAAATTGGCTGATACCGGTGGCAATGGTACGAATTTGCTCAACAGTTCTGCGGCCGCAACCATTGACGGAACGGCGAAAACTTTCGATACTGGTGGTGGTTATACCGAAGCCAAATGGGTTCTTGATATTGCTTCTGTCGTTGGTGGTGGTGCTGCGGCTTCT
>JBAYZO010000028.1:0-23064 GCA_041672465.1 Eubacteriales bacterium
TGTTGAAGCCCAGCGAATAACCGAGCGTGTCAACTACGACCTTGAGCAAATCAGGGAGATAGGCTACTGCTCCGGGGTGGAAAACTATTCCCGCGTGCTTGCCGGCAGAGCGCCCGGCTCAACCCCCTACACGCTGCTCGACTATTTCCCCAAAGACTATCTCGTATTTATTGACGAAAGTCATGTCACCGTCCCTCAGGTGCGGGGGATGTCGGGCGGGGACACGGCGCGCAAGAAAAATCTCATCGACTACGGGTTCCGACTTCCCTCGGCGTATGACAACCGCCCGCTTAAGTTTGACGAATTTTTGGCTAAGAAAGGCAGAACTGTCTATGTCTCCGCCACCCCTGCGGATTTTGAAAAAAAGCTGTCGGTAAACAGAGCGGAGCAAATCCTCCGCCCGACGGGGCTGCTTGACCCGGTTATCGAGGTAAGACCCATAAAAGGCCAAATTGACGACCTGATAGGCGAAATAAGAACCCGCGCCGAAAAAAACGAGCGGGTGCTCATAACCACGCTTACCAAAAAAATGGCGGAAGACCTCACCGAATACCTTGAAAACTATTCGATCCGCTGCCGCTATATGCACTATGACATAGAGACGATAGAGCGCATGGAAATCATCCGCGACCTGCGGGCGGGCGAGTTTGACGCGTTAATAGGCATAAACCTGCTGCGGGAGGGGCTTGACCTGCCGGAAGTGTCGCTCGTCGCCATTCTTGACGCCGACAAAGAGGGCTTTCTCCGCAGCGAGAGCTCGCTTATCCAGACAATAGGCAGAACGGCGCGGAACGCCAACGGCAAAGTCATAATGTACGCCGATAAAATCACCCGCTCGATGGAGCGTGCCATCGGCGAGACGGGAAGGCGGCGAAAAGCCCAGTCGGAATATAACAGGGCAAACGGAATAACCCCAACGACAATTATAAAAGAAATCCGGCTTCCGCTTGCCATTTCCTCAAGGGAAGAGACAAGCAGGGTGAACCCCGCATCTCTCGACGACGCCGGGCGCAAAAAGCTTATTGAAAAGCTGACAAAAGACATGAAAGCCGCGGCGAAAGAGCTTGACTTTGAGTCGGCGGCGCTCATACGCGACAGAATTAAAAAACTTTTTGGCTAAACTATTGTTATTTTATACTCACATATTTAACAAAAATTAAGAAAAAGGAAAAGCAAATATGTCTTCCGTTTCGGATATTATTATAAAAGGGGCAAGGGTTCATAACCTTAAAAACGTCTCGCTGACCATACCGAGAGGCAAGTTTGTCGTTATGACGGGGATTTCGGGTTCGGGCAAGTCCTCGCTTGCTTTCGATACCCTCTATGCCGAGGGTCACCGCCGGTTTGTGGAATCGCTGTCGTCATACGCCCGGCAGTTTATGGGTCAGCTCGACAAGCCCGACGTGGATATCATCGAGGGGCTGTCGCCGTCTATCTCAATAGACCAAAAGACCACTTCCCGCAACCCCCGCTCCACGGTGGGGACGGTCACCGAGATTTACGATTACCTCCGGCTCCTCTACGCCAATATCGGTGTGCCGCACTGCCCTGTCTGCGGGGAAGTGATAAAACAGCAGTCCGTGGACGAGATAACCGAGCGCGTTCTCGCCCTTGAGGACGGAATTCGGTTTATGGTGCTCTCCCCCGCCGTCACCGATAAAAAGGGAATGCACGAAAAAGTTATAGAGGACGCGAAGCGTTCGGGGTTTGTCAGGGTGAGAATCGACGGCATAATGTACGAGACCGATGAGAAAATAGAGCTTGACAAAAACAAAAAGCACACCGTTGACATTGTCGTAGACCGCCTTGTCATGGACAGGCAAAACATACGCTCCCGCCTTACCGACAGCGTTGAGATCGCGTCTTCGCTTTCGGGGGGGATAATTAAAATCGCGGTGATTCTCGACGACGGCGGGGAAGACGAAATGGTGTTTTCCCAAAACTACGCCTGCAAAACCCATGGGTTTTCAATCGGCGAACTCACGCCGCGGATGTTTTCCTTTAACGCCCCGGCGGGCGCTTGCGGGGCGTGTCAGGGGCTTGGCCAGTCGTATGTGGTTTCGCCGGAAAAAATAATCCCCGACAAAAACCTGTCGCTCTTCGGCGGCGCGATAATTGTAAACGGCTTTAAGTCAATAGAGCCGGGCTCTTATTCGGGCAACTTTTTTAATCAGCTCGGGAGATATTACGGCTTTGACATTCATACCCCCATTAAAAACTACACCCCGGAGGCGCTGGCAGTACTGCTCCACGGCAACTCAGGCGGCGGCGCGGCGCGGCGAAAAAGCGTGTCGGAGCCGAGATTCGAGGGACTTCTCCCCGGCATAAAGCGGCGCTATGAGAACAACTCAAGCCTTGAACAGCGGGCGTATTACGAGGAACTCATGGAAAACATCCCCTGCCCGGTTTGTCACGGCGCGAGGCTTAAAAAAGAATCCCTATCGGTCACGGTGGGGGGGATAAACATCATGGAGCTCTGCCAAAAGCCGGTGTCGGAGATAAAAGAATTCTTCAACGGCCTAAAACTAAACCCCACCGATGAAATTATCTCAAAAGAAATCAACAAAGAAATAAAGGCGAGAATCGGCTTTTTAAACGCCGTCGGGCTTGACTATCTGACTCTGGCGCGGGCGGCGGGGTCGCTTTCGGGCGGCGAGGCGCAGCGAATCCGTCTCGCCACTCAAATCGGCTCGGCGCTCGTGGGGGTTATATATGTGCTTGACGAGCCTTCGATAGGGCTCCACCAGAGAGATAACGCGAAGCTTATCAAAACGCTTAAAAACCTCCGCGACATAGGCAACACCGTTATCGTGGTCGAGCACGACGAGGAGACCATGCGGGAGGCCGATTTTATAGTCGACATAGGCCCCGGCGCGGGGAGACACGGCGGCGAGATTGTCTTTTCCGGCTCTCCGGAGGATATTTTGTCCTGCCCGGGCTCGGTGACGGGGGAATATCTTTCGGGGAGAAAGAAAATCGCCGTCAACCCCGAAAGACGGACCGGCAACGGGTTTTCGCTTAGGGTTAACGGCGCGGCCGAAAACAACCTGAAGCATATTTCGGTGGATTTTCCGCTCGGCAAGTTTATCTGCGTGACCGGGGTCAGCGGCTCGGGCAAGTCGTCGCTGGTAAATTCCGTGCTTTACAAAGGCGTGGCGAGGGCGCTCGGGAAAAACACCGTTATCCCGGGGAAGCATGTTTCAATCGAGGGGCTTGAGCACATCGACAAGGTTATAAATATCGACCAGTCCCCCATCGGACGCAACCCCCGCTCCAACCCCGCCACCTACACGGGGCTGTTTACCGATATCAGGGGCGTTTTCGCCTCCACGCCGGAGGCAAAAGCGAGGGGCTACCGCGAGGGGAGGTTTTCTTTCAACGTAAAGGGCGGGAGATGCGAGTCCTGCGAGGGCGGCGGCACGATAAAAATTGAAATGCACTTTCTCCCCGACGTTTATGTCACCTGCGACGTCTGCAAGGGCAAGCGCTACAACCGCGAAACCCTTGAGGTCAAATACAAAGGCAAGTCAATCTACGACGTGCTTGAAATGACTGTCGACGAGGGCGGGGAGTTTTTTAAAAACTATCCCTCAATCCGCCGCCGGCTCGATACCCTCTCGCAGGTCGGGCTGGGGTATATTAAAATCGGCCAGCCGGCGACAACATTGTCGGGCGGGGAGGCGCAAAGGGTCAAGCTTGCCACCGAGCTCGCGCGGAGGTTTACCGGGTCGACGCTTTATATCCTTGACGAGCCCACCACCGGGCTTCACTCCGCCGACGTGGACAAGCTCCGCGAGGTGCTCCAAAAGCTTGTCGACGCGGGGAACACCGTGGTCGTCATAGAGCATAATATAGAGCTTATCAAAACTGCCGACTATATCATTGATTTAGGCCCCGAGGGCGGCTTCGCCGGCGGAGAAGTGATCGCGCTTGGCACGCCGGAGGAGGTTTCGGCAAACCCCGCGTCGGCGACCGGCGAATATTTAAAAGGAGCGCTTGCGTCAAATGGTTAAGGATATTTATCTCCCCCTGCTAAGGGAAGTTGAAAAGCCCGGCCGCTATACGGGCGGGGAATTTGGCTGCGTTTACAAAGACAAATCAAAAGTTGACCTTCGGGTTTGCTTTTGCTTTCCCGACACCTATGAGATAGGCATGTCAAACCTCGGCGTTAAAATACTAAGGCATTGTCTTAACGAAAAGCCGAACATCTATTGCGAAAGGGCGTTTTCCCCTTGGGACGATTTTGAAAAACTGTTGATACGCCACTCCCTCCCGCTGTACGCGCTTGAGAGCGGAGACAGCCTCGCGGATTTCGACATGCTTGCCTTTACACTTCAGTACGAGCTCTCCTACACCAACGTGCTTAATATGCTCAAGCTGTCGGGAATACCCCTTTACTCAAAAGACAGGGGGGAAGAACACCCCCTTATTATCGGCGGAGGCCCCTGCCCCTTTAACCCCGAACCCGTCGCCGATTTCTTTGACCTGTTCGCCATAGGTGAGGGCGAGGAAGTCATTATAGAGCTAAGCGAAGAATATATAAAAGCCAAAAAAGAGGGCAAAAGCAAAAGCGAATACCTCCGCGTGGCTTCCCATATCCCCGGGGTGTATGTGCCGAGCCTTTATAAAGTGAGCTACCTTGAAAACGGCAAGGTTGACAGCGTGACCCCGCTTTACGCCGACGTCCCGAAAGTGGTTGAAAAGCGGGTGATACAAGACCTTGACAGCTCCCCGTTCCCCGCGAAAACCGAAGTGCCTTTTATTGAGACGGTTCACGACAGAGTCACCCTTGAGGTTTTCAGGGGCTGCACCCGCGGCTGCAGATTTTGTCAAGCGGGTATGATATACCGCCCGCGGCGCGAAAAATCCCCGGAGACCTTAAGCAGTCAGGCGCAAAGCGCGGTGAGAGAGACCGGGTACGACGAAATATCCCTTTCGTCGCTTTCGATTTCCGACTATTCGGGGCTGAGCGAGCTTATTGACTTGCTGAAAGGCTGGACAGACGAAAAAAATATCAGCCTGTCTCTCCCCTCAATGCGGATAGACGCGTTTTACGGCGAGCTTATGGATAAGGTGATGTCGGTCAGAAAGTCTGGCCTCACTTTCGCGCCGGAGGCGGGAACCCAGCGCCTCAGGGACGTTATAAACAAAAACATAACGGAGGAGGAAATTCTCGCCTCCTGCCGAATGGCGTTTGAAAAGGGAAGACAACATGTCAAGCTGTATTTTATGATCGGGCTCCCCACCGAAACCGAGGAAGACGTCAGGGGAATCGCCTCGCTCGCGCGAAACGTGGTGGCCGAGTTCGCAAAATCGGGTTTTAAAGGGAGACTTCAGGGGGTGACGGTGTCGGTCGCGAGTTTTGTGCCAAAGCCCCACACGCCTTTTCAGTGGTTCGGACAGGACACGGTTGAAACGATTACAAAAAAACAAGCCCTTTTGCGGGACGAAATTAAGTCGGGTAAAATTAGTTACAACTACCACGGCGCCGCCGCAAGCTTTATCGAGGCGGTGTTCGCCCGCGGGGACAGGCGGCTTTCAAAGCCGCTCGCCGCGGCGGTTGAGAGCGGCAGGCGGCTTGACGGCTGGAGCGAGTTTTTCTCTTATGAAAACTGGCTTGATATTTTTGCCCGAACCGGCGTCGACCCGAACTTTTACGCCGGCAGGGAAAGGACATATGACGAGACTCTCCCGTGGGATCACATCTCAAGCGGGGTGAGCAAGAAGTTTTTGATTGCCGAGTCCGAAAAAGCAAAGTCCGGAGTCGCCACGCCCGAGTGCAGGGAAAAATGCGCGGGGTGCGGGGCTAATATGTTTGGGGGTGTCAGGTCATGCTGCCCGTAAGGGTTTTCTTTAAAAAGTTGGGGTACGGCGTTTATTTCTCCCACCTCGACCTCCAGCGGGCGGTGTTCAGGGCGATAAACCGCAGTTGCCTTGACGCCGTTTATACAAGCGGGTTCAACCCGCATATAAAGGCGTCGTTCGCCGCGCCGCTCTCTCTTTACCAAAAAAGCTTGTATGAGGTTTTTGACTTTTATCTCGTTGAAGACAGAAATTATGACGAAATAGCCGAAACCTTAAAATCCTCTTTCCCGCCGGGGCTTGAGGTTTTTAAAGCCGCCCCGCCGAAACACCCGTTTTCCTCCCTTTACGCCGCCGATTATGAAATGACTTTTAAGCTCGTCTCAATGCTCGAAGACCTTGAAAAGTCGCTCTCGGGAAGCATGATTATCGAAAAAAAGACCAAAAAAGGGGGTTCGGAAGTTGATATCTCGCGCCTTATTTACTCAAAATCGCTTTCATTGTCGCCGTCCGGGGCAAAGCTTGAGATGAGATGCGCCTGCGGGGGAAATTTACACCTCAACGCAAGGCATGTCGAGGAATTTTTAAAAGATAAAATAACCGGCTGCGAGATAACCCGGCTGAGTCTTCTGACGAGGAACGGATTATTGTTTGAGTAACCCGCCGCCGGGTAAAAAAACAAAAAATTGTTGCTTTATCCCGCGGCCGGTGTTATAATTGTGGGCGGTGATGCTTTGAAAATCCCTGTTGTTTTACCAAGCGGCAAAAAAAACCCGCTTAAAATTTTAATTTTTACCGTTTTGGCGTTCTTACTCATAAACGCCGTCTCCTGCGGTTTAAAAGTAACCTTCCCGGCCGGGCAAATAAGCGGGGGAGCGGAATCTTCCGTCAATAGCGGCGCCCAGAGCGTATTTACCAATGGCGAAGAGACGGAAAAAACCGCCGTGCTCGCCGCGCTTGGCGAACTTTTAGAAAAAGACGGCGAAATAACGGATCTTTTTGTCTTTGGCGGTATTTATGACGGTTATGAGCTTTCCGGGGGGGAGTTTGACATCTACCCCACCCGCGAGGACGATAAATATCACAGCTTTGCTTTTCTTAAAGAAACGCTTGATTCGGTATACACCCAAAGCGGCGGCGAATTCTTCCTCAACTTCCCGAAATACGGGCCCAAAGCAGTTTGCGATATCACCGGGGTGACTTGGTTTTCAACCCATTACACTCCGGCCTTTAAACCTGTCCCCGACCTTTCCACTGCCAAGGTTTTATCTGTAGGGGAAGACAGCGCGCTTGTCAGAATTTATTCGGAAGACGGCGTCGCCGTGGACATGCCGCTTGCGCTTACAAAAGACGGCTACAGGCTTGACGAGTGTTTTTACAAAGCCTATGAAACCGCGAAAACTTCTCAAGCGGAAGATAAAGACAAGCCCGCCACCGCCATGGGTTTGGGGAGCGCCTCAAGCCTTACGGGAAAATGTATAATTATAAATATCTTTATAAGCGACGCCGTTTCGGAATGGAACGAGAGCGATGTGCGGGAGGTTCTCTCCCGACTTGAAAAAGCCGCCGTTTTTTTAGAGGAAACCGCCGCGTTTTACGGCCGTGACACAACGGTTGAATATACAGGCGAGAAAAACTCGCTCTACCTTGAGACAAACAAAACCCTCCCCGTAGATATGGCTAATTTTGTGTGGATAGACAGCCTGTTCGGCGACACCGAGCTCCGCACCCTTGAGTCTTATATAAAGCCTTCCGCCGCCGGCTATGACAACTACTGCGCGGTTCTTCACATAAATAAAAAGGGGCGGAGCTACGCGCTTGCCGCCGACAAAGAATACTCCGATTATAAAAATTATTTGGCGGAAAAATGCGTGGTGTTCCACACCGACGACGCCGACTACCCCTATTACGACAGCCCGGGCGTGTACGCGCATGAAATCCTCCACCTCTTCGGCGCGGAGGATTTATACGGGAGTTTTATCTCACCCGACGCGGACAAAAAACTCGAACACTATTTTCCGAACGAAATCATGCGTTTTGTCAGCGACATAGATCAGGCGGCCGTTTCCCCTTACACGGCGTTCAGAATAGGACTGACAGACTATATTGACGACCAGTTCAGGTTTTTGGAAAACCAAAGGAGCGTGTCATGAAAATAAACCTCCCCCAACCGGATATGAGCGAAAACATATCCCCAAACACCCTTAAATACAAAAGCGCGCTTATTAAGCTCTCGGGCGAGGCGCTTGTCGGCAAAAGCCAAGACCGCGGCGACCGCGCGATACTTGACGGCGAAATCTTAAGGGGAGTCGCTTCCCAAATAAAAAAATGCGTGAACCACGGCGCGAAGATAGCCCTTGTCATAGGCGCGGGCAACATCTGGCGCGGGAGCAGGCAGGGGGGCGTAGATATCAGCCGGGTAAAAGCCGACCACATGGGGATGCTCGGCACGCTTATAAACTGCATCGCCCTCGGCGACGTGCTTGAAAGAACCGGCGTTGAGTCAAGAGTGCTCTCCGCTGTCCCGGTTTCGCAGTTTTGCGGGGAATACAGCCAAGAAAAGGCAAAGCGCCTTATGGCGGACGGGGTTGTCATCCTCATTGCCTGCGGGGTTGGGTACCCGTATTTTTCCACTGACACCGCCGCCATGTTAAGGGGGGCAGAGCTCGGGGTAGACGTGGTGCTTTCCGCCAAAGCCGTGAGCGGCGTATATGACAAAGACCCCGCCGTTTACCCCGACGCGGTAAAATATGAAAAGCTTGACTATGATACCATAATAAAAAAGAACCTCCGCGTCATTGACCAAACCGCGGCGGCGCTGGGCAGGGACAACAACACCAAAGCGCTGCTGTTCTCGCTGCTTGAGGAAGACGGCATTTTCAAGGCGCTCAGCGGAGAACAAATAGGCACTCTTATAGTTTAAAACACATTAACCGACAGCGAAACCCGCGAAAAAGCGTTATTTTAATACCCTAAAACGAAAGGAAGGCATAAAAATGAAGCTCGACACCACCGAATACGAACAGAAGATGAAAAAGACAATCAGAGTTTTGGAAGAAGATTTCGCGGCGATACGGGTAGGCCGCGCCTCCGCCAGAGTGCTTGACCGCGTCAGCGTAAACTACTACGGCACACCTTCCGATATCACGAGCGTCGCCTCTATAAAAACCCACGACGCCCGCACGCTTGTCATAACCCCGTGGGAGACAAACGTGCTTAAGGATATTGAAAAAGCTATTTTAGCGTCGGATATCGGCATAAACCCCCAAAACGACGGCAAATCGCTCCGCCTTGTCTTCCCGGCGCTCACCGAGGAGAGACGAAAAGAACTCACAAGACAATCCTCGCGAATGGGCGAGGACGCCAAAATAGCGCTGCGTAACATAAGGCGGGAGGCGAATGAAAAGGTCAAGGAGCTTAAAAAGAACGGCTCGCTCACCGAAGACGACCAAAAAACCAGCGAAAAAACGGTTCAGGAACTCACCGATAAATATATCAAAGAGGTTGACTTATCGGTAGAGAGAAAAAACAAGGAGATTTTAGAAATATAATGGAAAGCGGCGTCCCGAATCACATAGCCGTTATAATGGACGGCAACGGCCGCTGGGCGGCAAGCCGCCGTCTCCCCCGCGCCGCGGGGCACGCCGCGGGCTTTGAAAAGTTTGTGGAACTCGTCCGCAACGCCGCCGTCCTCGGCGTGAATCACCTCACCGTTTACGCGTTTTCGGCCGAAAACTTCTCCCGCGACAAGCGCGAGGTCTCATCGCTCTTTTCTTTGGCGACAAAGGCGATAGCCGGTTATGAAGATAAGCTTATGGAGCATAATATAAAAGGCGTGGTGATAGGCGACTTAACAAACGCGGGGGAAAAACTAAAGAAATCCATTGAGAAAACCGTGGAAAGACTTTCAAATAACACGGGAATGACCCTTTATATCGCGTTTTTGTACGGCGGCAGGCAGGAGATTTTAAAAGCCGCCGAAAAAGCCGCGGCGTCGGGCGAAAAAACCCTCACCGAAGACATATTCAAAAAATATTTATATTCCCCTGACTGCCCCGACCCCGACCTCATTATCCGTTCGGGGGGGGAAAAACGGCTGTCAAACTTCCTGCTCTTTCAGGCGGCTTACAGCGAACTGTATTTTACCGACGTGCTGTGGCCCGACTTCGGCAAAGACGACCTTGTCAGGGCAATACAAGAATTTTCCCGGAGAAAAAGAAATTACGGCAGGTGACAATAATTAAATGAAAACCCGCATCCTCACCGCCGCGGCGGCGCTGACGGCTTTTATCCCGTTTTTATGCTTTTCACATACGCCGGCTTTCCCCGCCCTCGCCGCCGTCCTCGGGGGGGTTGCGGTTTGGGAACTCTACTCCTGCGTTGGGGAGGCAAAAAGATATAACCTCACGCGGATTATGTCGCTTATATTGGCGGCTATACTGCCGTTTGCGGCGCGGTATAGGCAAAGTTTGATATTCCCGGGCGTTTTGGCTTATATTTTAGCGGTTTTCACGGCTTTTGTGCTTGACGCCGAAAGCGTTGACAAAGGCGAAAAGGGCGGTCAGGTTTATTTTGCGGGGTTTGAAAGCCTCGCCGTTGTGCTGGGCTTTTCACTTTTAATAGCGGTCAGGGACAGAGAACCCCTTCGCTATCTTTTAATTTTTATAGCCGCTTGGTCGACAGACACCTTCGCGTACTTTTTCGGCGTTGCGTTCGGCAAAAAAAAGCTTTGCCCCGTAGTCTCGCCAAAAAAGACGGTGGCGGGCGGGGTTTGGGGCGTTTTGGGGTGCGGGGCCTCGTTTGTGGCGTTCGGGCTTGTCTGCAACGGCTTTTTTAACAAATCCTACTCGATCCTAACCCTCGCGCTCTTATCCGTGGTGTTTTCGATAGTGGGGCAGACAGGCGACCTCGCCGCGTCCGCCGTGAAAAGGCGGCTTGGGGTAAAAGACTTCGGCAGGCTGTTCCCCGGTCACGGCGGAGTGCTTGACAGGTTTGACTCGATAATCGCCATAACGCTGGCGGCGTATATCTTCACGGAGCTTGAAAAACTATGGTAGACACCCAAAAATCAATCGCCGTCCTCGGCTCGACGGGGTCTGTCGGCAGACAAGCGCTTGACGCGGCGTTCCGCGTGGGGGCGAAAGTCACCGAAATTACCGGCAACAAAAACTGGCGGCTGCTTGAAACGCAATCTCGGGCGACCGGGGTAAAAAAGGTTTGGGTGTCGGAGGAATTTTACGGCGACCTTAAAGTCGCCCTCGCCGACACAAAAACGGTTGTGACGACGGGCGGCGACGGGCTTAACGAAATCGCCTACTCTACGAAAAGCCAGCTTGTTTTTAATTGTCTTCTCGGCTCAAGCGGACTTATCCCAGCGATCTCCGCGCTTGACGGCGGGCATGACATCGCCATTTCAAACAAAGAGGCGCTTGTGGAGGGCGGGGAGCTGATCACAAAAAAAGCAAGGGAAAAGGGGAGGAAAATTATCCCCGTCGACAGCGAGCACTCGGCGATTTTTCAGTGTATCGCGGGCGAGAGCGCGGCAGGCGGCGGGCTCCCGATAAAAAAAATCTACCTCACCGCCTCGGGAGGGGCGTTTTACGGCAGGGATACTTCATATCTTGAAAAAGTGACCCCAAAAATGGCGCTTTGCCACCCCACATGGAAAATGGGGGACAAAATTACAATTGATTCCTCAACCCTTATGAACAAAGGGCTTGAAATAATCGAGGCGGTCTGGCTGTTCGGGGTAGCGCCCGACGACATTGAAGTGCTTATCCACCGCGAAAGCGTTGTCCACTCTATGGTTGAATTTATTGACAACAACGTAAAGGCGGTGCTGTCAAAACCCGATATGCGCCTTTGCGCCCAGTACGCCATAACCTACCCCGAAAGGCTTCCCGCGGGCGTGGAAAGCCTTGACTTTACAAACCTCGGCGCTATTACCTTTTCAAAGCCGGATACAAAAACTTTTCCGCTCCTGCCGCTCGCGGTGAGCGCCATAAAAAAAGGCGGCAACATACCCTCGGCAATGTCGTCGGCGAACGAAGAGGCGGTAAAGGGGTTTTTAGAGGGCAGGCTTGGTTTTACCGGAATTTTCGACGTGGTGACGCGGGTTGTGGAGGACACGAATTTTATTAAATCCCCCTCCCTTGATGATATTATACAAACAGGTATGTCTGCGCGAAATCGCGTAAAGCAAGTTTTGGCGGCACAGCCGCGAAGGAGTTAAACTATGTATCCCATATTTTCTTCGGTTGGGACGATACTGATAACCCTGCTTATATTCGGGTTTCTTATCACCGTACACGAATTCGGCCATTATATCGCCGCCCGTATCTTCAAAGTGGGAATACGGGAGTTTTCAATCGGCATGGGTCCGGTCATATACAGCCGCAAAGGAAAGCATAATAAGTTTTCCCTCCGCGCTCTCCCCATCGGCGGGTTTGTCTCGATGATAGGCGAAGACCCCGGCGACACCCCCGAACCCGGCGAGGAGGGCAAGATCCCCCTTAACACAAAACCAATCTGGCAGCGGCTTATAGTCGTGCTCGCCGGCCCGCTTATGAATATTTTCCTCGCGTTTGTTATAATGACGGCGCTTGTGGTCTCGATCCCCAACCTTGCCAGCACAACCATATATGATTTTCAGGAAAACGCCATAACAAACAACGGAGACGGGCTTAAGCCGGGGGATAAAATACTAAAAATCGATGGCTCGGAGATAAAAGTCTTCAACGACCTTTACTATATTGTCACGCTCAGGGGTAAGACTCCCCTTGACGTGACGGTGCTCAGGGACGGGAGCGAGGTTTTGATAAGCGGCGTGCAGTTCCCCGAAACCGTCTCGGACGGAATTGCCATGGGGGGAATTGATTTTCAGGTTTACTCGCTGAGAAAAACGCCGTCCGTGGTTTTTTCGCAATCTTTTTACTGGCCTATCTCAATAATCGACATGACGGTGGAATCATTAATACGCACGTTTAAGGGCGAGTACGGCTGGAAAGCGATCTCAGGTCCTGTCGGCGTGGGCGATAAGGTGAGTCAGGTAATAAAGAGCGGCGAAAGCGCCGCCGACACGGTGAGGAATTTGTCGCTTATGACCGTGCTTATATCTGTCAGCCTCGGGGTGTGCAATCTTCTCCCGATTCCGGTGCTTGACGGCGGCAGATTTGTATTTTACCTCATAGAGGCGGTGCGGAGAAAACCCATGAACCAAAAGCTTGAGACGGGAATCAACGCAGCGTTTATGATCCTCCTCCTCGGCGCTATGGCGCTTATCGCCTTTAAAGACGTTTTGGGGTTGTTTTAAATGAGGAGGATTTCCAACCGGGTTAACGTGGGCGGGGTTATAATCGGCGGCGGCGAAGACGTGACGGTGCAGTCGATGACAAACACCAAGACCTCCGACAAAGAGGCGACTTTGGCGCAGCTTATTCGCCTGAGGGACGCCGGGTGCGATATCGCCCGCTTTACCGTCAACGACTTTGAGGCGGTAAAAAGCATCGCGTATTTTAAAGAACGGGTGGAAATGCCCCTTGTCGCCGACATTCATTACGACTACCGGCTGGCTTTGGAATCCGTGCGCGCCGGGATAGATAAAATTCGTATCAACCCCGGCAATATCGGCGGCGACGACAAAGTAAAGGCGGTTTGCGACGCCTGCGCGAAAAAAGGAATACCTATTCGAGTTGGGGTAAACGCCGGCTCGCTTGAAAAAGAAATCCTCCGCAAATATTCCTCCCCCACGCCGGAGGCCGTCGCCGAATCGGCAAGGCTTTCCTGCGAAAGGCTCGAGAGCTTTGGGTTTTCCGATATCGTGGTGTCGGTTAAAGCGTCGGGGGTTAGAGAAATGATGTCGGCAAATCGAATTATAGCGAAAACCCTCCCTTATCCAATTCATTTGGGGGTCACGGAGGCGGGCGCGGGTCAGGCGGCGCTTGTTAAATCTGCCGTCGGCATTGGCGCGCTGCTCGCCGATGGAATAGGCGACACCGTCAGGGTTTCGCTGACCGGCGACGCGGTTAAGGAAGTTGAGGCGGCGCTTGACATTTTAAATTCGCTGGGGCTGCGGCCGCATATTGAGTTTATATCCTGCCCCACCTGCGGCAGAACCCAAATCGACCTTGAGGAGCAAGTGAGAAAGCTAAAAGAAAAGCTTTGCGGCTTAAAGGTTAAAAGCACAATAAAAGTGGCGGTTATGGGCTGCGCGGTAAACGGGCCGGGGGAGGCGGCGGAGGCCGATGTCGGCGTGGCGGGCGGAAAAGGAGAGGCGATTTTGTTTGTAAAAGGTAAAATCACCGGGAAAATACCCGAGGGAAAAATAGCGGATGTGCTGTATGAGGAAATAAGGAAACTGACATGAGCAAAGCCAGCGAATTTTTTAATAAGTTTTGCCGCTACTCCCCGAGTGGGGACGAAAAAACCGCCCTCGGGTGCCTTAGGAGTTTTTCTTTAAAAGCCGACAAGGAAAACCGAGCGGTTTTTTGCGAGGCGTGTTTTGACGGCGTTGTGGCGCAAAATCACCTCCACAGTTTGGAGGAGGGGATAAAAAAAGCCTATGTTCTCAGCGAATTTAGGTTTTTACCGGCGTTTCACGGCTGCGACTTTGACGAGAGTTATGTCAAAGAGCTTGTTTCGCTCCTTGAAATATATCACGGCGAGGGCTACTCAAAGGGTTTTTTTGACTCATATAAAGCCGAGCTTTCCGGCGGCGAACTTATAATTACCCTAAAAGACGGGCTTGACCCTCAGTTTCTTATTGAAAACAAAATAAACGAATTTTTCTCTCAGGCAATCTCCGCCCGATTTGGCAGGGAAGTGGCGGTTGTTTTTGACGGCTCGCCCGACAACGGCGTTTCGTCCCACGCCGAAGACGACCTTGCCGAAAAGTCGCGCCTCGCGTACGCCGCCGCTCTTGAGAGAGAAGAAGCAAATAAAAAAACGCTTTCCTCCGATTATTTTAACGCGGGGGGGCGCTCATCGCATTCTCCGCTTGAGGGCAAATCGTTTGAGGTTTTAGAGGGCGGCCATGTTCGGAGCGGCAGGCTGGTGTTTGACGTCTCGAACCCAACTCTTCTCTGCGGAAGAGGAAACTTTCAAAACCTTATCCCGATAAAAGAAATTTCCGACAAAACCCGGGCTTTTTTCCTTGGGAGAGTTTTTCAAACCGATAAAAGAGAGAGCAAGGACGGCGCGAGGATTACATACACATTTGGCGTGACCGACCTTGAATCCTCAATAACCGTGCGCTTTATAACATCGTCGCCCGCCGAGTTAACAATGCCGGAAGAAAACGACTCTGTTCTCGTCTGCGGAACCCCGGCAATAGATAGATATGACGGCGAGCTTAAGATGAGGGCGTCCGCCATTTTCGGAGTGAGCGAGGTGTTTGTCACAGACGACGCCGAGCAAAAGCGGGTGGAGCTTCACCTCCACACCACCCTTTCGGCAAACGACGCGCTTTGCCCCCCGGAGGAGGTTATTAAAACCGCCGCCCGCCGGGGGATGACGGCAATCGCCGTTACCGACCACGGGAGCGTGCAGGCTTTCCCGGAAATTATGAAAGCCGCCGAACAAAACCCGGCGGTTAAGCCTATCTACGGAATGGAAGGGTATTTGGTTGACGACACCGCGCGCGCGGTGTTTGGCTTTGACGAAACCTATGACAGGAGCTTTTCCGACGGGGTTTTCACCGTGTTTGACATTGAGACCACCGGGCTTTCCCCCTATTCGTCGGGAATAACGGAAATAGGCGCGGTCAGGTACAGGGGCGGGGAGGCGATCGAGGTTTTTGAAACCTATGTCGACCCGGGAATGCCGATACCCCAAAACATAACCGAGCTCACGGGAATTACCGATGAAATGGTTAAAGGCGCCCCGTCAATGCGGGAAGCGGTTGAAAGATTTATCAAGTTTGCCGGAGACACCATTCTTGTGGCGCATAACGCGGGCTTTGACATCGGCTTTATTAAAAAAACGGCGTCCGACTATAAAATCCCTTTTTCAAACCCCTACCTCGACACCGTCTCGCTGTCGCGCTACCTTAACCCCGGTCTTTCGCGCCACAACCTTGACGCGGTGCGAAAATATTACGGCTTAGGCGAATTTAAGCACCACAGAGCGTCGGGCGACTGTAAAATTCTTTGCCAAATCTTTGAGCGCATGATAAAAAAGATGGAACCCGACGGCGTGACCACCGTGGGGATGATGATAAGCGAAATGGCGTCAAAAGCCGATCCCCGCCGCCAAAAGCCCTATCATGTGACAATTTTAGTGCAAAACCAAATCGGGTTGAAAAACCTGTATAAAATAGTCTCTTACTCGTATTTGAACTATTACTACCGCTACCCGAGAATCCCAAAAACGGTGCTAAAGGAATACCGAGAGGGGCTTATTGTCGGCTCGGCCTGCGAATCGGGGGAGATTTATCAGGCGGTGCTTGAAAACCGCCCCTATTCCGAACAGCTCTCGCTCTCGTCTTTTTATGACTTTTTTGAGATAATGCCCCACTCCAACAACTCTTTTCTTATCGACGAGGGCAGGGTGAGCGGAACCGACGAGCTGAGCCGGATAAATAAAAAAATCTATGACCTTGCCGTAAAGCAGGGCAAGCCCTGCGTCGCCACGGGGGATGTGCATTTTCTAACCGAGCACGACGAAATCTACCGCCAGATACTAAAACACGGGCAAAAATATTCCGACGCCTCCCGCGTGACGGGAATGTACCTCAAAACCACCGGCGAGATGCTTGAAGAATTTAACTATCTCGGCAGGGAAAAAGCCTTTGAGGTTGTGGTGACAAACACAAACAAAGTGGCGGATATGATTTCCCCCGACATCCGCCCCATCCCAAAAGGGAAGTTCACCCCCGATATCAAGGGCGCGGACGAAGAGCTTGTCGGGAGCTGCCGCCAAAAAGCCCTTGAGCTTTACGGCGAAACCCTCCCCGATATTGTAAAACTCCGCATGGAAAAAGAGCTTTCCTCAATTATTAAGCACGGTTTCGCGGTTATGTATGTAATCGCCCAAAAGCTTGTGCGGAATTCCGAGGAAAAGGGCTATCTCGTCGGCTCAAGGGGGTCAGTCGGCTCGTCTTTCGTGGCTCATCTGGCGGGAATATCCGAGGTCAACCCCCTCCCCCCTCACTACCGCTGCCCGAATTGCAGGTATTGCGAGTTTCCCGGCGAATCCGCCGAGGGAAAACATTCGGCGGAAGACGGGTTCGACCTCCCCGACAAAAACTGCCCGACCTGCGGGTTTTTTATGGTTACCGACGGGCATGACATCCCGTTTGAGACGTTTTTAGGCTTTAAAGGCGACAAGGCGCCCGACATTGACCTTAACTTTTCCGGCGCGATACAGTCTGAAGCGCATAAATACACCGAACAGCTCTTCGGCAGCGAAAACATTTTCCGCGCCGGCACCGTTGGGACAATAGCCTCCAAAACCGCCTACGGATATGTACGGAAATACCTTGAAGACAAGGGTCTAAACCTCACCCGCGCCGAAATCAACCGACTCACCGCCGGCTGCGTGGGGGTAAAACGAACCACGGGTCAGCATCCGGGCGGGATAATAGTCATCCCGAAAGAATACGAAATCTATGACTTCACGCCCGTTCAGCACCCCGCCGAAAGGGAATTCAGCGAGGTTATAACCACCCACTTCGCCATTGAGCACCTTCACGATACCATACTTAAGCTTGATATGCTGGGTCATGATGTGCCGACGATGTATAAGCTCCTTGAGGACTATACGGGAATAGACGTTAGAAGCCTCCCCATGAACGACAAAAACGTCATGTCATTGTTTTCCTCCCCCCGCGCGCTCGGCGTGAAGAGAGAGGAAATCGACTGCGAGACGGGGACTCTGGCTCTCCCGGAAATGGGCACAAACTATGTCAGGGGAATGGTGGTGGCGGCAAAGCCGAAGACGTTCTCCGACCTCACCCAAATCTCCGGGCTCTCCCACGGGACGGGGATATGGCGAGGCAACGGCGAAGACCTTGTTAAAAACGGAACCTGCACCATAAGCGAGATAATCTCCACCCGCGACTCGATAATGCTCTACCTCATAAAGCGCGGGCTTGACTCGTCGGTGGCGTTTGAGATAACCGAATCGGTACGCAAAGGCCACGGGGTCAGCGCGGGTCAGGAAAAAATAATGCTTGCCCACGGAGTGCCGGAGTGGTATATTTCCTCCTGCCGAAAGATAAAATATATGTTCCCTAAAGCCCACGCGGTTGCCTATGTCATAGCGGCGCTGAGGTTGGCGTGGTTTAAGATTAACCGCCCCGTGGAGTTTTACGCCACCCACTTCACCGCGCACCCGGAGGGTTTTGACCCGGCTGTATCCCAAAGGCCGCTCGGCGAAATAAGAAAACGCCTTAGCGAGCTTAAAAAGCAGGAAAACCCCACTCAAAAAGACGCGGATGTTTTTTCCGCGCTCCAAATAGTAAACGAGGTTCGGACCCGCGGCATTTGCTTTCTGCCGGTAAACCTGTTTAAATCTCTTCCGTTTAATTTTGTCCCCGAGGACGGCAAGATACGAATCCCGTTGGCGACGCTGCCGGGGCTGGGCGAAACCGTCGCCCAAAACATTTACAAAGCGGTTGGGGAGGGCGTTTCCACCGTGGACGAGTTAAAAGTTAAAGCGGGAATCTCAAAAACGCTTCTCGAAACGCTGAGAGTAAACGGCTGTCTTGACTCGCTGCCGGAAAACGGGCAGCTCACACTGTTTTAAATTAATTTTCAAAGGATAAATCATATGCACGAACAGCACTGCCACTCTATATATTCCGGGGATGTAGACCAAAAAACGGGCGCCACAATAGACCTGCTATGCCAAAGAGCGGCGGAGCTCGGGCTGTCAAGCGTCGCCATAACCGACCATCTCGAAATCCAGCAGGTAATCGGGTGTATCTTCCCCCCGCTTGACCACGAGGGAATCCTAAGGGATATAACGGCGGCAAAGGCAAAGTTTGAGGGGAAAACACATGTCATCCACGGCTTGGAGCTGGCGCAGGCGTGCCATGACATAGAAGAGACGGAAAGTATTCTTTCAAAATACAAATTCGACTTTATAATCGGCTCTGTTCACGCCGTCAGGGGTTTCCCGGATTTTTCGGAAATGGACTACGGCTCGCTGAGCGAGAGCATGCTTAAAAAATCATGGGACGCCTATCTCTCGGAACTCTCGGAGCTTGTTTCTTGGGGCGGCTTTGACACGCTCGCCCATATCACCTACCCGTACAGGTATATTAAAGAGTACGGCAGAGGGTCGGACATTAATCTCTTTGAAAAAGGGCGGGACTACTTTGAAACGCCGCTTAAGCGAATAATTGAAAAAGGCATAGCGCTGGAGGTTAACACCTCCGGGCTCAGGCAGTCCGCCGGAGTGACGTTCCCCCACAGCGACCTTATAAAATTCTACCGCGAGCTTGGCGGCAGTCTTGTCACGGTGGGTTCCGACGCCCACAGAGCGGCTGATCTCGCGCTCGGGATCAAAGATACATATAAAGAACTCATAAGCTGCGGTTTCACCCATATAGTCACTTTTGAGGACAGAAAACCGCGCTTCCACAGACTTGACACGCTATGATAACGCAAAAAGCCCACGCGAAAATCAACCTCACCCTGAATATAACCGGCAAAAGGCAAGACGGCTATCACAGCCTTGACACCGTAATGCAGACGGTCTCGCTCTTTGACACGGTAAGGGTCGCGAAGTCGGACATTATTTCGGTTGTCTGCAACGGGCTTACAAGCCCGCCGTATGGCGAAGAAAACATATCGGGGGAAAACAACATCGCCCACAAGGCGGCGCTTGCTTTCTTTGAAAAGGCGGGGATACGGGGCGGGGCGGAGATAGTCATTGAAAAAGCCATCCCTGTTAAGGCCGGGTTTGGCGGCGGCAGCTCCGACGCGGCGGCGGCGCTGAAAGCCTTGAATTTACTCTACGGTTACCCGCTTACAAGCGGGGAACTGGCGGCGGCAGCGAAGAGTTTGGGCGCCGACGTTCCGTTTTTGCTCCGCGGCGGCGCGGCGAACTGCAAGGGCTTGGGGGAGGAAATAACGCCGCTTCCCGTTGCCGACAGGGTTTTTTATTGCCTTTGCTTTTCGGGCGGAGGGGTTTCGACAAAAACCGCCTTTGAAGTCTTTGATAACAAATTCCCGCCGGGCGTGGCTTATAAACCCGCAAAAGACAGCGGCGGGATGATAGGCGCCGTAAGAGGTAACGACCCATACTCTGTCGCGGGTTTTTTGCGTAATGATTTTGAGTCTGTTATGCCGGAACTTTCCCCCGGTTTCGCCGCCCTTAAAGCCGCGCTTATTAGTTCGGGCGCGATCTCCGCGTCGCTTTCCGGCAGCGGCGGCGGAGTGTTCGGGGTGTTTGACTCGCTTGAAAAGGCAAAGCGGGCGGAGGAGAGATACCGCGGGGAATTTTTTATAAAAGCCGTTTCCCCGGTGAAACCATAAAAGCTAAATAAAGGCAAAGTGATTAAGAACATTTTGTTAAGTCAATAATTTTCCATGAAGGCGTTAGTGTGGCGTACGGCGCGCAAGCCCGTAAAACCTCAGCCATAAAGAGCCTGAAAGGAAGGTTATCGGCAAAAATGAAGGGATTTTTAAAATTTTCGCGTCCCCGCAGGGTATTTTCGGGTTCGCTCGCGGTTTTTTTGGCGGCGCTTCTTGTGTCCTTGTCGCTTTGCCCGGGTGAAAAATCGGTCCGAGACAGCGTCATAAGGCTTCATGTCATTGCAAACTCCAACAGCGAAAAAGACCAAAAGGTTAAGCTTCTTGTCCGCGACGCCATACTTATGTGTTCGGGGGAAGCGCTTAGCGGAGGGGATTTCGGCACGGCGCTTTTAAAAACCAAGTCTTCCGAATCACTGCTCGGGCAGGTCGCGCTCCGGGTGCTTGAGGAAAACAGCTTTGATTACGGGGCAAAGGCGTTTTTCGGCATAGAGGAATACCCCGACCGCGAGTATGACGGCAAGGTCTTCCCCGCGGGGAGATATTATTCGCTGAGGGTGGTGCTCGGCGAGGGGAAGGGCGAAAACTGGTGGTGCGTGCTGTTCCCGCCGCTTTGTATCGGCTCTTCGCTTATTTTCAAGCAAGACGTCAAGCCCGGCGGCGAGCCCGCGAAAGAAGTAAAAAGCGTTAAATTTAAGTTTAAAATAAAGCTTTTTGAATTTTTATTCGGTTAAAAACTTGGATAATTAAAAGTGGGGTGGGGTTATTTGCTGTACCGCATAATCGGCCGCGCCGGGAGCGGCAAAACTGAATACCTGAAAACGCTGATAGCCGAAAAAAGCGGGGAAAATAAACCCTGCGTGGTCGTCGTCCCCGCCCAGCAGTCAATGGAGTATGAAAAAGATATCTTCACCCGGCTCGGCGGACGGGCTAACCTCAATGTGGAAGTTCTCACCTTTGACCGTCTCCCCAACCGCACCTACCGCGAATACGGGGGTCTTGCCGCAAAATACTGTGACGAGGGCGGAAGATCGCTCCTTATGGCAAGAGCGCTCGAGAAAGCCCGGCCGCGCCTTAGTTCGCTTTCAAAGATAAAAGGCAACGCCGCTTTTGTGGAAAAGCTTTCCCGCGCTTCGGCGGCGCTTAAGGAAAACGGCGTTGACCACAAGACCCTCGCCGGGCTTGAGGGGGATTCCCCTCCCCGCGCCAAGGCAAGGGATTTACATATTATACTCAGCGAGTTTGACTCCCTTTTTACCGGTTCGGTTACAGACGGCAAGGGGGCGCTCGACATTTATGCCGAAAACCTCAAAAGCATGGGATTTTTTGAGGGGAAGTCGGTTTTTTTTGACTCGTTTTATTCCTTTACCCCTCAGCAGCTGAAGGTTATCGGAAGAATCGCCGACAACTGCGAGGATATTTATATCACCTTTTGCCTTGACACCGGCGACAAAAGCGGGGTTTTTGATTCTCCGCGGCTGTCGTTCGACCATATCTCGCGCGCGCGACTTCACAGAGACATATTTTTAACCGAAAACAAACGCGCCCGAAACGATGAGCTGAAATACGCCGAACAAAACTTATGGGACGCGTCTTCCCCCCCGTTTCCGCATGACGCGGCGAAGTGCGGCGCAAGCGCCGTTGAGTTTATAAAATGCGCGGATAAGTTTTCACAAGCGGAGTCTGCGGCGTCTGTCGTCTCCCGCCTTGTGCGGGAAGGCTATAGATATAAAGACATTGTGGTGCTGGTAAGGCAGGCTTCGGACTTTTCGGGGGTTATTGACGTCGTGCTCGAAAAACACGGCATACCCTGCTTTTTCGCCCCGAAAGAAAGCGTGCTGTTAAAACCGCTCGCCGTGTTCTTGCTGTCGGCGGTTGAGTGCGTAACCTCCGTCTACCCCGTACGCGCCGTCAAAAGGTTTATTAAAAGCGGCTTTGTCCCAATAACGCGAAGGCAGTCAAACCTTGTAACCCGCTATATCTCGTCATGGGGCATAAAAGGGCGAATTTGGGTTTCCGAAAAAGAATTTTTAGCAAACCCCTCCGGCTTTAAAGAACAAATATCGCCCGCGGAAGAAAGCGAGCTTAAAGAAATAAACGCCGCGAAAGAAGTGATATCGGAACTCTTCCGGACCCTTGAGGAAAGCCTTTTTAAAGAAGACAAAACCGTCACCGGCTTCACGCTGGCGCGTTCTCTTTATTCGCTCCTTGAATTCGTATCCGCTCGGGAAACGCTGAGCGCCAAGGCGAAAAAGCTCGCGGAAGGCGGTTTTGAGAACGAAAGCCGAAAGCTTTCCACCCTGTGGGATATTATAATAACCTCGCTTGAGCAGATCGATTTGTCCTGCGGGGATGAAATACTGCCGCCGACGTCGGTTTTGCCCCGGCTTGAAATAGCCCTGTCAAGCTACGGGCTGGGCGGCGTGCCCGCGTCTTGCGATTCGGTTATAATTGGCGACGCCTCGATATTTCGCGGCGACAACCCCCGCGCCGCCATTCTTCTCGGGGTTGACGACGGGCTGTTTCCCGCCTCCCCGGGGGACGACGGGCTGTTTGGGAACCGCGAACTGCTGTCGCTTGAAAAGTCCGGGATTTACCTTTGGGAAAACCTCGCCACCCGCCTTGACAACGAGCGGCTTTACTTTTATACCGCGGTTGCCGCCCCGTCCGAAAAGCTGTTTTGCGTTTATTCCGATTCCCCGTCGGGCGGCAGGCCGTCAATCGGCGCCCTGCGGCTGATGGCGCTGTTCCCCGGCGCAGAGTACACACACCACGGCGAAAAACC
>JBAYZO010000029.1:0-23000 GCA_041672465.1 Eubacteriales bacterium
GGAACCGTCGTCGCGATAGGCTATAATGAACACAATCAATGTGATGTCAGTGATTGGGAGGATATAATCGCCGTCTCCGCGGGTTACTTTCACACGGTTGGATTGAGAGCTGACGGAACTGTCGTCGCGGCGGGAAATAATGACTTAAATGAATGTGACGTCGGTTCTTGGAGTGATATTGTCGCCGTCTCCGCGGGCGGGGCTCACACGGTTGGTTTAAAGTCAGACGGAACTGTCGTCGCGACAGGCTATAATGACTTAAATCAATGCGACGTCGGCGCTTGGGGAGATATTGCCGCCGTCTCCGCGGGAAACGCCCACACGGTGGGGGTAAAATCAGACGGCACGGTGGTCGCCGCAGGTCAAAACACTTACGAAAAATATGATTTTTCTTCTTTTGAAAATTTAAAAACAGATAACAGATAACAAATAACTAAAATCAATAAAACAGCTTGGTATTTGGGCTTTCAAATATCAAGCTGTTTTTCTATTTGCCTTGCGCCAAGCAAGGCAACCGATTCTCTTATCTTTTCTCTCTTCTCTCTTATCTCTTCTCCGGAAACGACAGTTTCTTTTCAATGAAGAGAGAAAAACGAAACCGGCATATAACAACCGCCCGCTTTACTTATAATGGGGGCTTGGTTATAGAAAAATTAATCCTTGACAGTTCTGCCAAAACTTGTTATTATAATGTTAAGTAGATTTTCGCGCTATTATTTTCGTTGAACTCTGTAAAGAAAAAATATTTTTTGGAGGGTAATTATGAAAAAACTATTATCTGTTTTTGCTGTATTTGCTCTTTTTTTAGCTCTTTTGAGCGGGTGCGGCAATTTAACAAATGAAAATGTACCAAGTGAAAATGAAAGCTTGACGTCAAGCGGCGACGGGAACCACCCCGGTACCGTTTCTAAATCACCGGAAAGTATAGCCGCGGGGCTTTATCACACAATAGGCTTAAAATCAAACGGCACGGTCATCGCGGTAGGAAAAAACGACGATAATCAATGCGATATCGCCTCATGGAAAGATATTACGGCAATATCCGCGGGGCGTTATCACACTATTGGATTGAGATCAAACGGAACGGTTGTCGCGGTAGGCTATAATGGCAGCAATCAGTGCGATGTAGACTCTTGGAAAGATATAACCGCAATATCCGGAGGGGATAATCACACGGTAGGTTTAAAATCAAATGGAACTGTTGTCGCGACAGGAGATAACGACAAATATCAATGCGATGTAAGCTCATGGAAAAATATAATCGCAATTTCCGCGGCTCAATCTCATACCATAGGTTTAAAATCGGACGGCACGGTGGTCGCGGCGGGTAATAATTACGACGATCAATGTGATGTCAGTGCTTGGAAAGATATTGTCGCAATATCCGGCGGAGGTAATCACACGGTAGGTTTAAAATCAGACGGTACGGTAGTCGCGGTGGGTAATAATAACAAAAACCAATGCGATGTGACTTCTTGGGAAGATATTATCGCCATAACCGCGGGGCACGAACACACTATAGGCGTGAAATCAGACGGTACGGTAGTCGCGGCAGGAAACAATGACTACAATCAATGCGATGTGAGTCATTGGGAAGATATTGTCGCGGTAGCCGCGGGGATTTACCACACAATAGGGTTAAAATCAGACGGCTCAGCGGTAGCGGTAGGTAATAACGAAAACGCGCAATGCAATCTAAGAATACATTGGAACAATATAGTTATGGTCGCCGCAGGGTTTTATCACACAGTAAGCTTAAAGGCAGACAAGACTGTAATTGCGGCAGACAAAAATGACGAAAATCAATGTAATGTCGGTTCTTGGAATGATATTATCGCGGTATCGGCAGGGCGTTATCACACAATAGGCGTAAAATCAAATGGAACGGTAGTTTCAACAGGTTCTAATTACTATAATCAATGCGATGTGAGTTCTTGGACTGATATTATCGCGGTTTCTGCCGGAAGTGATCACACAATAGGTATAAAATCAGATGGAACGGTAGTCGCGGTGGGAAACGATGACTACGATCAATGCGAAGTTGGCGGTTGGACTGATATAATCGCGGTTTCCGCGGGTACTTATCATACAGTAGGATTAAAATCAGACGGAACTGTAATCGCGGTAGGCAGGAATTATGAAAAACAGTGTAATACCGGTTCGTGGAATGATATAGTCGCGGTAGCCGCGGGAGGTTACCACACAGTAGGCCTAAAATCAGATGGCACCGTAGTTGTAGTAGGCGAAAATAACGAAAATCAATGTGATGTCGGTTCTTGGAATGATATAGTCGCGGTGTCCGCGGGGCTTTATCACACGGTAGGGTTAAAATCTAATGGAACGGTAGTCGCGGTAGGCAAAAATAACGAAAATCAATGTGATGTAAGCTACTGGGAAGATATCGTCGCGATATCCTCAGTATATATACACACGGTTGGTTTAAAATCAGACGGTACATTAATCGCAATAGGTGATAACGCCTCCCATCAATGCGATATTTCGGCTTTTATAAATTTAAAAACAAGAAACAAATAACTAAAATCAATAAAACAGCTTGATATTTGGGCTTTCAAATATCAAGCTGTTTTTCTATGCGGTATATAACAATCACCGCTTCACGCCGAAAATTTAATCCCGTAGGCGAAAACCCAAAGGGTTGCCGAAAAACGCCGGCGCGGGCAAAAGGCAAACTAAGAATAATAAACGCAAACGGGAAATATATATATATAGAAATAGAAGCGAGGTAAAACCAACATAATAGATCCGGAGGGAGATAAATGTTTATCTATACTATAAAAGCGTCAAGTTTAAAATTTTTCGCGGTACTTTTGCTTTCCGTGGCGGCGCTGGTGACACTGGTGGCTGTAATACCCGAATACGAGGCGGCGGGGGATATCGCCGTTGTGGCGACAAACTATTCGGGTATTAAAACAAACGGCGACAGGGTTAAGTTCATTGAGCAGTTCGGCTATTCGGTAAACCCCGAAACCTATGAGACGGAGCAGGTGGTCATCCCCGAAAAATTTGATTCCGCCTATACGCGGTACAACGATATCCAGCGCGCCCAAGGGCTTAACCTTAAAAAGTTCAAGGGCAAAAAGGTGACTCGGTACTCGTATTTCATAAACAATTACCCGAATTACGACGGCAGGGTGATGATTACGCTTTTAGTCTATAAAGATAAAGTTATAGGCGGCGACGTCACGGGTCTTGAGGGGGAAGGCTTTGTCCACGGCTTTGAGCGCGAGGGGGCTTAAACCGGCTTTTTAATGGGTATAATAACTTAGCGGAACCGGAGAAAGCAGGCTTTTTAAAAGCTTGAAAGGATAACAAACACAAAAAAACAAGATGGTTTTAATAATGAAAGAACACCCTTTTATCGCGGGGATGCTTATAGCTTTTTTAGTAATAGCGGTTTTATCCGCGCTGGGGCTTTTGGCTTACCCCGAGCTAATATTTATATACAGGACGGTTAACGGCTTTTTTAAAAAGTAGCCCCACCGAAGTTTAGCGATGAAAAATCCTGACAAAAACGGGGTTTCTTAAATTTTGTTTACATTTATTTTTAATTAAATGAAAACTTTAACGGGGAGAAAGCCGGTATTTGCTTAAAAATTTGGTATATTTTCGGCCATAACTGCCGTATTATGCAATATAAACAAACGCGAATAAGAAATTTTGGGTAATTACCCCCTTTCATTTTTCGTCGCTATTTGTTATTATAGACGGTAGTAATTTAAGCAAGGCAGTTCTTGCTAATCAGGAGGTTAATACATGGCAAGCGTTCTTTTTAAGCATATTTACAAAAGATTCCCCGGAGGAGTTACCGCCGTTTCGGATTTCTGCCTGGAAGTTAAAGATAAGGAGTTTATTATTCTTGTCGGCCCGTCGGGCTGCGGGAAGACAACAACCTTAAGAATGATAGCCGGGCTTGAGGAAATAACCGACGGCGAATTATTTATTGACAATAAACGCGTAAACGACGTGGCTCCGAAAGACAGAGACATAGCGATGGTGTTCCAGAACTACGCGCTTTACCCGCACATGACGGTCTTTGACAACATGGCGTTTGGTCTTAAACTGCGCAAAGTGAGGAAAGAAGAAATCAAGCGCCGCGTGGAAGAAGCCGCCCGTATTCTTGACATATCCCACCTTTTGGACAGACGCCCCAAAGCTTTGTCGGGCGGTCAGAAACAGCGCGTCGCCTTGGGCCGCGCCATAGTCCGCGAACCAAAGGTCTTTTTGCTTGACGAACCCTTGTCAAACCTTGACGCGAAGCTCCGCGCCTCTACAAGAAGCGAGATTACAAAACTCCACACCCGCCTTAAAACCACATTTATTTACGTCACCCACGACCAAGTGGAGGCCATGACAATGGCGACAAGAATCGTGGTTATGAAGGACGGGCTTATTCAGCAAGTCGAAACCCCGCAAAACCTTTACGACTTCCCTTGCAACAGGTTTGTCGCCGAATTCATAGGCACGCCGCAGATGAACCTTCTCGACGGCAAGCTTGTAAAACCCAAAGGGCAGGACGACGTGTTCTTTGAGTTTGCCAACGGCTCGGCAAAAATCCTTGTTCCTAAGGATAAGGCCGAGGACGAGGCGCTCGCGCCTTATATCGGCAAAGAAGTGCTGGTGGGGCTAAGGCCGGAAATCCTCCACGATGATATCGAAAATCTTGCTAAATATGAGAACGCTTATATCGAATGCTATGTTGAGTTCACCGAACTCATGGGCGCGGAAATCTACTTATACCTTGACGTTGTGAAAAAAGAAGACGACCTTGAGGACGACGTCAATATGATTGCCAGAGTGCCCTCGCGTTCCAAAACCAAAGCCGGCGACACTCTTAAAATCGGGGTGGACACTTCCCGTATGCATTTCTTTGACAAAGAAACCGAACAGGCGATTATTCATTAATTAAAATATTCACCGCATTTACAGCGGAGCGCCTTGCCGCTCCGCTGTTTCTTTGAATAATAAAGGAGAAAAGCAATGCTTGTAATACAAAACCTTTCAAAATCATACTCCCCGCCTAAAAAAGCTGTCGATTCCCTTAGCCTTAAAATCAATGACGGCGACATTTACGGCTTTATCGGTCATAACGGGGCGGGAAAAACCACCACGCTGAAAGCGGTTACGGGAATTCTACCCTTTGACGAGGGGGAGATTGAGTTTGACGGCGTCAACCTCGCGAGGGATCCTATCAAATACAAATCATCTATGGCGTATATCCCCGACAACCCCGACCTTTACGAATTTATGACCGGCATAAAGTTTTTGAACTTTATTACCGACATTTATGACGTCGAGCAGGAAAAGCGCGACGCCAACATTCAAAAATACGCCAAAGCGTTTGAGATGGAGTCAAACTTGGGCTCGCCGATTTCGTCTTATTCGCATGGGATGAAACAAAAAATCGCCATTATCGCGGCGCTCGCGCATGAGCCGAAGCTTATGGTGCTTGACGAACCGTTTGTGGGGCTTGACCCCAAAGCTTCTCATACGCTGAAAAACATAATGAAAGATATGTGCCAAAAAGGCGGCTCGATATTTTTCTCCACCCATGTGCTTGAGGTTGCCGAAAAGCTTTGCAACAAAATCGCGATAATTCAAAACGGCTCGCTTATAAGGAGCGGACTTATCGAGGAAGTCAGAGGGGATTCCAGCCTTGAGGATATTTTCTTAGGGCTTGTAGAGTAGGAGGGCAGGAATTGAAAAACAAATTTTTACTCCTCGCGGGAATCAACCTTAAAAACATTTTTTCTTTTATAAAACCCGCCTCTAAGTCAAAAGTCACCTCAAAAAAGCAAAAGATACTTTTGGGGCTTTTGTTCGCGGTTCTGCTTGTGTATTTTTCCGCCGTCGTGGTGTTTATGACAATTCTCCTATTTGAATCGCTGGAACCCATGGGGCTCGGGCTTCTTATTCCCGCTTTTTACTTTATCGCGGCGTCAATGGCGATACTCATCACCTGTGTGTTTTCCGCGCGGGGGTTTTTATATGATTCCAAAGATTTGGAGATGCTTTTCGCCTTGCCGCTGTCTCACCGAACTATTTTTTATTCAAAAGCTTTTCTGCTTTATGCTTATGACCTCATTTTCAGCATTGTTTTGCTCGGCGTTTCGGGCGTAACTTATCTTATTTTGGCAAAGCTCGGCGCGATGGCGTGGGTGACGCTGATTATAGGGATTTTTACCGCCCCGCTCATCCCTCTGGCGCTTGGCATGGCGATGTCTTATGCCGTGGGGCTCGCGGTACGAAAACTAAAGTATAAAAACGTTTTTTCAATTATCCTGACGCTTGTCTTTGCGGCTTTCTTTATTTCGTTTTCCAGTTTTTCCAACAGTTTAAACGATTATTTTGTCAAATACGGGGCGAAGATCCTCCCCGCGATTAAAAAGTACTACTACCCTGCCGGGCTTTTTATTGGCGGGTTTGAGGGAAATATCCTTGACACGGCGCTGTTCGCGGTTATTAACGCCGCTCCCGCGTTTTTATTGCTGCCTATCGTCTCAAGCCGATTCGCCTCGATTGTGTCATCCTATAAACAAAGCAGGCTTAAGAGCGATTACACCTTCCGCTCCCATAAGAAGACCTCAAAGCTTAACACCTGCTTTTTTAAGGAAATTAAAAAGGTTTTTTCGTCTTCGATGTATCTGATGAACTCCGGCGTCGGCGTGCTTATGCTTGTTATGCTAACCTTTTCAGCTTCCCAAGTCCGCAAGGCAATAGGAGTCGACGACTCTTATTTAGCTTATTTCGCGCTCGGTTCTATGTTATTGATACTGTTTTGCGTGACAATGAACTCGACCACAAGCTGTACTTTTTCGCTTGAGGCAAAAACGCTGTGGATATATAAATCCGCCCCGATTGACGTCGCGACGGTTTTCGAGGCGAAAGCGCTTGCCAACTGCGTGCTATACTCGCCGTTTATTGTAATTTTCGCGGCGCTTTATTCGGTTTTACTGAACTTTGAGGCGATATATATCCCGTTTATTATAATGATTCCCTTCTTGGGGGTGGTTTCGTCTTCTTATTTGGGGCTGATTTATAACCTTGCCTATACAAAGACCGACTGGACCAATGAGACCCACGCCATAAAACAATCGATGAGCGTTTTTCTCAGCATGATGACAGCTATCGGCGCCAATGCCCTTTTTATTTTGCTCGCGGTGTTAATGCTTATTTATACGCCCATAACCCCGTTTGAGTTTATGCTGAGCCTGTTTGCTTTGTTTGTGGCGATAACACTCTTGCTCCGCCGTTTGCTCTATGGCTGGGGGGTTAAGAAATTTAGTCAATTAATTTAAACCGATAGTTGTTTTTATCTGTTTTAAGTTATTCTTTTGTATATTTTTACAGTTTTTAGCAATTTTTTTAGAAAAATTTGTTTTTTCTATTGACAAATGTATTTTTTATGATATAATTTTGATGAATCAATTGATTCCCACGTAATGGCAAACTTCCGCGAAAGTGAAGGACGCAAAGCTACAGGGCCTAAGGACAAAAAAGTCTATGGCAGCCAGTCGCCGTTTAATTATTTTTATGCAAGAAAAAGGAAGTAAAGCTGAATAAGGCATAATAAAAATGCTTTGACAACCCTCGCTGCGGCGCGGCAGGCTTTTTACCTTTTACTCGCGGATAATTTCGGCGGCCGCCCGTTTTTGTAAAATGGGTGACCCGCAGTAGTGTTTGTTCGTTGTTGACCGCTCTTCACTCTTTGTGGTAAATGTAATGCCTGACAAAACTTTTTATCATTTTAGGAAAAGGAGAGAAACAATGAAAAACACCAAGAAGATCGCGTTACTGCTCGCTCTTATCCTCGCGTTTTCCGTTTTCGCCTTCTCGGTTTCCGCCTCGGCAAAAGGACCGGACGATGTTACCTATGCTGAATATGTGACTCTTAACGCTCTGGTCAGGGCAACCAACACCACCATAGAAGCGCTTGTAAGGGTTGCCCAGCTCACGCCTTTCAACGATGTTCCCTGGCTGCTTGCCGCCGTGAGCGCTCTTACAGCGGTAGTATTTAACTACGCCGAATCCATAGGTGCGGAAATTGCATGCTCCTATACGGAATATTACATTGACGGGCAATATGTGTTAATAGACCCGATATGGGTTGTCAACCCCATTGTCCCGCCCCCCAACACCAAACCTTAAAACAAATTTTTCAGGCGGTGCGCCGTGTTTAATGAGTTTGAAGAAACGACAGCGAGAAGGATCGACATTTGTTTAAAAGAAGTCGGGAAGCTTCCTGCTGTCAACCGGATAATTGTATTCGGATCCCGTATAAAAGGAAACTCTCGAGAAGACAGCGACTTAGACGTCGCCGTCTTCTTTGATTTAGATGAGTCGAAAATGCTTGAATGTTATCGAAAGCTGGTGAAAATCTGCGCCATTCCGGAAGTCGATATTCAAATTCAGGCTTTTCCCGCTGAGGAACTTAAAAACCCTTCGGGCATAGTCGGTGAGATTGTCAACGAAGGCGTGATTTACCACTGCCCCTGAAAGGATTTGAAACCGCATGGAAGGTGTATACATAAATAAACTTAACATCGAGGCGGATACACCTGAAATGATTTCGGCCGATCTTAAGCTATTGGCTAAGTATGGCGATACCGAAATAATGGAACAAACAATCATGGCGGGCGCGACGGTTTGGCTTTCCCCCGCGGAAGACCCCGAAACGCTGGAGTTTTTCTTTATCCATTCGGGTAGAATAGAGCTTGAGCTTGAAGATGAATCCCGTACGCTTTCTTCGGGCGAGACCTTTACCCTGAAGGGATTAAAGAAAAACATAATGGTCAAAGCGCGATCCAACACAAAAATCATTTTTGTGTCTAACCGCCCGATATTTAAAAAAGTCCACGATTTTGAGACATACCTTAAGGCGTTGCTCTCTCAAATCAACGAAAAAGACCACTACACATACCAGCACAGCATGAATGTGATGAACTATTCCATAGCCGTTTACCGGCTTCTCCACCACGGCGCCGAAATCACCGAAACCCAGCTTAAAAATATAGTTGTGGCTTCCCTGTTCCACGACGTCGGAAAGTGTTATACGCCTGATGAGATTTTAAAGAAAAGCGGCCCGCTGAATATTGATGAAATGCGCATAATAAGGCATCACCCTATTAATTCGGGGCGGCTGCTCAGAAAATATTACAACGGCAAGATTGCCGAAATAGCCGAAAACCATCACGAGAGGATAAACGGCAGCGGGTACCCCTACGGGCTTACGGGGAGCGAAATGACCGTCGAGGCCAAGGTGCTTGCGGTGGTTGACGCTTTTGACGCCATGACGACAAACCGGGGCTATAATGTCGTTAAAACATTCATAGACGCCGCCGACGAGCTGTGCGAGCTCCCCGAACTGTTTGACGCCGAGATATCGAAAGCGCTTCGCGAGCTTGTCAAAGAAGGGGAAATCGACGCGCTGAGGGACGGCAAGCAAACGGCGGAGCAAGAAAAAGACATCGCCGCGCCGGCGCTGTAAAAGCCGCCGCGCGGCCACAAAGCGGGGGAAAACGCCGATGAGGAAATTAAAATGAACATTAATGAAAAGTACGCTTATTGGCTAATGCTTTCCGACTACGACCTCGCGACAATTGATTGTCTTGTCAAAGGTGAACGCTGGGTTTATGTGGCTTTTCTCTGCCAGCAGTCAGTCGAGAGGCAGCTTAAGGGAATGTATTTGTACTATAACAACGCGGAGGCGCCGAAGACGCATAACGTTAACTTTTTGTTCCTAAAAATAGTGAACAGCGAAAAACTCAGCGCGCACCCGGAAATAGAACGCTTTAACGAGGGGCGCGCCGCCTGCGAGGACTTTCTCATTGACCTTATGTTTTATTTTATTTCCGACTATCCGTTCTCTTATAAAAATATAATGAACCGCTTTGTAAACAAAGACAACGCGCTGGCTCTTCTTGAAAAGACAAAAGAAACGCTCGTTTGGCTTAGGTCGTTCCAACCGGATATCGAAGTCCCGCAAGCCTGACACAACCAAACAAAAAACACAGCATCCCTTGCCAATCGGCGGGGATGCTTTTTTTTCGTTTATTTGGCGGAAGTTAACCGCGGTCTGTGAATATCGGCTTTTCGCCGCTTATTGATTCTTCTTTGTAGTACGGCTTTATCATAAACTTGTCGATCACCGGGAAAACGCAATAAGCGGATATAAAAAATAAAAAGCCAAGGGTAAAAATAAAGGGCAGCATAACCCCCACGGAGGGCAGGAGGGTGAAGATATACGCGTTTATTAAAACGGCGAGCCCCATCGCCAGCACAGCGACGATGTTTCGTTTTATCCCCAGCAGAGTAAAAATAAAGGAGTTTTTGAATATTTTAAAGATACTCAGGTCAAAAGTGATGGTGAGAAAGTAAAAATACATCCGCATTATAAAGTAGAGAATCGCGAAAGCGATAACCAAATAAAAGAACACCTGCATAAGATATGTCACGCGGTTAGCCGAATAGAATACCAGCGAGTTATACAGCAAAAAACAAATAACAAGGTCAAAAATCCCGATAACTATGCTTTGTTTCCAGTTCTTTTTAACCGCTCCCCAGAAGTCATGCCAAACAAATACCTGTTCCCGCCTGATAAACGCTCTGGTGACATACGCCACGCCGGCGGAAGAAAGGCCGAATGTGAAAAGCAGGGTGAACCCCGAGTAGACAAGCACCTTCGTGAGGGTCGTCCAAACGCTGATAGTGGTCATGACGCCGTACACGCCCGTGTAAGCGAGGACGGCGGGAGAGGTGGGATTGTACTGAGCCATGCCGTACAGTTGCTGGTAAAGCGGCGTGGAGGGCGTCGGCAGTTCGTTTTGAGTGTTTCCCGTCAGCGAATACAAGAGAAAGACAATTGAGAAGTTCGCGAGTATAAAAAGCAGGTTAAGCTTTGTAATATCCCCAAAGCGGTACCTTAAAAACGTAAAAAAGTTATAAAGGTCGTACTTGCCGTTAAATTCGGCTTGCTTTTTTGTAACCCCTCTGCCGCCTTTGCCCGGCCCGGTTGAAAATATCGAAAAAAGCTTGCCCGGTTTTTTATTGTCAGCGCTCGCGTTTTTTTGGGGATGTTTTTCTTTTGGCATTTATTTGCTCCGAATTGATTGGTTTTTATTATTTTAAATATTCAGTTATGCTCTCGGGTGAAACCTTATGTAGCTTGTCTTAATTTTCTCCTTAAGAAATTGGGCGTAGCGCTGGGTTGAGGAAATATCGCTGTGGCCTAAGATCTCCTGTATTTCGCGGATATCCGCGCCGTTTTCAAGCAGATGAGCCGCAAAAGAGTGTCTCAGCGTATGTGGGGTTATGTCTTTTTTAATTCCCGCCCCCGCCGCGTAAGATTTCAGTATCTTCCAAAAACCCTGCCTTGTCATTCTCTCGCCCGATATGTTGACAAAAAGGGCCTTTTCGTCCGAAGAAGTTATCAAAAGTCTTCTTGACTTTTCAATATAGTCCTGAATCGCCTTTACCGCAAGCTTGTAAAGCGGGATAAACCGCTCTTTTCCCTGCCCCGCAACCTTTAAAAATTGGATGCTGAAATTAATATCGTCGACGTCAAGGCTTATAAGCTCGGTCACTTTTATCCCCGTGGCATAAATAAGCTCAAGCATGGCTTTGTCGCGGAGGCCTTTAATCTCTTTTGTGTCAGGCTGGGAAAGCAAGAGCTCAATTTCGCCGCCTGTGAGCACCTGCGGGCCTTTTTTCTCCGATTTATCGTTATGAACCTCTTTGGCGGGGTTTGAATCAATTTTATTTTCGGTGAGCAAATACTGTAAAAAACTGCGGAGCGCCGAAAGCGAGCGGTTTATTGAGGCGACGGTGAGCCCTTTTACCCCGAGATAATCTTTATATTGCCTGACGGCGTCTACATCAATTTCTTCACAGGAGTCAATTTCGTTATCAACGGCGAAGTCTACAAACTTTAAAAGGTCTCTGTTATAGGCCTGCAAAGTGTTTTCCGAAGAGTTCTTATTCTGTTTTAAAAAGTCCAGATAAGCGGTCACTTCGCCGCCCAGCACGCTTTTAACTTCGCTCATTTGATGTCTCTCGTTTCTTAATTCTTATATACAGTTACTTTTATTGATATTTTTATTTTTATTTGTTCAGTTCCGCCTGACTTTATTCTCAGCCGTTTGTGACGGCGTAAAGTACAATGCAAAGCAAAAACGCAAAGGTTTTCAGTGAAATGGACAACACGTTAACGGGTTTAAAAATTTGTTTTATTCCGTATTTGGAAACGTCATAAGCCCTTATGATTTCGGTGAGGTAAAGGAGGGCGGTAAAGAGAAAAAAACAAAGAAAGAGCTTTTGCCCGAAGCTGTCCTCAAACGCTAAAAATAAACCCGCCTTGACCGATAAAAAAGCCGCGAAAGTTATTGCGACGGCGGGGGCGAAAATTGTAAAAGAGGAAATAAACAGCGCGAGCGTTGAGAGAAAAAGAAACTTTATTTTGTCAAGCTCGTAAAAATAAAAAATTTTATTCTCCGCTATTTCGGAAAATAGCCCGTCTTTTGAGCTTTCGCCGCCGTATTCCCGCGCTAAGCAAAAACCAATAAAAACAAAAAATCCAAACACAAAAAACATGGTAAAATAAAGATTTTTACGGGAAGAAAAAACTTTGTCAAGTTTCTTTTCTTTTTTTCTGACGGGGGTATAGGGCACAATAGAAACACAATTGTTTTTATCCATAACGTCCTCCTGTCCGTTATAGATTATTCCCCCAAATTATAAAATATTACTTGTCCGCGCCTTGTTCCCCGCGTAAAAGCGCGGAAGTTTCCAAAGAAATCTCATCGGCGCGATCCGCGCACTTTTTCATCGCCTTTATTACTGTTTCCTCAAAGCCGCGGCTTTTCATTTCGTCAAGGGCGGCAAGCGTGGTTCCGCCGGGGGAAGCGACTTCTTCAATGAGGTTTTCGAGCTCCTTCGGCGATTCCCTTACCATTCGGGCGCCGCCCTCAATTGTTTTTAAAATAAGCGGCAGGGCGGCGGATTTTTCAAACCCAAGTTGTTCGGCGCCCTTTAGCATTGCTTTGATAAAAAGATACACATACGCCGGGGACGAGCCGCTGACGGCGATAATGTCGTTCATTTTTGATTCGTCGAGGACTGCCGTAAGCGAACAACTGTCAAATAAATTAAAAATATACTCAAAGCTGTCACTTGTGACAAGCTCGTTTTTGGTAAGCGCCACCGTTCCGTCGCCCGTTGCCATAAGAGCCGAGGGCATTGCGCGGATAACCGGGAACCCGCCGAAAAAGTCAGAAATAAGTTTTGTCCCCACCCCCGCGCAGACCGATACCAAAGTGGTTTTTTGGGGGTTCAAACTGTCCCCCAAAGCGTTACCCAGCGAAGTGAGGGCGGAAAAAAGCTGATTTGGTTTTACCGTTAAAAAAATAAAATCTTTTTCTTTAAACTCCGCAAGGCTTTTCGCCGTTCTTACGCTTTGATTTTTAAAGAGCAAAAGCTTTTCTCTGTTGCGGTTAAAAATAATTATGTTTTCCGGTGAAATAGCGCCTACACCTGTAAAACCCATCACAATGGCGCGGGCGATATTCCCCGCACCTAAAAAAGCAATTGTTTTTGATGAAAAATTTTGTTTTTCAGCCATAAATCAAGGGCCTTTCCCCAAAAAGCATATAAAAACAACACACCTTTGGAGTGTTTACATATACTATATACCAAATTACAAAAGTTTTCAATACTTTTATAACAATTCGTAAAACATTGTCAATTATGCCCATTAATTATGTAAACATAATTATGTTAACGCCGTCAACCGCCTGCTATTTTGTGGGGGAGCGCGAGGCGCGGACGATATGTTGTTTTTTTGGGGTTGTTTTGTTTATAGAATTTCGTTTTTACCTTAAAAACCGCTATGCAAATTGCACAAACTGTTTTTGACGAATCCTCCCGTTTTGTCGGCAAGCGTCTTTTTAAGGGTAAAAAAAAGCGGCTTTCGCCGCTTTTAATAATAATTTATATGAAGTTTATGGGTTTTTAATTTTTAGCTGTTTTTCTTCTTTTTAAGCACGGCAAAAGCAAACAGCCCGCCGACCACTACCACGCCGCCGGCAATGGCAAGGATATATAAGAGCAGATTGCTCGCGGGCTCTTTTGCGGGGGCGTCGCCGGCTATGCCGTTGATTGTAAGGGCGCTTCCCTTCCCCGGGCAGTCGAGAACGCCGTAAGCGGACGCGCTTTTGGTAAGCTGAGTGCAGGAGAGATCGCCGTCGGTGTCGATTTTAATAACCGTGGAATTTGTCGCGGCAAGGCATTTAAAAGGAATGATAACATAAAATTCATCCGAGGTGAAACCCTGATTTTCAAGGTCGGGTGTTTCGAGATCCGCCGTGGCGATAATGACGGCGGTGCCGATTTCATTTCCGTCCGAATCAAGCACCACGTTCTGACCGACATAGGGGGAACCCTCCCAAATTTCCGGAAGATTCACCGTGCCGAAAGAAACGGGGGATTCGTTTTCTTCACCGGAGACATCGGGGTTAGCTTCAAAAACAACCGAAAGAACGGCCGGGTCGTAATCCACCCGTAAATTGATTCCGATAAAACCCGTTTCGTTTGTGATGTTTTTTATGCCGACAATAACATTAAATGTGTCGCCGATTTTAAGGCTTGGGGGGCTCACTTGCCCCGATGAGTTCTGCTCATAAGTTTCAAAGTCTATGTAAGTGGCAAAATCAAAGCCGTCCTGTTCTTCGCCGCTTTCGGCAAGAATTGTGAACGAAAAGACGGCGAGGAAAAGTGATAAGGACAGAGCCAGAATAAGAATTTTTTTCATAAACATGGTTCCTTTCAGCTTTGCGCTAAACGCGAAGTCAAAATAAAGAATTTAATTTTGTTTTAATATTTTACCACGTCTTGTCAATGTTGTCAAGCGAAACAAAGGTTCAGTCTTGGGTTAAGAGAAAAAACACGACTGCGAGGATGAATTGCCGCCGCTTCCCTGCCCCGCGCCGTCTTCAAAGTCAGGGGAAGATTCGGCGGCGGTTTTGCTCACGGCCGTCACGGAGTATGTTCTGGCGAAGACATAAAAAGCCAGCACGATATCAACCGCCGAAAAGAGAATAAAGCGGTCGAGTCCGGGGTATTTTGTTATGGTCAGAATAAGGTTGGGTATTGAGTAAACCAAAAGGGTGAACACACAGAGATAGCCTATCGCCAAATAGGCTCTCATCCCTATCGTGCCGAAGACGGTTTTGCCGTCATAAACCAAAAACAGCGCCAAGAACGCGAGGCTTAGAATATGAAAGGCTATCGCCGAGTTCTGGGGGAGACTGTTTTGTTCCACAAAGTCGACAAGCAGTCTTACAAAAGCATATATTATAGGGATAAGGCGCATTACGGGGATAATGGTTTTATACTGGTCGTTCTTTGACAGCGCCAAATATAAAAACATAACAGACGCCGCGATCATAGTCACGCTTATAATAAACTTACCCGTGGCAATGGCATTTGTGGTAAAGTAAAGGTAGCTGTAATAAAGCCCCGTCGCCATAAGCATAAAGCCGCAGAGCGCGGAGGCAAACACAACCGGAGACTGCTCGCTCTCTATAAACTTCACGGCTTTTTTACCTATAATAATGGCAAGAGCGATAAAAGCGACGGCAAAACACACCGAAAATATTACAAAACCAACCGTTTCGCTGTTGCGCTCGATAAAATAGGCGTTTTTTTTGCTGACGCTCTCAATGTCGATGTTCTTCCCCAATATACCAGTT
The DNA here is from genome assembly GCA_041672465.1 of Eubacteriales bacterium. GTDB lineage: Bacteria > Bacillota > Clostridia > Oscillospirales > CAG-382 > UBA1206. Next base: position 15,762 of record JBAYZO010000029.1, read on the forward strand.
CTGATACCCGAAATCAGCAAAGATACCGTTAAAACAACCAGCGAAGAAATTTTATAAATGCTTAAATTGCGATTCATAGTATGACTTGGCCTTTCTCCACTTCTAAAATGCGATTGCAGGGATATGATTAACAAGCTCTGCGCGTGCGGCTTAAAGCTTTAATTTATATTATACGAACAGGCGGGGGCGTTGTAAATCGTTTATCTAAAAGTTTTCATATTGTTAAAATTTTCTACATTACAATGGCGACGGGTCAGACGACTATAATATCTCTTCCTCCCCCCGTCACGCATTCCCCGCCGAATTCGCGGACTATATATGTCTCCTCAACGCCCACGGTGCCGACTTTCCCGATAGCGCATTTCGGCTCAAGCGCGATAACCATTTTTTCGGCAATGCGGTCGTTAAACCCCGCCGCTATGGCGGGAGGTTCGTCTATTTGCAGCCCCACCCCATGGCCGAGAAATTTAACACTTGACTCATAACCCATAAAGCCTTTCTTAAGCGCGGATGGCAGCTTTGCCATAACAGTTTTATAAATTTCCGCCGGGGTGTTCCCGGGCGTGAGCAGCTCCGCCGCCCGCTTTTGCGTTTCGATACAAGCGGAATGTATTTGCTTTACCCTTTCGTCAACTTCCCTGCCGAACGAATATACCTGAGTTTTGTCGGTGTGATAGCCCTCATAGCCAAAGCCAATGTCCACAAACACAAGGTCGCCTTTTTTAAGGCGGCGCGCTCTGTTCCCCGCCGCGGGGGAGGCCGCCGACTGCCCCCTCATTCCCCCCGGGCCGTCAAAGCTTGTGGGGTAAATTGAATTCGCCCCAAACCCAACCTGACCCAAAACCATTTCCGTTTGAAACATCGCGAACCGCGACACCCCCTGATAGCCCAATTTCATCATCTCGGAGAACAGCTCGCCGTGGAATTCGGCCTCGCTCATTCCCTCGGCTAAAAGCCCCGGAACGATATCCTCCAAAAGTTTTTTGTGAAGACGGCCCGCGCGTCTGATAAGCCCGAGCTCATAATTACTCTTAACTCCGCGGAGAGCGTTTACCTGAGGCTCTATCGGGTGAATTTCACTAAAGTTAAAGTATTTCTTAAGCCTTTCAAGCATTGACAAGGGTATAAGGTCGGTTTCAAGGTATGTAACGCCAAGGCCGACGCCCAACACGCTTGTGATGTCCCTGTAAGAAGCAATGGGGTAAATTATCCCAAGCGGAGACTCAAGCGAGGCGCGCTTTGGGCTCCTGCGGACAAAAAAGAACCTTCTGCCGTCGCTCTTTAAAATAAAAAGGCCGTCGGCCATCGCCCCTGTAAAGTAATATTGATTTACCCTGCCGGCGATTATCGCCGTGTCAAAGTCGCGATTCCCCTCTTTTAATTTTACAAGCAGTTTATTTATTCGTCCGTTTAGTTCAAGCGAAGATAGTTTTTGACTCATTTTTATGGCCTTTCTTTTTGAATACGCGTTTTTTTGACGGTAAAGCTTATTTATTTGCGCAAAAGAGTTGAATACCGGTGAAATTTCGCTATAATAAATAATATATTACCATATAATAACGCATAAATGTAAATCTTTCAAGTCATAATTTTGAGGGGGGAGTTTTTTTGAATTATACGGAAATTTTAAACACGGGCGCGCCGGCCGCCTTAATACCCCTCGCGGTGATTTTACTGGCGGCGTTTACAAAAAAAATTGTCCCCGCCCTCATTACGGGGATATTGCTTGGGGGACTGCTGTTCACCCGGGGAAACATAATAGAAACCTCTCTGTACGCCGCTCACAAGCTCAGCGGCGCGCTTAAAGCCGGGGACGGCGTTTATATAGTGTTCTTTTTATATCTGTTCGGCGCGCTCTCGGACATTATTAAGGTTTCCGGCGGGATAAAAGGCTTTACGCTCTTGGCGTCGCGGGTTGTAAAAACAGAAAAAGGCGCGCTCGGCGCCGTTTGGGCAATGACCCCTTTTACGTTTATCGACTGCTGCTTTCACGGCATTTCCGCCGGAATGGTGGGAAAATCGCTGAACGACAAGGTTAACGGCAACAAGAAGAAGCTTGCCTTTGTGCTCAATATCACCTCCTGCCTGCTTATAATACTTATCCCTTTCGGCACGACATATGTCGGGTATATCATGGGGGTAATAAGCTCAGCTTTCACGAAAGCGGGGATGGATATGCCGGCGTATGACGCTTACCTTAAAAGCATACCTTTTAATTTCTTTCCGATTATAATGGTGCTTATAAGTGTTTTCGCCGTTGTCTTTAATTTCGGGTTTAAAAAAGATTATTTGCCAAAAACAGCCCATGACGACGATATTTTTGAAAAAGAACACGGACATGACGAGGCTCATGAAAAGTGTACGTTTGAGGAAAACGCCCCGCCAAGGGCGGCAAACCTTATTATCCCCCTGAGCGCCCTTATTTTTATGACGGTGTTTTTTCTTTATTACACTGGGAGAGCAAATACCGGGGAAAACGGTTTTTTCACATCGCTTATAAGCGCCGACTTTGAAAGAGCTATCTTTGCCTCAGGTCTTGTCACTTTAGTGCTGACGAGTATATTTTATCTTTTTCAGAAAATCCCGCTGAGAGAAATTGAAAGTCACTTTTTTTCCGGCGGTAACGAGATGCTCACCCCCATTGTGGTGCTGATTCTAAGCTGGGGGCTGTCGGGGATTATCAGCGACTTGGGATTTGAAAAGTTCGTGTCAAGTGTTGTCGCCTCCAAACTTCCCGCTTTTTTAATCCCGGTGACTATTTATTTAATCGGTTCGGCGACTTCATATTTTATAGGTACCGCTTGGGGAACATGGGCGCTGCTTATGCCGCTTGCCATTCCGCTTGCCGCGGAGGCGGGGATAAGCGTACCGCTTGTCATCGGCGCGGTGCTCTCGGGCGGGGCGCTCGGCGACCACGCGTCGCCGCTCGGCGAGACGGGCATACTCTCCGCGAGTATCGCCGGTGTTCCGCTCTATTCGCATATAAGATCACAACTTCCCTATTCGCTTTTAGGTTTAGGGGTTTCCGCTGTGCTTTTTGTTGTTTTCCCGCTATTTTTGTAAATTTTGATGAATAAGTTTGTTTTGGCTTTTTTATCTTTTATTCTATTGACATAAGCCGGCGTTACTGGTATACTTCAGATATATAATACTGATTTTACTATATTATTTAAACTTTTTTTGTCGGAAAGGAGCCAACAATGAAAAAAGCATTCCTATACTTTTTACTCGCAGCCATTTTAGTTTTAACAGGCGTGTTTTCCTCTTGTACGGAAATCGGCGACCCCGCTTTTAAAGAAAAAGCAAAAACTGATAACGCGGGGTTTCTCCAAGACGCCGCGAAGTCTACGGGTGAGGGATTCCTAAAAGAAACAGAATTCTTAAACGCCTTGGACAGCATTTTAAAAGATGGGGGAGTTAACTTCGCCGTTAATATCGAGGGCGTTGAGCTTACCGGGGATTTTTATAAAAGCGACGATGATCTCGCTTTTATACTCAACCTCCCCGCTATGTTGTTTGACCCCGAAAGTTCGGGCGGAGCCTCGGCTGAGCTTGCCGTTTATTATGTCGACGGCGCGCTTACCCTTGACATAAGCGCCCTTACGGGCACACAGCCTTTTACCCTCCCAAAAGAACTGCTCGGCGAGCTCGGTGAGAGTTTTGTTGAAAATTTCAGCAATATTCTTATGGGCAATATGTATGAATCCGGAATGACAGATTTGTCGCCCGGTATCGGAAGCGCTTTTGCTTTTACTCCGCTTGCCGCCGTTGAAGACATTTCGGACATAACGGAAATGATCGATGCTATCTTTTCAGACGTGCTTGACGGCTTAAAGTTCACCGTTAGTGAGAAAAGCATAAAAACAGGCGGGAAGACAATCCCCTGCATTGTGACTAAGTATACGCTTGACAAAAACGACCTGAAAAATATCGCTGAAAAAATTAACGAAGCTCTTACGCCGCTCTTTGGCGCTCTTGGCGAGAACGCGTCTTATGGCTTTCCTATTGATGATATGTTTGACGAAGACTTTATTTTTAACGGCGCTGTTGAAATAGCGGTTTCGCAAAAGAATAATTATCTGGTCAAAGTTTCTATTGACGCTTCCGGCGAGGAAGACGGGGAAGAATTCAAAATAAAAGCTGTTATCGACCTTGGCCCGTCGCCCTCCCTTGCCCAAAGCAAGAGCGTCAGCATTGAAGTCATCAATGAGGATGAAACGGTAAACATGGAGCTTATTTGGGATGTGAACGATACCAAAGACAGTTTTGTGATAAACGCCTATGTATCCGCCCATTCCGTTCCTAAGGATAAAGATGAAAGCGAAGAGACTTATATGCCGTTTTACCTTTATCTGAACCATGATAAAACCGGCGGCGACTATACAATTAAACTGTTTTTAGAAGAAGACGAAGTTGACGCGGCCGATATCGGTAAAAACTTTCCCACTAAATATGACCCGATCGCGGAGGTTTCGGGGAAATTAAATTATACCGACAAAAAGCTTGATTTCTCAATAAAATCAATCTTTGCCGACGGCGAGACTTTGACCGACCTGCTTACTGTCAGCGCGTCGAAAGATATGAAAATGCCGGCCCTTCCGCAAGCGACTACAATTGAAACCCTTGACGAACTCAGCGAGCTGTTTGGTTTTGAAACCATTGAAGAATTCTTTGAAGCGTTGTCATATATGTTTTAATTGTTCGTGTATTTTGATTTAAGCTGATATCTTTTTATAAAAAAACCGGGCTAAACAGCCCGGTTTTTTTATGGGGGGCATAAAAGTGAACAGTGAACAATGAAAAATGAATAATGAATAATAAATAAAAATTAAAAGTAATACTTATAACCTATTTACTTCGGATCTTATTTTTTCGTATTTAATGAAATATTGCTGCGCAATATGAAATAATGGTCTCACGACCATTATGAAAATTTTCTGCTAAAGCAAAAAAGTTTTGCTTACGCAAAAAGTGAAATAAAATAAATCCACCAATGCCCGCAGGCATTTCATACGCCGCAGGCGTATATCATGTGCGATAGCACATTTCACAAATCCGTAAGGATTTATTTCATTGAAAAAAGCAATTCAAAGTTAAATGAATAAAAATTTAAAGTAAAGATTTCAACTTCGTTACGTTAGTTCTTATCTTTTCGTATTTAATGAAATATTGCTGCGCAATATGAAATAATGGTCTTGCGACCATTATGAAATTTTTTGCTTACGCAAAACTTTTCTGCTAAAGCAGAAAGTGAAATAAAATAAATCCACTCATGCCCGCAGGCATTTCATACGCCGCAGGCGTATATCATGTGCGATAGCACATTTCACAAATCCGCAAGGATTTATTTCATTGAAAAAAGCGCCTTTTGGCGCTTTTTTCTGGCCCGCCCTGGGGGATTTGAACCCTCGACCGACGGAATCGGAATCCGTTACTCTATCCAGCTGAGCTAAGGGCGGAAATTATTTATATAAAACTTTACTAAGAACATAATATAACCAGAAAAATAAATTTAAAATTATTGCCACTGCAATAAAAATTATACTTCCCATCCCCGCCGTAAATCGCGGGGCGCCTGACAAAGATACAAAGATAAACTCTGACACCGATGAGACAAAGATTGCCGGTAAAAGGTGAAAAAGCAAATCGTTTATTATAAAAGGCTTAAGGCTGGGGTATATATAACGTTTCAGCAGGTAAATGTTCAGCATATAAGGGGCGCTGAATGCGAAAAACACGGCGAATATAAGCGCGAGCTGGGTATCAAAGCTTTTCGTGAAAACAAAAAATACTTGGAATAAAACCCCTATCAGAATAGAAAACATTCCCTTTATGATGGGCGTTTTTCTTAAAAACACAGGGCTTTTCATGTCTTCCCCCCTTTTTGGAGTTTTAAAAAGGCTTATCAATATTAAATTATAGTGGGTTTTAGCAAAATGTCAATAAAAACCGCTATTTTAAAAATAGGACATCATCTGATGCCTTAAATGATTATGCGTTATAAAAAAATATTTAAGCGGTTTTGTTAGCAGATATTTAAAAAACGCCAAAAGGCAATGAATAAAAATTAAAGTAATACTTATAACCTATTTACTTCGGGTCTTGTTTTTATATTTAATGAAATATTGCTGCGCAATATGAAATAATGGTCTCACGACCATTATGAAATTTTATGCTTACGCAAAACTTTTCTGCTAAAGCAGAAAGTAAAATAAAATAAATCCACCCATGCCCGCAGGCATATCATACGCCGGCAGGCGTATTTCATGTGCGATAGCACATTTCACAAATCCGCAAGGATTTATTTCATTGAAAAATGTTTTAACTTTGTAATGTTAGGTCATATTTTTTTATGTTAAATGAAATATTGCTCCGCAATATGAAATAATGGTCTCACGACCATTATGAAATTTTATGCTGACGCATAAAATGAAATAAAATAAATCCACCCATGCCCGCAGGCATTTCATACGCCGGCAGGCGTATTTCATGTGCGATAGCACATTTCACAAATCCGCAAGGATTTATTTCATTGAAAAAAGCGCCTTTTGGCGCTTTTTTCTGGTGGGCCTTCAGGGACTCGAACCCCGGACCAACCGGTTATGAGCCGGTAGCTCTGACCAACTGAGCTAAAGGCCCTTAAAAGCCTAATTTTAATTAGACTTTTAAGCTGATTCGCCTATTTTATTGCGTATGTGTCAGCATTGACCTATCTTCCCGGTCCGTCTCCAGACAAGTATTGTCGGCGCGCGCAAGCTTAACTTCCGTGTTCGGGATGGGAACGGGTGGACCCTTGCGGCAAAAAACACTGACTGTTTTACTCAGATGGGTGGCGATTTTTATTTTTTATGTTTAACTACCAAAATTGGTGCACCTTCAGGGACTCGAACCCTGGACCCACTGATTAAGAGTCAGTTGCTCTGCCAACTGAGCTAAAGGTGCAAATCCTAAAGGTGAAAGGACCAAAAACGAATAGGAAAAAGGTATATGCAAGAAAAGAATTGTAGTTCAAGCCCTCGGTCAATTAGTATCGGTCAGCTGAACGCGTTGCCGCGCTTACACCTCCGACCTATCAAACTTGTAGTCTACAAGCGACCTTACTAGCTTATGCTATGGGATATCTCATCTTGAGGTGTGCTTCACGCTTAGATGCTTTCAGCGTTTATCACATCCGTACGCGGCTACCCGGCTATGCTCCTGGCGGAACAACCGGTGCACCGGAGGTACGTCCATCCCGGT
>JBAYZO010000030.1:0-22693 GCA_041672465.1 Eubacteriales bacterium
TACGACGGCAGGACGGGTCAGCCCTTCGACAACCCCGTCACCGTGGGGTATATGTATTTTCTAAAGCTCCACCACCTTGTCGACGATAAGATTCACGCCCGTTCCACCGGCCCGTACTCGCTCGTGACCCAGCAGCCCCTTGGCGGCAAAGCCCAGTTCGGCGGACAAAGGTTCGGCGAGATGGAAGTCTGGGCGCTGGAGGCGTATGGCGCCGCCTACACGCTTCAGGAAATACTGACGGTTAAGTCCGACGACGTAAAGGGCAGGGTAAAGGCTTACGAGGCTATTGTCAAAGGTCAGAACATCCCCACGGCGGGCGTGCCGGCGGCTTTTAAGGTGCTTGTCAAGGAGCTCCAAGCGCTCAGCCTTGACGTGAGAGTCATGGATAACGATTTAAGGGAAATCAACCTTAAGGATTATTCGGACGACACCCTTGACGAAAGGAAATATTCCGAAGTCGAGCTTGGCGAAAACGTAATGGACAAAGAAATCGACAACATGCTGTTTGACGACGAAAGCGCCGGCGGTGACGCGGACGATGACGACTCGGACGGTGACATTGATTCCGACGGCGAGGTGCCGGGTATCGAGGGTTCGCCGGAATACGGGGACAGTTATTCCGGGGACGACCCGGATGACGGCGACAGTGATATAAATAGTGACAGTGATAACTAAAGGGGGAAGAAATATGGAAAACGTTGAGTTTGAATCCATTAAAATCGGCTTAGCATCCCCGGAAATGATAAGGTCGTGGTCCTGCGGAGAGGTTAAAAAACCCGAAACAATAAATTACAGGACCCTAAAACCCGAAAGAGACGGCCTTTTTTGCGAAAAGATTTTCGGACCCACAAAAGACTGGGAATGTCATTGCGGCAAATATAAAAGAGGGGCGCGTTACAAGGGCAAAATCTGCGAAAAATGCGGGGTTGAGATAACCACGAATAAAGTCCGCCGCGAGCGGATGGGGCATGTCGAGCTTGCCGCCCCGGTTTCGCATATCTGGTATTTCAGGGCTATCCCCTCAAAAATGGGGCTTCTCCTCGATATGTCGCCAAAGCTCCTTGAAAAAGTGCTGTACTTCGCGAGCTATATAGTTATAGACCCGGGCGACACCCCCCTTGAAAAAAAGCAGCTGCTTTCCGAACAGCAGTACCGCGACAACTATGAAAAATACGAAGACGACTTCCGCGTGGGAATGGGCGCCGAAGCGATTAAGGAACTTCTCGGCGAAATAGACCTTGAAAAACACGCCGAGGACCTTAAGCGCGAACTCCAGACCGCCCAAGGTCAGCGCAAAGTCCGCTTTATAAAAAGACTTGAAGTGGTGGAGGCGTTCAGGCTTTCGGGCAACCGCCCGGAATGGATGATACTTGAGGCGCTCCCGGTGATTCCCCCGGATATTCGGCCGATGGTTCAGCTTGACGGCGGCAGATTCGCCACTTCCGACTTAAACGATTTATACAGGCGGGTCATAAACAGAAACAACCGCCTCAAACGCCTTATTGAGCTTGAGGCGCCCGAAATAATAATCAGAAATGAAAAAAGAATGCTCCAAGAGGCCGTCGACGCTTTGATAGACAACGGCCGCCGCGGCCGCCCCGTGACCGGCCCCAACAACCGCCCGCTGAAATCGCTTTCGGAAATGCTCCGCGGCAAGCAGGGGCGTTTCAGGCAAAACCTGCTTGGCAAGAGGGTTGACTATTCCGGGCGTTCGGTCATTGTGGTGGGACCCGAGCTGAAAATATACCAGTGCGGGCTCCCCAAAGAAATGGCGCTTGAGCTTTTCAAGCCGTTTGTTATGAAAACGCTTGTGGCGACAGGCAAATCCACCAACATTAAAGACGCGAAAAAACGCGTTGAAAAGGCGACACCGGAGGTTTGGGACGCGCTTGACGCCGTCATTAAAGAACACCCCGTGCTGCTAAACCGCGCCCCCACCCTTCACAGGCTTTCGATACAGGCGTTTGAGCCCGTGCTTGTGGAAGGCCGCGCCATAAAGCTCCACCCGCTCGTCTGCCCGGCGTTTAACGCCGACTTTGACGGCGACCAGATGCCTGTCCATGTCCCGCTTTCGGCGGAAGCGCAGGCGGAAGCAAGGTTTCTTATGCTCTCGGCAAACAACCTGTTAAAGCCGGTAAACGGACACGCGGTGACCGTGCCGTCTCAGGACATGGTGTTAGGGTCTTATTTCCTCACCCTTGACAAAGAAAACGAGCTCGGCGAGGGTAAAACATTTTCCGATTACGATGAGGCCGTCATGGCGCATGAGAGCGGCGACCTTTCGCTCCACGCGAAAATATTTGTAAAAGTTACAAAAGAGGTTGACGGCGAGCAAAAATCGGGAATAATAAACACCACGCTCGGCCGCCTTATATTCAACAGCCCGATCCCGCAGGATTTAGGCTTTGTCGACCGAAACGACCCGTCGCAGCTTTTCAGGCCGGAAATTGATTTCGTGACCACAAACAGCGAACTCGCGCTTATTGTCGACCGCTGTATAAGAAAACACGGCAACGCCGTGACCTGCGAGGTGCTTGACAAAATCAAGGAGCAGGGCTTTAAGTATTCCACCAAAGGGGCTATGACCATTTCCGTTTATGACATGTCTATCCCCCCCGAAAAAAAGGCGCTGCTTGCCGAGGCCGACGACAATGTCGATATTATCACCAATTTCTTCCGCGAGGGTCTTTTGTCCGACGAAGAACGTTCACAGCGCGTTATGGAAATTTGGGACAAGTGCACAAGCGACGTCGCCGACGCGCTTCAGAAAGACCTTGACAAGTATAACCCCATAAACATGATGGCGGTCTCGGGCGCCAGAGGTTCTATAAAACAGATAAGACAGCTCGCCGGAATGCGCGGCCTTATGTCGTCGACCACGGGCAAGACAATTGAAATCCCCATAAAGGCCAACTTCCGCGAGGGAATGAAAATACTTGAGTACTTCACCGCCGCCAGAGGCGCGCGGAAAGGGCTTGCCGACACGGCGCTTAGAACCGCCGATTCGGGATATCTGACGCGGCGGCTTGTCGACGTTTCGCAGGATGTCATAATAAGGGAAGAAAACTGCCACGACACCAGAGGGCTCTGGGTGACAAAAATTGTCGAATACCAAGGCAACAAGGAAGCCGTAATAGAAAAGTTCGAGGAACGCCTTGTGGGCAGATATACTATCGGGGACGTGGTAAACCCCGTGTCCGGGGAGGTTATCGTTCCCGGCGACGCCCTTATTTCAGAAGAACAGGCGCTTGCCATTAAGGCGGCGGGGATTGAAAAAGTGCATGTCCGCTCGGTTATAAACTGCAAGGCAAAGCATGGCGCCTGCACCCACTGCTACGGGGCCGACCTTTCCAGCGGCCGCCCCGTGAGCATAGGCGAGGCGGTGGGGATTATCGCCGCCCAGTCGATTGGCGAGCCGGGAACCCAGCTCACCATGAGAACTTTCCACTCCGGCGGAGTCGCCGGCGGCGACATAACTCAGGGTCTTCCGAGGGTGGAGGAAATCTTCGAGGCGCGCAGGCCGAAAAAAGCCGCCGTGCTATCGGACTTTGACGGCACCGTAAGGATAGACGAGGTTAAAAAGACAAAACAAGTCATTGTAAAAGACGATTATACCGGCGAGGAACGCGCCACAAGCGTGCCGTTTATCACTAAAATAATCGTTGAGGACGGCGAAAAGGTCAAAAAGTGCCAGAAGCTTACCGAAGGCACCGAAACGCCGGGTGATATTCTCCGAATTTCGGGGCTCGACGCGGTTTACGCCTATATTATCAAGGAAATCCAAAAGGTTTACCGGATTCAGGGCGTTGAGATAGCCGACAAGCATATTGAGATAATCGCCCGTCAGATGACAAGAAAAATCAGGGTTGAAAACCCCGGCAGCACCGATCTCCTTATGGGGTCTGCGGTCGACGTCGCGGATTTTGACGCCGAGAACGACAAAATCAAAAAGGCCAACGGCAGCGGCAGGCATCCCACCCCGCTTATGGAGGCCGAAGGCACGCCGCTGCTGCTCGGGATAACCAAAGCGTCGCTTTCCACCGACTCGTTTTTGTCGGCGGCGTCTTTCCAAGAGACCACCAAGGTTCTCACCGAAGCCGCCGTCAAGGGCAAAATCGACCCACTTTTGGGGCTTAAGGAAAACGTCATTATCGGCAAGCTTATCCCCGCCGGAACGGGAATGAGGCTGTACCGCGGCGTGGAGGTTGACACCGGCTCCAAATACGGCGGCATATATGACGCCGAAGAAGCTCAGATAAACTTTTAAAAGTTTATTCATATATAATTTACACTTATAGCTATCATAACTCCTTTGACATAAAGAGGGGTTTGATATATAATTACTCCGTTGCGGAAAAAGCAAAATATTAAAAAAAGGAGGGAAACAATGCCTACATTCAACCAGCTGGTAAGGCACGGCAGGAAGAAATCCACTTACAAATCCAATTCGCCCGCTCTTATGAAATCCGTAAACTCGATTAAGAACATCACTCTCGACCTGCCCTCGCCCCAAAAGCGCGGCGTCTGCACAAAGGTGACCATCAAAACCCCCAAAAAGCCCAACTCGGCTCAGAGGAAGGTCGCCCGCGTAAGGCTCACCAACGGCATTGAGGTTTGGTCTTATATCCCCGGCATAGGACACAATCTTCAAGAGCACTCGGTGGTTTTAATCAGAGGCGGCAGGGTTAAGGATCTCCCGGGCGTGCGCTATCACACCGTTCGCGGAACCCTTGACACTCAGGGCGTTGCCAAGAGAAACCAGGGCCGTTCAAAATACGGCGCGAAAAATCCAAAGAAGAAATAACGTTTAATTCATCGGTAAAACGAAAAACTAAAATGTTCGTGTCAAAAGCGCGGTTTATATATTAAAACATTGCTATGGGCAAATTATTGTCTTAAAGCGGGTTGTAATCGCACTTTGTCACTTGCGGGAATTTGTTTTCGAGTACCTGTGAACTCATCAAGGCCACACGGCCGCTAATGAAGGAGGGAAGAAAAGTGCCAAGAAGAGTGCATGGCTTTAAAAGGGAAATACTCCCCGACCCGTTGTATCATTCGACGCTTGTTACAAAGCTTATCAACAACATAATGTACGACGGCAAAAAGGGCGTCGCCGAAAAAATCGTTTACGAGGCGTTTGATATCGTAAAGAAAAAGACCGGAGAAGACCCTTTGGAGCAGTTCCGCAAAGCGCTTGACAATATTATGCCCAATCTTGAGGTCAAAGCTGTCCGCCGCGGCGGCGCCAACTATCAGGTGCCTATGGAAGTCCGCGCCGACAGAAAACAGACCTTGGGTCTCCGCTGGCTTATCAATTACGCCAGGTCAAGGAGCGACAAGAAGATGAGCGAAAGGCTCGCGGCCGAAATTATTGACGCTATCAATAATTTGGGCGGAGCGGTCAAGAAGAAGGACGAAACTCACAGAATGGCCGACGCCAACAAGGCGTTCGCTCATTATCGCTGGTAAAAGCAAAAATTTTATAATTTGTATTTATCTTAATTTTTACTCCGCGCGGAGCGGAAAAATATTTCCGCTATTAGCGGAAAGGAGAAAACATGCCGTTAACGGAAGCATACCCGCTTGAAAAAATGCGCAACATTGGAATTATGGCGCACATTGACGCGGGGAAAACCACTACAACCGAAAGAATATTGTTTTACACGGGTAAAACTCATAAGCTCGGGGAGGTTCACGAAGGCGCTGCCACCATGGACTGGATGGAGCAGGAACAAAAGCGCGGTATAACCATAACTTCGGCCGCCACGACCTGCCACTGGAAAGGGTGCCGCGTTAATATCATCGACACTCCGGGACATGTGGATTTTACCGTTGAGGTAGAACGCTCTCTACGCATACTTGACGGTGCTGTGGCAGTTTTTTGCGCCAAAGGCGGGGTGGAACCCCAGTCCGAAACGGTATGGAGGCAAGCCGACAAGTACGGCGTGCCGAGAATGGCGTATATCAACAAAATGGATATCACGGGGGCGAACTTTTTCCATGTCGTCGAAATGCTCGCCGACAGGCTGAAAGCAAACCCCGTGCCCATTCAGATCCCGATAGGCGCGGAGGGCGATTTTTCCGGCCTTATCGACTTAGTCGAGATGAAGGCTTATTTTTCGTCGGGCGGGCTGGGAATGGAAGTGCTGGAGGGGGAAATCCCCGCGGAGATGGTCCCGGTCGCCGAAAAATACCGCGTGAATCTTATCGAGCACGCCGCCGAGTTTGACGACGGGCTTTTCCAAAAATACCTTGACGGCGAGGAAATAAACTCCGACGAGCTTAAGACGGTTATAAGAAAAGCCACGCTCTCAAACAAGTTTATCCCCGTGCTTTGCGGCAGCTCTTATAAAAACAAAGGGGTGCAGAAACTGCTTGACGCCATTGTCGACTATATGCCCTCCCCCGCGGATATCCCCCCGATTAACGGGCATTCTCTTTCCGGCGGGGAAGAGCACAGAAAAGCGAGCGAGGACGAACCGTTCTCGGCGCTGGCGTTTAAGATTATGACTGACCCGTTTGTGGCGGGCAAGCTTTGCTATATCCGGGTTTATTCCGGCAAGGCAAAAACCGGCGACATTTTGTATAACCCCATTCGGGGTAAAAGAGAGCGGCTCGGGCGGATTGTGCTTATGCACGCCAACCACAGGGAAGAAATCGACGTGATAGGCGCGGGTGAGATCGCCGCCATTATATCCGCCAAAAACATAACCACGGGGGAAACCCTATGCGACGAGAAACGCCCGATAATCCTTGAATCGATGGAATTCCCCGAACCCGTCATAAGAGTGGCGATAGAGCCCAAGACCAAAGCCGGGCAGGAGAAAATGTCGCTCGCGCTGACGGACCTTATGGAAGAAGACCCAACATTCAAGACCTATACCGACACCGAGACGGGTCAGACCATTATCGCCGGCATGGGAGAACTCCACCTTGAAATTATCGTGGACAGGCTGCTGAGAGAATTCAAAATAGAAGCCAACGTGGGAAGCCCGCAGGTTTCCTATAAAGAAACCATCCGCGAAAAAGCAAGGGCGGAGGGGAGATTTATCCGTCAGTCGGGCGGGCGCGGCCAGTACGGACACGTCATAATCAGCATAGAGCCCAATGAAAAAGGCAAGGGCTTTGAGTTTATCGACAACGTCCGCGACGGCGACATTCCAAACGAGTATATCCCCGCCGTGGAAGAGGGCATTAAGGGCGCGATGATGTCCGGCGTGCTCGCGGGTTATAACGTGGTTGATGTTATAGCGACGCTTGAGGGCGGCTCTTACCACGAGGTAGACTCGTCGGAAATGGCGTTTAAGATTGCGGGTTCCATGGCTTTCAGAGCCGCCATGCAAAAAGCAAGCCCGACGCTCACCGAACCTATCATGCAGGTGGCTGTCATCTGCCCCGACGAATACACCGGGGAAGTGATCGGCGACATTGTGTCAAAGCGCGGGAATATCACAAACCTTGAACCCGCGAACGGCGTTTCGCAAATAGCGGCGCTCGTGCCTTTGTCTAATATGTTCGGCTACGCCACCGATATGAGGTCAAAACTCAGGGCAGGGGGGTTTACACAATGCAGCCCAGCCATTACGCCGAAGTGCCGAAGTCGATTCAAGACCAGATTTGCGTTTCCAAGCCCGCGGACTATTAGAAAAACGCCCCAAACGCGTCAAACCGCATTTAATTTTTAAAAAGTCCTTGACTTGTGGTAAAAATTCTATATAATAGGTCTATACGATTATATTCATTGTATGTTTAGGGTGGTTCGCGGCTTGCCGCGTACATTTTAGCTAAAAATAAAAATTAAAAATAAAGAAATTAAATTAAAAAAATAATTAAAAATTATTTATTATCTTTTTAGGAGGATAAAAATGGCAAAAGCAAAATTTGAAAGAACAAAGCCGCATATTAATATCGGCACTATCGGTCACGTCGACCACGGTAAGACGACGCTCACCGCGGCGATAACAAAAACACTCGCTCTCGCCGATAAATCCATTGAATTTTTACCCTATGACCTTATTGACAACGCTCCGGAAGAAAAAGCAAGGGGCATAACGATCAACACTCGTCACGTCGAATACTCGACAGCCAACCGCCATTACGCTCACGTCGACTGCCCGGGTCACGCCGACTATGTTAAAAACATGATCACGGGCGCGGCGCAGATGGACGGCGCCATTCTTGTGGTCGCCGCCTCGGACGGTCCTATGCAGCAGACCCGCGAACACATACTCCTCGCAAGGCAGGTGGGCGTTCCCGCGATGGTCGTTTTCCTCAACAAAACCGACCTTGTAGACGACGAGGAACTCCTTGAGATAGTCGAAATGGAAATCCGCGAGCTTCTTTCCGAGTACAGCTTCCCCGGCGACGACACCCCGATAATCCGCGGCTCGGCCCGCGAAGCGCTCAGCGCCGAGTCAAAAGACCCCGAAGACCCGGCTTACGCGCCGATCCGTGAACTCATGGACGCCGTCGACAGCTTTATCCCCACTCCCGACAGAAAATCCGAACTCCCCTTCCTTATGCCTGTGGAGGACGTATTTTCCATCACCGGCCGCGGCACCGTCGCCACGGGCAGAGTTGAGCGCGGCACCGTTAAGGTTTACGACAACGTCGAAATTGTCGGTCTTCAGGAAAAAGCCAAGCCGACCGTTATCACCGGTCTTGAAATGTTCCGCAAGCTGCTCGATTTCGCCGAAGCCGGCGACAACGTGGGCTGTCTCCTCCGCGGCGTTGAAAAGAACGAGATCGAAAGAGGCCAAGTTTTGGCAAAGCCCGGGACAATCCGCCCCCACCTCAAATTTGTGGGTCAGGTCTATGTCCTTACTGAAAAAGAAGGCGGGCGCCACAAGCCTTTCTTTACAAACTACCGCCCTCAGTTTTTCTTCAGAACAACTGACGTCACGGGCGTGATAACCCTCCCCGAGGGCGTTGATATGTGCCGTCCCGGCGACAACGTCAGCATGTCGGTTGAGCTTATCACCCCTATCGCCATTGAAAAAGGCTTAAGGTTCGCTATCCGCGAGGGCGGCAGAACCGTCGGCTCGGGCGTTGTGGTTGAAGTAGCCAACTAAATATCATAGCGTATAATAGAATAATTAAATAATTTATACTTCGGGGCGGGGTGCAATTCCCCACCGGCTGTCAAAGTCAGCTAACGCGGTTTCGCGCCGAACGGGTGGAATTCCCGTACCGACGGTATAGTCCGGATAAGAGAAGTGAATAGCACATCGGTGTTTTTGCGCCCCCTGTTACAGAGGGCGCTTTTCTTTTGGTCAAAATATATTTTAAGGAGTGATATCGTGAAAAAAAACGGTTTTGACACTTTCGGGCTTCTCAACGAGGTTTATAAAAAGCTCCACGAAAAGGCAAACAGGCTTGAGAGCGAGCTTGTTTCGGGGGGGTTCGACTGCTCGTGGGGGTGGTATAACTTTCACTTGTCGGGCGAAAAACCAATCAGGTATTACCCCGCTCCCGTCATCACAATCCACGGGCTGGGGGAAATTCACCTTGACATAAACAGCCTTTATTTCACCGCGTATTACTCAAGGGAGGGGTTTTTGTCTCTTGACCTTGAAAAGCTCGCCGAAGAGCATAAGTTTGAGGTTTTTGACGCGGATGGCGAAAATGAGAACGATACCGGCGAAAACGCCGGCGGATACGCCGGGGTGATATATTCCTCGTCCGGGAAAGACTATGGCAACCCCCTTTGCGTGCGGGAGAAAATCTTCGCGCATCCGGCAAAGCGGGTGGCGATATATTTAAGCCTGCCGTCTTATGAAGACTTTGGCCAACTGCGTGAGACGCTCGCGAAATTTAGTTTACCGGAGGAATTAATGTGACAATTCAAGAAAAAATAAAAAAAATAACCACCGTCGCCGTGCTTTCCGCCATCGCGTTTGTGCTTATGCTGCTCGAATTCCCCGTGCCGCTTATGCCGGGATTTATAAAAATGGACATTTCGGAATTCCCCGCGCTTATCGCCGCGTTTGCTTTCGGGCCGATCGAGGGGGTGGCGGTTTGTCTTATTAAAAACTTGCTTAAGCTCTCGGCGTCTTACTCGGCGGGGGTGGGCGAGATCGCTAATTTTATCCTTGGCGCGAGCTTTGTCAGCGTTGCCGGGATTATTTATAAAAAGAAGCCCGGCTTTAAAGGCAGTCTTCTTGCCTGCCTCGCGGGGAGCGCGGTTATGGCGGCGATAAGCTTCCCCGCGAACTTATATATCGTTTACCCCGTTTATTCCAAAATGATGCCGATTGACGAGATTCTAAAGGCGTACTCGGCCATTCTCCCGTCCGTCGGGTCGCTGAAAAGCGCGCTTTTGATCTTCAACCTCCCCTTTACGCTTATAAAAGGGCTTGCGGTTTCGGTCTTAAGCCTTTTTAGCTATAACAGGCTAAAGTCATTGTACGCTTTTATACAAAAAAGAGGCAAATAAATTTATACCCGCGGGATAATTATTAACAACTTTATTCTTTACCTCTTCGGTTTTTTAGGGTAATATGTACTGGGAGGGAGGGTAATGCGATGAACGCGGCTTTTTATCTGACACCCAAGTCAAGCGTGGTCTACCTCTATGACGATTTCACAATAAGACAGGGGTTGGAAAAGCTTAGAAACACCCATTTTTCCGCGGTTCCCGTCATTGACCGGGAGGGCAGGTACATAGGCATTGTCAGCGAGGGAAGTTTTCTTTGGCCTTTGTTTGATCTCATTAAAGAAAACAACCCGCAAATCCTAAAAGAGACAGAAACCAAAACTATCGGGGGCGTTATCGACAAAGACAAGTACAAGCCGGTTTCGGTAAACGTGTCCGAGGAAGAGCTATTCCAAATGGCGGCGCTCCAGAACTTTGTCCCCATTATTGACGACAGGGATATTTTTATCGGGCTTGTGACCAGACGGGCGATTATAACAAAAATGAAACAGACAAAAAAAAGGACTCAACGCTGAGTCCTTTTTCGCGCCGTTTATATGTTTGTTTCAAAGTTATTCGGAAAAAAGCCCCGCCGCGTTTCTAAGCTGGGACAAAGCCCCCGAAGTGACAAGGTTTTCAAAGTTGGCGCAGACAAGCGCCGCGTCCGCGCGGAATGTGTTCCCGGCAAGAAGAATGTCCCGCGCTTGGGCTAAGTCAAGCATCACAATATCAAAGTGAAGCGCCAAAAAGGGAGCCAGCGACAGCGCGAAAGAATCTTTAAAAAGCATAAGCGCGGGGCGGGGCGAGCCGTCTGTCAAGCTTATACGGGTGACGGCGTTGGTGCCGGAGAGGAAAAGGCCGTATTCATCGGGAATATCGGCTTTTTTCTGTAGATAAGAAAAATCATAAAAACCGCTAAAACTGTTTTCGATTTCCGAAGTTCTGCCTTTATAAATTATCGTGGTAAAGTTTTCGGGGGGGAGCTCCCTTAGCGTCCAGTACTCAATGGTATCGGGTGTAAAGGAAGAAAAGCCGGACTTTGAAAAAGTGGTGCCGAGAAAGTTTACCGTCGCGGCGTGAATATCAAAGTCTTCTTTTTCATAGTAGTCCATTCCAAATGATTTCATAACTTCAACATAAGCGTAGTAAGCGCCCAGCGTTGTCCAGTGGTGGTCGGTCTTGTAATATATATACTCCCCGTTGTCGTATCTCTCCCTGAATTCGGAATAAATATCGACAAGGTTTATTTTTTGTGTTTTCTCCCTCACAAAAGCGATAAGCCTGTCGCTGTTATCGGAGGGATAGTCAAATGCGCTCCCCGCGACATCAATTGTTCTTGGCGGCAGGATAACGGACAAAGGGATGTTTTCGGCGGCAAGTTTGTTTGAAAATTCACTAAGAACGCCGAGCTGGGCAGTGAGAGCGTCTTTATAAAACAAATCGGTGTGCGGCGGGGAATAAGCTATTCCGTTTACTTCCCCGTGCAGTTTGCCGTCATAGGCGGGGAACAGCCTTACCGCGAGCTGTCCGTTTCTGCCGAACAGCACCCCGTTGTTCTCGCGCTTTAGGAGAAGTTTCTCCGCGCCGCACTCAACCGCCACAAAAGCGTTCCGCAGCGGGAACTGGTCGTTTAGATACTCGTTAATTTGACTTGAAAACTTGCCGGTCTTCAACTCTTCAAAGGTAAAGACCGGGAGGGTTTGCAAATACCTCCGCTCTTTGGAAGACGAAATATTCCCCGGTTTTATTACAAACGCGAAAGAAAAGCTAAAGATAATCCCTAAAAAAACTACTGTTGTAATTATATTGATAAGCCTTTTGTTTTTCATTTACCAATCCCCCTTAAAACATCCAATAAAGAAACGGGCTGTAAGTTGAGTTAACCATATAAGCCACGCAAAGCATAAACACGGCTCCCATAATCGCGGGCGAGGCGTAGGCAAAAAGCGTAAGCTTTTCCTCAAAGTAATAAAACAGCCTTTTCGGTATTGGCGTGGAGGCTATGGCGCAAATGGCGAACATGGGCAAAAACCGCAAAAAGTCATAAACCGCCGTGGGGCTTGACAAGGGCGCGCCGCCGAACATCGCGGTAAGGCAGGCTATGCCCTCGCCGAAATCGGTGAAATAAAAAATCAGCCAGCCGAACAAAATAAAGAAAAGAGCGTAAAAATGCGAAAAAAACGCGGGAATTTTTTTAAGCAGCTTAAGTAAAAACAGCTTTTCCAAAATTAGAATCAAACCGAAATACCCGCCCCAGACAATAAAGTTCCAGCTCGCGCCGTGCCAGAACCCGGTGAGCAGCCAGACGGCGGCTATATTAAGCAGCTGCCGTTTTATGCCCTTGCGGTTGCCGCCGAGCGGGATATAGACATATTCTTTAAACCAAGTGGAAAGCGAGATATGCCAGCGCCGCCAGAACTCGGTTATGGATTTTGAAATATACGGGTAGTCGAAGTTTTCAAGAAACTCAAACCCGAACATTTTCCCAAGACCGATAGCCATATCCGAATACCCCGAAAAATCAAAGTAAATCTGGAAGGTAAAAGACAGCATAAGTATCCACCCGCCAAGCGCCGTGGGGTCAAGCTTTATGGCGGTGGCGTAATACCTCGCCGCCCCCGCCGCCGAATCGGCAAGGAGGATTTTTTTCGCCATTCCCGCCACGAATCTTCTCGCCCCGGCGGCGAATTTGTCAATGTTTTCTTCCCGCGCCACAAGCTGGTCGTCTATGTCTTTGTATCTCACGATAGGCCCGGCGATAAGCTGAGGAAAAAGCGTGACATACGCGCCGAAAGGCACGATATTTTTTTGAAGATTCGCGTCGCCCCGGTAGACGTCAATGGAATAAGACATGATTTGAAAAGTATAAAACGAAATCCCGATGGGGAGCTTAAGCCAAGAAATTGTCCCCAGCGAGGAAAACGCGGGGATAAGCGAAAAGTTTG
Source organism: Eubacteriales bacterium (assembly GCA_041672465.1). Classification (GTDB taxonomy): domain Bacteria; phylum Bacillota; class Clostridia; order Oscillospirales; family CAG-382; genus UBA1206. The sequence continues at coordinate 13,360 of JBAYZO010000030.1, forward strand.
CTATAAAAAAGTTGGCGTATTTAAAAAATAAAAGAAAAACAAGGTTTGAGGAAAGGGATAAAGCGAGATAAATCTTCGCTTTTTTTTTGTCCCCGCCCTCACCGGCATGCTTGGCGATTAAAAAGCCAAAACCATACGCGGAGGCGATTGAGACTGCCATAACGCCGATAAACAGCGGTTCCCCCCAGCCGTAAAACACAAGGCTGTAAATAAAAAGAAGCGTTATGCGGAATTTTTTCGGGATTATAAAATAAAGGACCATGAGGGTGGCGAGATAGGCGAATATAAATATAAGCGAAGAAAAAACCACGGTTTAAGTCTCCTTTTTATTTGTCTTCAAGCTCGAGCAGCGATTTGTCAATATTGTTTTCAGTCCTCAAACAGCCGATAATTTTCACCTCGCCCGGCGTAAAGCTTTTAAAGTTCCCGACAGCGTCGCTCATTTTAACCTTTATCTTCCCGGTTAGGAAGTTAGACTCCACAATGACCCCTTTTCCAAAACTTGTTGACACGATAGAGTCAACCTTGGGGAAGGTGGCGTATTCTTTTTCATAAACGTCGTGCTCAAAGCGAAGACAGCACATAAGCCGCCCGCAGGTGCCGGAAATTTTTGAGGAAGACAGCGAAAGGTTTTGCTCTTTCGCCATTTTAATTGAAACTTGGCTGAAATCGGTTAAAAACGTCTTGCAGCAAAACGGCCGCCCGCACACCCCGATACCCCCGATAAGCCGCGCCTCGTCTCTTACGCCTATCTGCCTCAGCTCGATACGCGTCCGGAAGATCGACGCTAAATCCTTGACAAGGTCGCGGAAATCAACCCTGCCGTCGGCGGTGAAGTAAAAAATCAGCTTGGCGTTGTCAAATGTGTATTCAATATCGACAAGCTGCATCACAAGGCTGTTTTTTTTGACATTTTCCTCCCAAACCGGCCTCGCTTCCGCCTCAAGCGCGCGGTTGGCTTTGTCTTTTTCGGCGTCGGCGGTGTCGGCTTTGCGGATAACGGGTTTCAGCGGGTTGAATATTTCCGATTCCGGCAGGACTTTGTTTGGAATAGTGACCTGCCCGTACTCCATACCGCGGACCGTTTCGACAATCACATGGTCGCCGAACTCAAAGTCCAGCCCGTTTGGTGAGAAATAATAAACCTTTCCGGCGTTTCTGAACCTCACGCCGATTATTTCCACCCCGCCGTCTTTGGCGTTTTTTTCGTTTACCGCGTTTATATCTTCGGCCTCCGCGACCGGGGAGACCGCCGAACATCCGCCGATATAACTTCCGTTGTCGCTTTTTTGATTTTTGTTTTTATGGTATCTGAATTTTTTTTCGTTTTCAATTTCTATTGTGCTCATATTGTGTTCATCCTTAAAAATATAGGTATTTGCCAAGGCGATTATAACAGCCCCGCCGCTCTTGACGCGAAAGCTGCCAGCGTCAGGTTGATATTGCTGTTCGCGTTTAGCTTTTCATACGCCCCGAGCGCCTCCTCGGCGACATGGACAAGCTTAAAATTATTGTTTTCCCCGTTATTATTGTTATTGTTGTTGTTACCCCCTTTGTTTAAATTGTTTTTAAAAATCAGCGTTTCAATTTGTGAAAGCATAAGTTCAAGAAAAGCCTTCGCTTTGATTCTGTCGTATTTCCTTTGCTTAAAGAACATAACAAGCGCGGATTTACCCCCGCCGCTTTGGGAAAAAACCAAATCGGAAAACTCAAAGACATCTTTTTGAAGCGACCTTGAAAAGGCGGTTGACTTACTCAGCGCGTCCTTTGCCCTGCCCGGGCTCCCGCCCGAGATCATAACGGCAGACTCAATTTCTTCCTCGGTTTTTTTCGGGAAGGCGCCCTTCAGCCAGCCTGCTATTTCCTCCGGACGGGAGGGGGAAAGCGAGATTATCCTGCACCGTGAAACAACGGTGGGGAGGAGGGATTCCTTTTTTTCGGTCAATATAAATATCACCGAAGACGCGGGGGGTTCTTCCAAAAACTTCAGCAGCGCGTTTTGCGCCGGGATATTCATTTTTTGCCCCTCTTTGATTATATACACTTTTTTTTCCGATTCGCTCGGGAGAAGAAATATTGTTTTTTTTATTTCCCTGACCATTCCCACCGTTATCTGGCTCCCCTCTTTTTCGGGGGAAAACACAAATAAGTCGGGGTGGGAAGACTGCGCCGCCTTTTTGCAGGCGGAACATTCCCCGCAGGGGGGGTTCCCCGAAAGGCAAAGCAGCGAAGCGGCGGCAAAGCGGGCGAAATAGTCTTTTCCAAAGCCTTTCTCGCCCTCGACGAGATAAGCGTGCGAGGTCTTGCCGGCGGCGGCTTCCCCGACAAAAACAGCTTTCGCGGCGGCGTTAAAGGCGAAGTCGTATATATTTTGTGATTTTTGTATCGTAACGCACCGCCTTTTATACTTTATTTTTGTCCGTGCTTTTATAATTCCCTTTTATAACGCGAACTTGCGCAAAAAGGGATTATTTCGTTTGGCTTCCGAAAGCGTGGTCACGCCCTCGTGCCCGGGGAGTATGGCGTAGTCGCCCGGGTAGAAGTAAAGCCGCTTTAACGAGTTATTCAGCTCGGTGTCGTCCCCGCCGAACACCGTCGTGCCCATGCTGTTTTTAAAAAGCGTGTCCCCGGTGAAAATACAGTCTTCAAAGATATAGCAAACCGAACCCTTTGTGTGGCCGGGGGTGTGGAGGAGGGTAAACTCAAACTCGTCTATCTTATAGTTTTTCTCTTTGCGGAAAACATGCTCGGCTTTTAGAAGCGGGCGGGGGTCGCCCTCCATCATTGTGGAGAAAAAATCTTTTTCATAAAGCATGTTTTCGTCAAGAGCGTGGATTCCCACCTCTGTAAGCTTTGTTCTTATGTCGTCGGTCGCGAGAATATGGTCGAAATGCCCGTGGGTTAGGAGTATCACCTTTGGCGAGGCGCCGATTTTATAAAGCTTTTCTTTAATTTTGGCGGCGTCCCCGCCCGGGTCTATGACAAGGGCGTTTTTTGTGGTTTTGGATTTTAATATATAGCAATTGGTTTGCAGCGGCGTGACGACTACTTTGTATATACTATAGTTGCAACTGTTCACCGTAAAACAACCCCCAAAAAATAATCTTCTTCAATTATAAATTAATTTTCCCCCGAATTCAATAGTTAATAGACATAATAACGTAAAATTATTTCGTCGGGCAGTTCCATATGACTATCTTTGTATTGAAAAACACTGCCGCTTGTGTTAGAATAAATATACAAATATAAAAGGAACGGCAATAAATGGAACAAATCACTTCTTTAAAAAAGCGTCTCGCCCGCCTTGTCTCGGACATGTTCGGCGGCGGGGTTGGCGAAAATGAAATATTCCCGCTTTTTGAGTCTCCCGCCGAACCGAAAAACGGGGAGCTTTGCCTGCCTTGTTTTCGGCTAGCCAAAGCCCTTAGAACACCCCCCGGCGAAATCGCCCTGACTGTCGCGAGGTCGCTGTCCGAGTTGGCGGATGAAAAAAAGATAAAAGAAATAAGCGAGGTTAAGGCTGTTTCGGGGTATGTCAATTTGTATTTCAGCGATGAACTTTTCCGCTCGCTTATAGATGAGCTCGGCGACATAAGCCGTCTTTCCAAGCTCGGGGAGGGGAAGACTGTCTGCCTTGACTTCAGTTCCCCTAATATCGCCAAAAAGTTTCACTTGGGGCATATCGGCACGACAGTTATCGGCAACGCGCTTAGGAATATTTTTAACCTATGCGGCTATAAAACGGTGGCGATAAACCATCTCGGCGACTGGGGAACCAATTTCGGCATGCTTATCTGCGCTTTTAAAATGTGGTCGTCAAGAGAAAAAGTGTTGTCGGATGGGGTTATCGAGCTTGAGAAAATCTACGCCCGCTATAACAAGGAGTCGCGAAACGATAAAAGCCTTGAAGACTCCGCCCGCGCGGCGTTCAGTTCCCTTGAAAAGGGCAACGAAGAGTATTTAGAGCTGTGGCGGCTTTTTAAAGAAGTGTCGCTGAACGAATATATGAAGGTTTATGAAATACTGGGAATAAGCTTTGACTCATTTACCGGCGAGTCGTTTTATACCGATTACATGCCGGCGGTGGTTGAGGAACTCCGGGAAAAAGGCCTGCTAAAGACAGACGACGGGGCGAGCGTGGTCTACCTTTCGGACTATAACATGCCCCCCGCGCTGATTTTAAGAAGCGACGGCTCAACGCTTTACCCCACAAGGGATATCGCCGCGGCGAAATGGCGCAAGCAGGAGTATGACTTTGACAAATGCGTCTATGTCACCTCCGCCGGGCAGTCGCTTCACTTTGCCCAGTGGTTTAAAGTAGTTGAGCTTATGGGCTATGACTGGGCGGGAGACTTAGTCCACGTTCCATACGGCACAATGTCTTTCGGGGGTGAAAAGCTTGCCTCAAGGACGGGGAACATTATTTATCTCGACGACCTTATCTCTCAAGCGGTGGAAAAGGCCGAGAAAATAATAGATGAAAAAAACCCCGACTTAAAAAACAAGCGCGAGACCGCCGTTGCCGTCGGCGTGGGAGCGGTGGTGTTCGGCGGGCTTTCCGCGGCGCGGATAAAAGACGCGGACTTTTCTTGGGACACCGCGCTGTCGTTTGAGGGCGACACCGGGCCGTATCTCCAGTACACATACGCGAGAGCGGCAAGCGTGATCCGCAAGTGCGGCGGGGATGAGGTAAGCATAATTTGCTCTTATTCGCCGAATGACGGGGAAAAACGCCTTATCATGCAGCTTTCCGTCTTTGAGGACAAAATAAGATCTTCGCTCAAGGATTACGAGCCGTCTGTAATCACCCGCTATCTGCTTGACACCTGCGGGGTTTTTAACCAGTTTTATCACTCCTCGCCGATAATAAGGGCGCCGGAGGACGCGAAAGGGTTCAGAATAACTCTGACAAAGAAGTTTTTGCAAATCGCGGGGAGCTGCCTTGATTTGATAGGCATGGCAAAGACGCAAGAGATTTAGGAGGGTTTTTATGGCAGGGCATTCCAAGTGGAGCAATATAAAGCATAAAAAAGAAAAGGCCGACGCCCAGCGCGCCAGCGTTTTTACAAAAATGGGCAGGGAAATAGCCATAGCCGTCAGGGAAGGCGGCGCCGACCCTTCCGCCAATTCCCGCCTTGAGGCGCTCATATCCAAGGCAAAGTCAAACAACGTGCCCAACGAAAACATTGAGCGGGTCATTAAAAAGGCGTCCGGCGGTGATGCGGATAAGTATGAAAGGGTGTTTTACGAGGGCTACGGCGCGGGGGGAGTGGCGGTAATAGTGGAGACGGCGACCGACAACCGCAACCGCACCGCTGCAGATATGCGCCACAACTTTGACAAATACGGCGGGAATCTCGGAACCACCGGCTGCGTGTCGTTTATGTTTTCCGATAAAGGGGTTATAGTCATAGAGGGGCAAAACGTAAAAGACGAGGATAAACTTATGGAAGACGCCCTTGAGTGCGGCGGCGACGATATTTTGTTCCCCCCGCGGGGCGGAGATATTGACAACGATGAGGTCTTTTTTGAAATTTACACCGACCCCCAGACCCTTAACGAGGTAAGGAGAAAGTTAGGGGAGCTCGGTTATGAGATGCTCTCCGCCGAAGTTGAAAAAATACCGTCAACCCGCGTGGCTGTAAATGACGAGGAAATTCTTTTAAAGTTTAACAAAATGCTGAGCGTGCTGGAGGACAACGACGACGTTCAAAACGTCTGGCATAACCTTGAGGATTAAAGTTAAACTTCCCCAAGCGGTTTTATGCCCAGTAAGTGGAGTCTCACCGCAATATAATCAAGAGAGCTAAGCTTGCCGTCGCCGTTTATGTCGGCGGCTTTTTTCGCCTCCCCGTCAAGGTTCGCGAGGTTTAGCATCGCCAGTTTTATGAGTATATAGTCGCTCACGCTGACTTTCCCGTCAAGGTCGGCGTCACCGGGCAAGAACGATTTAAAGCTAATGTCAAATGTCATCTCAAAGGTTCTGTTCCAAGGGTAACGGAAGTTTGAGCAAACCGCGGTTTCGTGGTAGCCGTCGGAATAGGGCGAAAGGCTCCTTATCATTTTTCCCGAATTGATTTTTTCCAAAAGATACCCGTATGAGAGAAATTCCATAGAGCTTGGATTGTTTATGCTAAACCCGTAAAGTTTATAACTAATATCTTTAAGGAATGAGAAAGTTATCGCCTTTAAAAAGCCCCTATGGCTCTCTTCGGTGATATTCGCCGAGCGTTTGAGGTAGAGATACCGCGCGATTCCGTTTGAGAGCGCGAGCCCCATGGCGTTCCCGGCGGTGTTCCAGTTTGAATAGGCCAAAAGCATCGTCGGCGAAATCCCCGAGTTCGCGAGCGACCTCTCAAGCGCCTTGTTCCCGCTGCCGTAGGTGGGGTCGATTATCACCGTGGGTATGTTGTTTTCAATGTTTGACGCCGCGCGGGCAACTAAAGCCGCGGCGGCGGAGGAATGGTTGGCGTTGGTGAATATAAGCACCGATAATGTTTCGCCCTCGTTGGTAACGCCGCAGTTAAGGGAGGAAATATGGGAGTTTACGTTTTGCCGCAGCGTTTCAAAGTCAAAGCCGTCCGCCATGCTGTCCTCGGCGCCGCCGAAATAAGTTACGCTTACGCCGGTACCCCCGTAAAGGAGCGACAACACGCGGGTTATCCCCATAAGCCCTAACTCGTCGGTGGCGGCAAAGCAAGCGCCCTTGTCGCCGGTTTTGGAGCGTATATAGTTAATCTCGTTTGTTTGGATATTCACCCCGTTTGACGAGTCGTCAACCCCGATAAAACAAAAATCAATGTTGTCAAGGGCGTTTTCCAGCACATAGTCAATGAGTTTTAGCTTTCTTTCCCGCGAGGAAAGATATTTTTCGATTTTTTCATTTGGCAGCGACGACTGAATTACCTCGCCGTTTTCGTCATACCTGTAGCCGTCAATTATGTTTTGCACGCTTAGGTTTTCCGGGGAAAGCGTTTGCCGGGCAGCCGCGCCGTAAACGCGGAGCCTGTCGTACTCGACGGATTGATACCCCTGATAATTCACCGTCGATGCGAGCCGCATAACCGTGTCAAACAGCACCACCGTGTTGTTTTCGGACAAGCTTGCGATATAGTCGGCGATTTCATACTCAAAAGAAAGGTCGCTGTTTGAAAACCACCTCGACGTGACAAGCCCCCCCGACAAAAGCTGGTCAAGGGAGAGCACAAAATAATCGCACTCGCTGTCAATGGATTTTAACCAATTAACAATGGCCTCTCTGTCCCCGTATGTGGTGCCGTTTTCGTTTGGGGTCATGTTATCAAGCGCGGTGCGGTATAAATCCTCCGGCGGCAGGATCAGCTCAACCCCCGCCGAAGCGGCGAGGTATTCCGCCCTCTCTTTGTTGACGGGGCGGTTGTCAATAGGCACATACGCCACTTTTACTCCGTTATAGTCCATTTCACTCCCCCCGCTTTTAGCGAGAATCTCGCCTTTTGCAAAGACCTCATCTTTTGCAAAGATGCCAAAATTCATAATCTCCGCCGCCAACCCAAAACACAGGCAAAACGCCGTCAGAGCCGCGGTTAACCGATTTTTAATCATTTAAAAGCAAGTCCTTTCCGCCATGGGTTTATTGTTTTCTAAGCGACAGATAATAGTCGGCGAATATATGAAGGTGCGACGCGCCGAGCATCCCCGCGTCCCCGCCAAGGGAGGAGATTTTGACTTTTTCCGGGAAGATAAGCTTAGGGCGGACAAAGCGAAGTAGGGTTTCCCCCTCTTTTGTTATCCCGCCGGCGAGCACTAAAAGTTCGGGGGCAAAAATATAACACAGCCCGTTGAGCCCCGTCGCCAACCGAGCGCCGTATTCCTCAAGCACGCCCTCCGCGGCGCGGCAGCCGTCCCGCAGCGCGGCAAAGACGGTGGTGCCGTCAACCGCCTGCCTCTCACAATAAGCGGAAAGCAAAGAGCCGGGGTTTGACCTTGCCGCCTTGACGGTCGCGTCAATAAGGGCGCTCGCGGAGGCAAAGCGCTCGAAGCAGCCTTTTTGCCCGCAAGGGCAATCGAGGCCGCCGGGGTCGATTGAAAAATGCCCTAACTCGCCGCCGTCGTTGTCAACCCCCCGTAAAATCCCGCGATTTACAATACACCCGCCGCCAATCCCCGTGCCTATTGTGACCATTACCATGTCGCCGAGCCCCTTGCCGCTGCCGCAAAGCCATTCGGCGATAAGCGCGCAGTTGCCGTCGTTGTCAAGGAACACGTCTTTTTCAAAAATTTCCTCAAGCTCCTTAACAATGGGGAGGTTTATAAACGGCAGGTTGCCCGCCCGTAAAATGCTGACGTTCGCCTCGTCTTTGTCGCCCGGGCAGCCCACGCCGATGTGTGAAATATCAAATTTTTGCTTAATCTCGCGGCATTTTGCCTTTAAGTCGTCCATTATGGCTCTTTCGCCGTCTTTTGTACGGGTGGGGAAAGAGTCCTTATATATAAGGCGGAGACAGTTGTCCGTCACGCCGATTTTAATGCTTGTCCCGCCGATATCAATGCCTAAGTCGTATCCCATAGAAATTTCCCTCCGTTTATCATAATAGCATCGCGGCCCGACTTTGTCAATAAATTTGTAGAATTGTTGACAAAGGACATCGCATGATATAAAATAGATTTAACAAATATTTTCATATTGAAAATATTAATTAAATGGGCAACTTTTTGGTTTTGCGGTCTGAACAACCGCAATTTCGCTAAAGCGAAATCACCAAAAAGGTTGCGTTCTCTTAATTAACAAGTATTAAAAGGTGAATCTTGCGATGGGCAACTTTTTGTCTTTGCAGTTTAGACAACTGCAATTTCGCTAAAGCGAAACCGACAAAAAGATTGCAGTTCTCTTAATAAACAAGTATTAAAAGATAAATCTTGCGATGGGCAACTTTTTGGTTTTGCGGTTTCAACAACCGCAATTTCGCTAAAGCGAAATCACCAAAAAGGTTGCGTTCTCTTAATTAGGAAGTATTAAAGGATAGGTTTTTCAATTAACAGCCGCAAGCGAAACCAACAAAAAGGTTGCAGTTCTCTTAATAAACAAGTATTAAAGGGTAGGTTTTTCAATTAATTATCGCAAGTAAAATTGCTTAACAGTTTATTTTTCATAAAAAAAGGACGGGTATAAAATGGCTATTATAGTCGGCATTGACGTCGGGGGGAGCACCACAAAAATAGTGGGGTTTAACGGGAAAACCCTCCTCACCCCGCTCAGCGTAAAGGCGACGGATCCCGTGGCGTCGATTTACGGCGCTTTCGGCAAGTTCGCGAGCGAAAATAAAATATCCCTCTCAAACATCAGCAAAGTTAT